>JBOHJV010000066.1:0-16645 GCA_050728695.1 Methylocella sp. | reverse complement strand
GGCAGATGTGGCGCGATCAGTGCCCATTGGGTATCGTTCAACCAGAAATTGTCCGCCATGATTCGGGCCCTCCTGGGCAGTTTGAATCACAGCTTGGCAATCAATTCAATTGGGTACAGAACCTAATACCCCGCCGAAGATGCCGACTACGAAGACCGCAACAGCGACAGCTGTTTTTATTTTATCCATCGCTCCTTGCTCCTGCCATTCCGCAAAAAGTTTTCTAAAAAATCCCTTTTTTGGCTTATTCATCGGATCCATGATATAAACTATTCTGTAAGATATTTCCTTTATTACTGCAATTTGAGCGTGTGAATGTTGCCCTTCCTGACTCAGGTTTCTTACAAATGTCATCAATAGCCGACATAAGACGATCATGAATGAATTCTTGGCGCTGCACGTCGGGAACGTGCATGAGAGATTCAATCGCACCACGTAAATCAGAGGCTGCCGTTAGGCGTCTGTCTTTATCTGAACGATTGTCTTTATCTGGAAGAGTCATATTTAAATCGGCCCGTTATCCAATTGAGTGTTGGCCGACATAATGACGGGACTCTCAACTGATTCGACGGAACCTATTTAAATATAGCCGCGGCAAGGGCGCTAGCCTTTTCTCGCGAGCGCCCATGGGCGAGAATCATTTGTTCGATTCGCGCCTTGGAAACATGCTCAGAAACTTGCTCAGATAGCACATCTTCTAAAATCTGCGCCAGCAACAACACGTCGTCATCGGCGAGTTTTTGATTTGCGATCCTTCTAACGAAAAAGGCCAAGTCTCCGATCTTGGCCGACTCGAGCCGATCTTTCGATTCATCGCTGACTGCCAAAACCAGATGAGGATTATCCATGACGCGCGCACTGCCCATGATGACTCCCCAGATATTCTATCGTCAAATTGACAGTTGGTTGCCGAGCTGAATCACAGCCGTACCAATTCGCTCATATTTTTTATTATCCCTAAAATGTGGTCAAGGACAAGTTCGAAATGCATCGATTTGCCCGTTCCTGACTCCCCACCTTGTTCCAGAACCCGCGACATCCCCCCGCCGGTACTGCGCCGTCAAGACGTTGATAATGCACTATGCCACGGTCTTGCGTAGCGCCGCGTCGCCACCGTCCATGCCTTTAGCGCGCAACACCACAAGCGCCAACTCCCGCGTGTCCATGCCGGCTGGAGCTTGCGCCTAGGCCGCTTCGCAAATAGCAAAGATTTCACCTCGCCGAAAGACCCGAATTATGCTCGTGCGAGACGGATACCCATTAGCAACGCCTTCGCGCTCGAAAAGCTGCAATGTCGCGTTCACATGTGCGAGATCGCGCCGAGCGGCTTCAATGGCCTTCTCATAGGAAACTATGATGCGCTCTAGCTCGTCCCGCTTGGCGCGGAGCGCTGTGACCGTTGTGGATTCTGCCATCCCCGCATGATGCTACGAGTCTGGCGGAACGGCCATATCACTCAATTTGAGCTTGCTACACAACACCGGAAATTTCCAGGTGCTTGTAGCATGCTATGGTTTATAGGCCCTTCGCGGTTGAAAACGGAGGCGCCGAGGGCGCCATTGGCCAAAGCATGGACAAATGAATTCCTCCCGTCGCAAGCCGCGAAATTATCGCCGCGCTTGCCTCCGCGATCGCCTGCATAACGATTGTCGGCGTCTGCCTTTCGCTGAGCTTGATTTTGCTCGCACTGCGCTTTGCCGGCACTGCGGGCGCAACGCCTTTCATGGTGGCCACGGCGCTCTTGGCCCTCGCGGCCCTGTCGATTGTCCTTTGGAGCGGCAAGGCGCCCGAGATCAAGAGCACTCCGAGCATCCCGGTTCTCGGCTTCCTCACCAGCCTTCCCGCCGCCACCCTTGCCGGACTGCTGCATGGCGCAATCGAGACGGCGAGTCTCGGCCTCCTGCCGGTCTATGCCCTTCGCGCCGGTCTTAGCCCGGAAACCGGAGCCTTGTTCGTTAGCCTTTTCGCGCTCGGCAATATTTTGTTTCAACTCCCCATAGGATTTGTCTCCGACCAGATGGATCGAGCCACATTATTGTTGTCGCTTGGCGGCTTCGGTCTTTGCGGGGCAATCGCGCTCGCTCTTGCCGGCCCCTCCCATCTTGTTCTCTTTTGCGGCCTGCTTGTCCTATCGGGTGGCGGCGTCGGCAGCCTTTATGCCGTCGGACTGGCCCACCTTGGCTCACGCTATCGCGGGCCGGATTTAGCTAGCGCCAATGCGGCCTTCATCATGCTCTACGCGCTCGGCATGCTCGGCGGCCCGCCAATCGTCGGCTTCGGCATGGATCTCGTCCCGCCCAACGGGTTCTTCTTCTCCATCGCCGCCCTGCTCGCGCTCTATCTCGGTCTCGTTTGCGGGCGCCGCGTGAGGCGCAAGGATGAATAAGTTCATCCTAAAGCGCTTCCCGATCACGTGGAACCACGTGATCGAAAAGGAATCGCTCAAATTTAAAGAGTTGGAGCATGTCCTTATCGAAAAAGTCGCGCAACTTTTTCGGGACATGCTCAAAGGCGCGGCTTGCGGCGAAGTCCCCAGCCAATAGCCATGGCGCATGGCCCGCGCTATGGTTCACGAGAATGAGACCCGATCGCGGAACCCGACCCCCCATATCGAACACCGCAAAACATGGCTGAAGAAACGCATTTCGGATTTTCCCGCTTGCCGCTAGCCGACAAGCAAGCGCGCGTTGACGCGGTTTTCCGCAAGGTCTCTTCCCGCTACGACCTCATGAACGATCTGATGTCTTGCGGCCTCCACCGGATCTGGAAAGATATTTTTGTGAGCCGGGTCAAGCCGCCCAAGAAAATCCGGTTCCGCCATCTCGATGTGGCGGGTGGCACCGGCGACATTGCCTTCCGGGTGGCGAAGGCAGGCTCGCCCTTGACCGAGGTTGTCGTCCTCGACATCAATGCCGGCATGCTGGAGGAAGGGCGCCGGCGCGCCGCCAAGCGGCAATTCGACGCGGCGCTCGACTTCGTCGAGGCAAACGCCGAGGAGCTGCCCTTCGCCGATGACAGCTTCGATGCCTATACGATCGCCTTCGGCATTCGCAACGTGCCGCGCATCGACAAGGGGCTGGCCGAGGCGTACCGGGTCCTCCGGCGCGGCGGCAAGTTCCTCTGTCTCGAGTTTTCGAATGTGGACGTGCCCATCCTCGACCGTCTCTACGAAGCCTATTCGTTTCGCGTCATCCCTCGTATCGGCCGCTTGGTGGCTGGCGATGATGAGCCCTATCGTTATCTCGTCGAATCGATCGCGCGATTTCCCGATGCCGAGAGTTTTTGCGGCAAGATCGCAGGGGCGGGGTTCGAGCGGGCCTCGTTCACGCGGCTTTCGGGCGGGATCGTCGCAATACATTCGGGCTGGAAGCTTTAGGTATGAGTTTGACAAAAGCATGGATTTGTCCCGATACGATCATGCGATCAACTACTGCGAGCAGGAGCATGATTCATAAAAGCGAAGCAGGTAATCGCCTTCCGATCGTTTGCAACCAGCCTGCGTCGAAGCGCGATCCGGGCCTTCCGGATCGGACCATACGTTAGGGCGGGCAATTTTGAGTTCCTCCCTCGGTTCCCTGCTCCGGCTCACGCGCGCGGTGTTCGTGCTCGCCCGGGCCGGCGTGTTTAGGGATATCGACCCTTCGATTCTGCCTCCCGTGGCGAGGCTGCCGCTCGCCTTGGCGAGACTCCTTGGCACGGCGGGCGCGAAAACCGCCGGAGCCAAGGCCGCCGGCAAAAAGGCGACCGGCCTTGCCAATCTCCCCGCCGCGATCAGCCGGCTCGGGCCTTCCTATGTCAAGCTCGGCCAATTCCTCGCGACGAGGCCCGACGTCGTCGGCGGGGCCGTCGTTCAGGAGCTCTCGCTTTTGCAGGACAAGATGGCGCCTTTTCCGCGCGCGGTCGCGGTCGCGACCATCGAGGCCGCCTTCGGCGAACCCCTCGGCCGCACCTTTATAAGCTTCGGAGAGCCGGTCGCCGCCGCCTCGATTGCCCAGGTTCACCGAGCACGCGTGCAAGACGGCGATGGCGAACGCGAAGTCGCCGTCAAGGTGCTGCGTCCGGGCATCGAGCGGCTCTTCAAACGCGACCTCGGCGACATGTATTTCGCGGCGCGCTTGGCGGAACGCTGGTTTGAGGACACCCGCCGCCTAAAACCGGTCGAGGTCGTCGATACGCTCGCCCGCACCGTCAAGATAGAAATGGATTTCCGGCTCGAAGCCGCGGCAGCTTCCGAATTCGCCGAGAATACGGCGCAAGATAAGGATTTCCGGATTCCGCGAATCGACTGGGACCGGACCGCGAAAGAGGTGCTGACGCTCGAATGGATCGACGGGACACCGTTGTCAGACATCAAGGCGCTCGCCCGCGGCGGTTACGATTTGCCGGACCTCGGCCGCAGCGTCGTTCAATCTTTCCTGCGCACCGCGATGCGGGACGGACTTTTCCATGCCGACATGCATCAGGGAAATCTGTTCGTCGACGCGCATGGGCGCCTCACAATGGTGGACTTCGGCATCATGGGCCGCCTTGGTTTCAAAGAGCGGCGCTTTCTCGCGGAAATCCTCTATGGCTTCATTAAGCGCGATTACCGGCGGGTGGCCGAGGTCCATTTCGAGGCCGGCTATGTGCCGCGCGTGCATAGGGTCGAGGATTTCGCGCAGGCCATCCGGGCGATCGGCGAGCCGATTCATTCCCGCACCGCCGACCAGATTTCCATGGCGAAACTGCTGACGCTTTTGTTCGAGATCACCGGCCTTTTCGACATGAAAACGCGAGTCGAACTCGTTCTCTTGCAAAAGACCATGGTTGTCGTCGAAGGCGTGGCGCGCACGCTCGATCCGAAACTCAACGTGTGGACGACCTCCGAACCGGTGGTCGGCGCCTGGATCGAGCAGAATCTCGGGCCAGTGGGCAAGCTGCAGGACGCCGGCCGCGCCGCCTCGACGCTTGCGCGGTTCGCCGCCAATCTGCCTTCGGTGCTTTTGCGCGGCGAAAATATCGTCAATCAGCTCGAAGGCATGGCCGAAAACGGTTTCGAGCTATCCGAAGGTGCGATCTTGAAAATCGGCGAGGCCGAGGCGCGCGGCAGGCGCTTCGGCCACATCGCACTCTGGGTGATTGCCGCGATCGCCTTCATGATGCTGCTGCGGTAAATTTCGGCTTTGCGCCATTTGCGGACCTCACTTTGCCGTTGGCGGCGGGGGAGTATCAAGGAGGGGTGGCTCGTCCTCGCAGATCGGGTCGAGGTTAGTGAAGTCAAAGTTGCGCATAATGTCAGTTAGATCGTGGTCCGGTAACCAGCTACAGGCAATTTGAAAAATATTCCCTTTTGGGATGAGCCCCACGTTCCACAGCCGCACGGTTCCATCGTTTGAGGCGGTGGCGATGCGCGTTCCGTCCGGTGAAAAGGCGACGCTATTCAACGTGTTGCTATGGCCGCGGAGAATGACAATCGCCTTGCCGCTCGCAATATCCCACAGCCGCGCGGTTTCGTCCCATGATGCGCTCACAATGCGCTTTCCATCCTGCGAGAAGGAGACGCCTCGAACCGCGCCATCATGACCGCGCAGAATGGCGATGGGCTTTTCCGTACCGGGGTCCCACAGCCTTATAGTCTTATCATCCGAAGCCGTGGCGATGCGCGTCCCATCGGGCGAGAATGCAACGCCTCGAACTGCGGCGTCATGCCCGCGCAGCACAGCGATTTGCCTTCCGGTCGAGGCCTCCCACAGCTGGGCCGTGTGATCATCCGAGGCTGTGACGACGCGAGTCCCGTCCTTTGAAAAGGCCGCGTTCCAGACTTGATCGCTGTGGCCGCTCAAAACAACAATTGACCTTCCTGTTGCGGCATCCCACAGCCTCGCGGTGTGGTCGAAGGAGGCGGTCGCAATGCGCGTTCCGTCTGGCGAAAAAGCCGCTCTCGCAATCCTGTCTTCATGTCCGCGCAGGACGAGGATGAGATTCCCAGTTTCCACGTCCCAGACCCGCGCTGTTGTATCGTCCGATCCGGTTACAAGCCGAGTGCCATCCGGCGAGAATGCTGCCGTCATAGCTCCATCGAAGCCACGCAGAAAACTAATTGGTTTGCCAACCGCCGCGTCCCATAGCCGTACTTTCGGAGATTGCTCCTCGGGAACGGTAACGACGCGGCTTCCGTCAGGCGAGAAAGCAGCCCCCACGATGAAGTTATTGTCGCGCAAAATACTTTGTAGCGTGCCAGTAGTGATGTCCCAAAGTTCGGCCGTATTATTCGATGCTGTCAAAACATGGGTGCCATCGGGTGAAAATACAGCGCTGCTAATACGAGCATCCGTACCACGCAACACAGCGATTTCGTTGCCGGTCGCGGCATCCCAGACCCAAGCCGTATTGCCTTCTAAAAACGCAACAACGCGGGTCCCATCGGGTGAAAATTTTGCTGTTCCCACACCCGTGTTGGGCCCGCGCATGGCGGCTATTTCTTTGCCTGTTATCCCGTCCCAGACCTGAACAGTATTTTTCGTTGAACTGGTGACGATCCGAGTTCCATCCTTTGAGAATTCCGCATGCGTAACGTAGCCTTGACTATGAAGGACAGCAAGGGATTTTCCAGTCTTCGCGTCCCAAATCTGCGCCTTGTAGTCTCCAAAGTTTTTTGTTATCTCGTACGCAGCTGTAACGACGCGTTTCCCGTCTGCGGAGAAGGCAACGCTCCAAACGGTCGCGGTGTCGGACAAGACGGCGATTTGCTTACCTGTCTCGGCGTCCCAAATTCGTGCGGTTTTGTCTGCCGAGCCCGTGACGATCCGCTTTCCATCCGGCGAGTATGCCGCGCGTACTACAATCTCTTGGTGGCCGCTTAAGACGGTTACAACTTTGCCGGTCAGGGCATCCCAGATCCGAGCAGTCACGTCCCCAAAATATGGACCAGGCAGCCTCAGGTCAAATACGGCGGTAACAATGCGCTTTCCGTCCGGGGAGAAGGCTGCGTCCGCGACGGAGCCAATATGAGGCAAGATAGTGATTTGCTTGCCAGTTGCGGAGTCCCAAACACGCGCAGTTTTGTCCGACGAAGTGGTAACAATGCGGGTCCCGTCCGGCGAAAAGACAGCTTTATTTACACTATCTGCGTGACCGCGGAGGACCGCGATTTCTTGGCCTGCACCCGCATCCCAGATCCGCGCAGTTTTATCGTCCGAGGTGGTGACAATCCGCGTTCCATCGGGTGAGTACACAGCACCACTGACCTCGCCGCTATGTCCTCGTAATATTTTTCTCTCTCGTAATTCTGTTACGGCTGTGCTGAGCGCCACAATCGCCGCCTCGAGTCTGGGCGTCTGATCTTTCGGGTTCCTCGGCCACGCCGCGAGCGCGAGTTTAACCGCGCGTGCTGGATTGGCAGGTATAGCGGAGACTGCCTGCGCCGCAAGGGCGGCGGATTGATTGTGCCGCGCCGCGTCGCGTTGAGACTGAGCTTCCTTCTTTGCAAAGGTGGCGACTTGCCACTGCCAAACCGCAATACCAAGAAAACTCAGTGCTATGATGAGGCCAGCGCTCAGGCCTGCCACGGTCCGGCGCAAGCGCCGGGCCTGATCGCGGCGGCTGGCGTCCAAGAGCTCACGCACGTCGCGGCTCGGCTCTTTTGCCGATCTCGGCCGGTTTCGCAACCAACCCTCAGCAGAAGTTAGCGCGGCACCGCGTAAGAGCAAACTCTTGCTTTGGTTCGTCTTCCATTCAAGTGCTCGGTCGTAGAGCCGGTTGGCCTCCTTGACCCATGCACGATTCGTGTTGAGGGTTTCGACTAGGGTCGACAGATGCTTGTCCAGCACGAACACGCTTTCGGAAGGCAGAATATGGATATTACCTAGTGCTTCGGGCAGTGATTCTTTGGCAAAATCGCGAATGCGCACGGTAACTAGGCGCTTGTTTGTACGCTCGATTTCCTCCAGCTCCCATTTGCACCAGTTGGAGTTAAGTGAGTCAGGTGAAACAAGCCAAAGGGCTGTATCAGACGTTCGAATAAAATCGGAAAGCTCAGCTTGCCACTTTTCGCCATAGGGAAGATCCCGACGATCTATCAAAACAGAAAAGCCATGGTTTTCGAGCGCAGAAACGATTTCGTCAGCCACAGCCTGATCACGCCGTGAATAAGATATAAAGACCTTGAGCTCGTCACCATTTTTACTATCAATAAGCATCAGATCTCCAATATTCAGCATAATTATAAGAACAAGATTAGAGTTGATTCACGAGATTTACCTTTGACTCTTTGCCGCTTTCTCCTGCACCGAAAGCCATTTGGCATGCTCTTGCGAGATGAGGCCTTCAATGCGCTCGGCCAATAACGCGAGCGAGCGCTCAACGTTGGCGTATGGACCCGCCTGCGCCAAGAACAAATATTTCTCGTGGCGTAACGCTTCGGTGGTCGAACGATAACTGATCCAATTGGCCTGATATTGATTAAGCTGTTGTAGACCTTCAACAATTAAGATAATTAGTCCGAGTACTGCAGCGGCTTTTTCAGCATTGGAAACGCCGAACACTGCCATTAGGGGAATTATGCCAGCTGTTACCAGTTGAATGAGTTTCAGAACCTTGAACCAGCGTTGAGCATACAGACTCTTTTGGTCGTACCAATCGATTTGAGCGTCCAAGCGCTGTAGGGTTGCTGGTGTTTCATCGGTCATTGAGGTGCCCTCTTTGTGACCTTTGGCATTGTATCAGCTGCATTGGACTCTAGCTAGGGCTTCACTCCAGGGCGCAAACTGACGCAGCTTATACCTCTCGTTAGGAGTGTTCATGGCACCGTCGAGATCCCGTACGTATTGTCCACCGCGCTCTGTCCGCAATGCGGCGATACTGTTGAAAAACTCGATTTTTTGCCGCGATCACAATTCCTAAGGCAGCAGCCGGCCTTCAAGAAGAAAGCGCTACGGGTTCGGCAGAAAGGCTGACTTTTCGGTGCGTGGCGGCCGTATCGAATTGGCGACGGAACGCGTGGCGCTATCTGCCCTGCAAGACCAAACTCCGATTTTCTGATGTCCCTCATTTTCCGAGTTTTTCAACGGTATCCGTCAGAAGCAGAATTCGACTCACTGCCAAAAAGCCGAGCGACTTTTTCGGAAGATGCGCTGCTGCCCACTGTCACGCCACGCGTTTAGGCGCTTGCCTTGGCGCGGAACGCGCGCTTGCGCTCATTGGGGTCGAGCAGCGCCTTGCGCAACCTGATCGACTTCGGCGTGATTTCCACCAGCTCGTCGTCCTCGATATAGGCGAGCGCCTTTTCGAGCGTCATCTTGAGCGGCGGGGTCAGGCGGACCGCCTCGTCCTTGCCGGCGGCGCGGATGTTGGTCAGCTGCTTGCCTTTTAGGACGTTGATCTCGAGATCATTTTCCCGCGTGTGCTCGCCCACGATCATGCCGCGATAGACCTTGCAGCCGGGTTCGATCATCATCGGGCCGCGATCTTCGAGCTTCCACATCGCATAGGCGACCGAATCGCCAATGTCGTTGGAAATCAAAACGCCGTTGCGCCGCCGCGCGATCTCGCCCTTCCAAGGGGCGTAGGCGTGAAACACCCGGTTCATGATCGCGCTGCCGCGGGTATCGGTCAAAAGCTCGCCCTGATAGCCGATGAGCCCGCGGGTCGGCGCGTGAAACACAAGGCGTAGGCGATCGCCGCCGGAAGGCCGCATCTCGATCATCTCGGCCTTGCGCTCGGCCATCTTTTGCACGACGACGCCGGAATGCTCCTCGTCGACGTCGATGACCACTTCCTCGATTGGTTCGAAGAGCTGGTTCGTGGCCCCGTCTTTTTGAAAGACGACTTTCGGCCGCGATACGCCGAGCTCGAATCCTTCGCGGCGCATGGTCTCGATCAGGATCGCAAGCTGCAATTCGCCGCGCCCCGAGACGACATGAGAGTCAGATCCCGGCGAATCCTCGACCCGCAAGGCGACATTGCCTTCGGCCTCCCTGTAAAGACGGTCGCGAATGACGCGGCTCGTGACCTTGTCGCCTTCGGTGCCGGCGAGCGGCGAATCATTCACAAGGAAAGTCATCGATAGGGTCGGCGGATCGATCGGCTGCGCCTGCAAAGGCTCGGCGACGTCGAGCGCGCAAAGCGTGTCGGCGACATTGAACTTTTCGAGCCCGGCGATCGCGACGATGTCGCCCGCTTCCGCCTCCTCGATCGGGACGCGTTCGATGCCCCTGAACGCCAGGATCTTGGAGACCCGCCCCTGTTCAACGACATTGGCCTTGCGATCCAAGACCTGGACGCTTTGACCCGGTTTTACCGAGCCCGCGAAAATCCGCCCCGTAATGAGCCGCCCGAGATAGGAATTGGCTTCGAGCAATGTGCCGAGCATCCGAAAACCGCCGTCGCCGGTATTTGGCGGCGGGACATGCTTCAAGACAAGATCAAACAGCGGCGCCATCCCCTTCCTCGGCCCGTCCGGGCTTGCGGCCATCCAGCCCTGCTTCGCCGAACCGTATAGGATCGGAAAATCGAGCTGCTCGTTGGTGGCGTCGAGCGCCGCGAAAAGATCGAAAACCTCATTTACGACCTCGCTTTCCCGCGCGTCCGGCTTATCGACCTTGTTCACCGCGACAATCGGCCTCAGCCCGATTTTCAGCGCCTTGCCGACGACGAATTTGGTTTGCGGCATCGGCCCTTCGGAGGCATCGACGAGGACGATCGCGCCATCGACCATCGACAAGATGCGCTCCACCTCGCCGCCGAAATCGGCGTGGCCCGGCGTATCGACGATATTGATCCGCGTGTCTTTCCAGGCAATCGAGGTCGCCTTGGCGATGATCGTGATCCCGCGCTCCTTTTCGAGATCGTTCGAATCCATGACCCGCTCGGCGACCCGCTGATTTTCGCGAAAAGCGCCGGATTGCTGGAGCAGACGGTCGACGAGCGTCGTCTTGCCGTGATCGACGTGAGCTATAATGGCGATGTTGCGGAGCTTCATTTTCATGCCTGAAGCAAATTTGCCGCGCCCGGACGGCCCACGGACCGTACACCACCCAGACGACGTTTTTTTGGTGTTTATGAAACAACGCCGGCGAATCCCAAAATGGGGCGGTATCTTCGCGACTGCAGCACCCCATATAGGAAACAAGGCGGTTTGGAAACCGGTCATTCGCCTGGCAAAAGGGTGCATTTGGGAGCGCCCGTTTGGCGGAGTGCCGTGTCACAGCGAAAAACTATGGCCCACATTCCGGGGCGCTCACCGTTTCCATAATTCATGGAAATGATGTACCGGCCCAGGCCCGAGGCCGGCGGAAAGTTGATCCGCGGCGGCTAACGCGCCAACGAGATAGGTTTTTGCCGCGCCGATGGCATCTCCAAGCTCAAAGCCCCGCGCGCAAAAGGCCGCGATCGCGGAAGATAAAGTGCAGCCGGTACCGTGCGTGTTGCGGGTTGCAACGCGTGGGACGGAAAAAAGCCGGTAGGAGGCGCCATCGAATAAGAGATCGTCCGATGTCGCGCCGCCTAAATGGCCGCCCTTGACGAGCACGGCCTTCGCGCCGCGTGCATGCAACAGCGACGCGGCGCGGTGCATGCCTTCTCGATCCGCCCGGATAGCATGATTCGACAGGCGGGCCGCCTCGGAAAAATTCGGCGTGACGAGGGTTGCGAGTGGAACGAGACGCTGGACGATTGCTTCGCACGCATCGGCTGTGCTCAAAGCATCGCCGCTTGTCGCGACTAGCACCGGATCGACGACGATGAAGCGGGGCTTATGAAAGGCGAGCCTGTCCGCGACCGCCTCGACGACAGCGGCCGAAGCGAGCATCCCGATCTTGACGGCGGCGACGTCGATGTCTTCGAAAACCGCGTCGATTTGTGCCGCGGCAAAACTTGCGAGCGGGACGTGCACGGCTCTGACCCCTTGCGTGTTTTGCGCGGTCAGGGCGGCGATGACGGCCATGCCGTTGCAGCCAAGCGCGGCGAAGGTTTTGAGGTCGGCCGCGACGCCCGCGCCGCCGCTTGGATCAAAGCCCGCTATCGAGAGTAGATTCTTGATCATGTCCCGGCAGCTCGCATTCTTCGGCAATATCAGGAGGAATTGGCCTTCCCTTGGTGATTAAAAGTTTCGGCTTTCAGACCCCTGTTCATGGCTGCCAGATAGAGCCAAAGATCTTTTGTTAACAAAATCAGCGATGGATTGTTGGAAAGCACAAGCAGCATCGGGTCCGGCAGGCTGAATCGCGCAAATTTCTCTTGCTGCGTTCGAATCTGGCTTTCAATAGATGTTTCGTCAAAATGATTGATAATTTCGGCGAATTTTACGAAATATTGGAATATACTTGCTGCGGGCGAGCCTGGGCCAAAGCAATTGACGCCCCGGCATTCGACTTCCTGGCCTCTCGTTACCACGAAGCACAGGCGTCACCCATCAACTATTTTCGCAATGCCGGATATGGCGTCGTCCAAACGGGACGCCGCGCTAATTGAACCCTGCCATGCCCTTGCGGGCAAGCGCGTCGGCACGCTCGTTCATGGCGTCCCCGGCGTGACCCTTCACCCAGCGCCAATCGATGGCGTGCGGCGCGGCGGCCGCCTCGAGCCTTTGCCATAGCTCGGCATTCTTGACGGGTTTTTTATCGGCGGTGCGCCAACCATTGCGATTCCAGGCCGCGATCCAAGTCGTGATGCCGCCCTTGAGATAATTCGAATCCGTATGGAAACGGACTGTACATGGCCGCTTTAGCGCCCCCAGGGCGGCGATCGCGGCGGTCAATTCCATGCGATTGTTGGTGGTCGCGGCTTCGCCGCCAAAAAGCTCCTTCTCATCCGCGCCGAAACGCAGGACAGCGCCCCAGCCTCCGGGACCTGGATTGCCGGAACAGGCACCGTCGGTCCAGATCGAAACCTCGCCGTTCATCGCAGCAAACCGAGTTCGCGGGCGCTGCCGGTTTGTTGATGAAAGCACAATTTGCCGACATATTCGAGCGGGTCCTTGGGATGCACCAAGGCGTCCGCCGGGACATTCAACCAATCGACGAGGCGCGTCAGGGCGAAACGCAGCGCCGCGCCTCGCGCCAGGACGACGAATGCCGCGACTTCCGCTCCGGTTAATTGGCGGACGCTCTCGTATCCGCTAAAAAACGCCAATCCCTTGGCGATGTTGTACGAACCGTCCGGTTCGAAACACCAAGCGTTGAGCGAGATCGCGACATCGTAGGAGAGTTCATCGGTGCAGGCGAAGTAGAAATCGATGAGCCCGGATAATTCATCGCCAACGAACAAGACATTGTCGGGAAAAAGATCGGCATGGATCACGCCTTCCGGCAAATCGCGCGGCCAGTTTCCTTCGAGATAGGCGAGCTCCTTTGCTATTTCCGCGACGAGGCCAGGCCGCACTTCATCGGCCCGCGCCCGCGCCTCATCGAAGAGGGCCGGCCAGGCTTTTAGGCCCAAGGCATTGCGGCGATATAAGGCGAAGCCGACGCCGGCCCGATGCAGTTTGCCAAGCGCCTCGCCAACGGCCACGCAGCAGCGGACGCTTGGGCTTCTGTGCCACATGCCTTCGAGAAAAGTCACGATTGCCGCCGGACGGCCGGCGATCTTGCCGAGCGCGCCGCCATGCCGGTTCCTTACCGGTTGCGGGCAATTTAGTCCGCGACCGGAGAGATGCTCCATGAGCCCAAGAAAAAACGGCAGGTCTCTTTCGTCGACCCGCTTTTCGTAGAGCGTAAGGATGAAATAGCCAGCATCGGCGTGCAAAAAATAATTGGAATTCTCAACCCCTTCGGCAATTCCTTTCAGGGCCAGCACGTGGCCAAGGTCATAGTCGCCAAGAAAGCTGGCAAGATCGGCCTCGTTGACTTCGGTATAGACAGCCATGGCGCATCCGCGCGGTTACGCGCGCGGCCGGCCCGCGGCGCGCTTTGGTGTTAGCCAGCCCAATGCGGGAGGTCAAACGCAGCCACGCGGTCGTTTCAGGTTTGGCGGCCGATCGGCTCTATCCGTTGGGAAGCCCTCACACGGACGCACGCTCGCGCTTTCCGCCAGTTTCGGCAACGACCGCCTGGGGATCGGGCTGGATGACGCCACAAGACACGATCAGCTTGACCGCCTCGTCCGGGCTGATTGGGAGCTCAATGACATCTCGCGACGGCAGAAAAAAGTAAAATCCCGTTGTCGGGTTTGGGGTACAGGGCAGAAAAACCGAAATATGTTCCTCGTTTGAAAGATGTCCGGCGATGATCGCGCCAGGCGGCGTACAAATGAACACAAGGGACCATTGGCCTTCGCCCGGGTACTCGATCATCCCCACCTTGCGGAAGCTGGCGCCGGTTTGGGAAAACGCGGTTTCAAAGATCTGTTTCGCACCTTTATAGATCGAACGGACGACCGGCATGCGAGCGAGCGTCGCCTCCCCGAGCCTAATCAAGCTCCGGCCCGCGAGGTTGGCGGCAAGAAAGCCTAATAACGTGAGCCCAAGAAATGCGAAAATCACGCCGAGTCCTGGCAATTGGAACGGCAAAAAATTATCCGGCCAAAACCGTACCGGGACGAGGCGCTTCATTGAACTGTCGATGGTATCGACGACCCACCAGACGATGTAGGCGGTCGTCGCGAGCGGACCAGCGACGATGACCCCGGCCAAGAACCAGTTGCGAATGCGCCCCCCGATGCCAGGGCCTTTGAGGCCGCCGGCCGGGCTAGTGCTTTGCAACAAAGGCGGCTTATCTTGCGGCGTCTGCGTCATGGTTCGCCCTGCGGCGGAAGATCCATTTAACAAGTCCTGCTATGTCGCGGCCCAAAAGTTCGCGCCATCGCGAAAATCCGTCCGTGCCAAAAATATTTTCACATTTGTACCTTTTTGGAGTCATTCTGCCTAATTTTGCGTGACATTGCCTTTGACGTGAGCTAGGGTTTTGGTCTGAGCCGTTCAAGGCCGAAGCCGTTATAAGTTCGGCACAGTAGTCCAAGTCTTGGGAGGACGCCTGTTCTATCGCCCCAACATCACAACGTGGTGTCGTCTTCATAAAGAAGATAAGGGCAAAGAAGAGGTTATGGACAGGACTCATAGGGGCGGGGATACGCAAAGTATCTTCGTCCCTTTTTTTTGCGCAAACGCCGCTTTCACACAAACGCAGGTTTCACGCGGCCGCCGCGCGCTGGCCGAGAGCGACTTAGTCGGGCTTCTTGCCGCTGCTGGATTCAGGCGCCGGCGCGGCGGCGGGTGGCGCCGCTTGGTCCTGACTGGACTTCCCCTGGGCAGCGGCGCCTCGCGGCTCATCGCGACGGGTACCGTCCGGATTATAAAGAGCCTCGGCCTCGTCGCTCATTTCGAGGCACGTCAAGATTTCGACATAGCTTGGCACAGGCGCGGCGCCTTGCGCGACGCAATCCTTGCGGTCTCCGGGCTTAAAATGCGCCCACTTTTGCGCAAGTTTCGCGCGGGCGTCGTTCTCGTCCTTCATACAGCCTTTATAGGCGAGATTTTGGTCATTGCCCACAAAGGCTCGCGCATCCTCGCATGTGCGGGCAACGTCGAAACGCGGCACTCCATCCGGCTTCGCCGCCGCCAGATCCGGCGCGACCAGTAGAGCAATCCAAATTAGCCCGGCGACAATGCCTTGCATGCGGCTTTCCTCGATGAGCCAGCGTGACTCGGCACGCCGCGCCGCGCAAGCACGGTTATGGCGATTGGCGCAATCCGCCGGCGTGATCGCCGCAACAGCCGCGGGCTAAACCCGGCCCCACGCCATCGCGGACTTCGATCACGATCGCTTCAAGTTGAACGGCCCGTTTGCGTATAGCTATTTTTCTCAGGTCGCGCGTCAACTTGATTTCACCAAAAAACAACCGTTCCGTTAGGAAAGGTATGCCCCGTTCACGTCAGAACCCGAAAAACCGCCCCGTATGCGTGGAGCGCACGGCAAGGCTGAAATCATCGTCGGTAGCTCGCGGCACAGCCCGATAGAACCATCGAACTCGCTTTCACGGCCGAAATGACACGGTTTTCCCATCTCGCGCGGACGAACCTGACCAGGATCGCGGACTAATTGCCAAGTTCAGGAGCTAACGTACATAATATCAAAAAAATCAGGCCGACAACATTCACGGCTGTTTTCGGCATGCAGTGCATCGGAGCTAATGGCACCGAAACGATCCGCCTTGAGGACACGAATTGGACAGGGTAAGGCGGGAGTGCGCGCGCGTTCTCGTCGAAGGCGGCCGCTTTTGAAGCATAGTTGCCTTCCGGTATTCCCCGCCCTTGCGCATGAAAAGAAATATCTGAAGCTTGCGTGGGAGCGCGTCCGGAAAGAGCTGGATCAGCCGTGTCTCCATGGCGGTTGCGAAGCTGCCCTTATCTAATGCCGGTCTCTTTATCCGATGCTGTGGATGATCTACTTAAACGCCAGACGCGGGACCCTAGATGGCCAGGGTAATCGCAATCAAATTGTGACCAGCATTTTTCTGAGAGACTCGTTATTCCGGCCGGCTCTTTTGAGCTTTCTCCGCTTTGAGATTTTGGTGGTGCCCGCGGTTAGGATGTTGAGGGTCGTGTGTCCGAGGATCGCCAGATTTTCCGGTCCGTTGTCGAGTCGGTTTCGCGTTTGATCCTCGTTCATGGTGACATCCAGGACCCAATGCCGAGGGTTCTCGATTCCCCAATGAGCGCGCGCGACTTCATTCA
>JBOHJV010000065.1:0-17114 GCA_050728695.1 Methylocella sp. | reverse complement strand
TCGTGCCAATCGAATTTTTCCAGTGCCGCCGCAGTGGGTTGCGCCGATCGGTTTTTCTTGGTTATCACACGCCCCGCAGAGGAGTGACCGAACCGATGAATGACAAAGTTGGTTGTAAAGCATAAAACCTCACACGACGTTCAATTGTCCGCCGGCCTCGGTCCCGCCTTAGCGCGACTCAGCAAATCCGTCTCGCCCTTCGTATTGGTCCGATCCCAAGACCACAGGCCACTTGGCCCAGGTGAATTATCAAAAAAGCCGACCGCCATGTTGCAGTCCGGATGTGCCGCACCGATGAAGAAAGGCCCTGCCGGAACCATGAGGCATGATTGCAAGCGCAACGGCAACGAAGATGTTTACCGCGCTTGATGTGGGTCCTTGGGAACTTCGAGGCCCGCGAGGCCGCCGATACTCTCGCCTTGACCGCAGCGGCAAAGGTTACCTCGAAACAATTCGCGATTGTCGCACATGCCTCATGCAAGTCAGGCGGGTTAGCTTGATCGCGCGCGGCTGGAAGCCGCGAAGTCTGTCAACTCTTTGTGATCTGCTCGACCGTAATGTTTTGAGGAATCCATTCGAAAAACTTACCGAAGCCGGTTACATGACGTTAACTTCCTCCGCACATGATCATTTCTGAAAGCTCCCCGCGGGCCGACGTTGTCGGCTACAGTTTGGATTTATGAAAATGAGCACCGACCAGAACATTCCGCAAAAAGCCGCCGCCTTAAATCGACCCGCCGATCTCCTTTCAAGGCTCTACCGCGAAATCGGGATTTCCGCCGTCGCCGCGGCGCTCGAGGCGACCGCGCGCAAGCCGCCAAAACCGCCGCAAAGCGGCAAGGACATTTCCGCGCTGCTCAGGGATGACGAGGCGGCATAGCCATAGTTCGGCGCGGAGCCGCCGGCCTTTTGATTTGATGGTTTTGCCGCTTTGCGGTATTGTAGATAATGACGAGCATAAGCCGACGGCTTTTTTTACAAGGCGCCGGGGGATTGGCTGGGACGACAGCCGGACTTGGCGCCTACGCGTTCGGGTTTGAACCGGGCCTGCGTCTTAACGTGACTTCCTATCGCGTTATCCCGCCCCATTGGCCGGACGGATTGACCCTCAAGGCCGCCGTGCTGGCGGACATCCATGCCTGCGAACCTTGGATGCCCGCGAGCCGCGTCCGCGGGATCGCGAATTTAACGAACGATCTTGCGCCCGACATCGTCTTTCTGCTCGGCGATTTTTCCGGCGGCCACCGGTTCGTCACCGGCCCGGTAATGCCGGAGGAGTGGGGCGAGGCGCTTTCGGTTTTGAAGGCGCCGCTCGGCGTCTTTTCAGTTCTCGGCAACCACGATTGGTGGCATGGCGCCCTGCCCGGCATGCCCGCCGATGGCGCCGAAGGCGTGCGCCGCGCCTTGCGTTTCGCCGGCGTCGACGTTCTCGAAAACGATGCGTCGCGCCTCACCAAGAACGGCCAGCCCTTCTGGGTCGCGGGCCTTGGCGATCAAATCGGCGAACCGAAAGCCCATCGGAGCTTCAGGGGCCTCGACGATCTGACCGGGACCCTGGCGCGAATAGAAGATCCGGCGCCTGTCATCTTGCTGGCGCATGAGCCTGCCATTTTCCCGCGTGTTCCGGACCGCGTTTCGCTGACGCTCTGCGGCCATACGCACGGCGGTCAAATAAACCTACCTATTTTCAGCCAGCACTTCCTGCGTCACGAGCGCGGGATCGATCTGATCTACGGTCATATTGTCGAAAGAGACCGCCATCTCATCATCTCCGCCGGCCTTGGCACCTCCTATGCGCCGGTTCGTTTCATGCGCCCGCCGGAAGTGGTCGCGCTGACCATTGGGGCGGAGCGGCCGCAATCCTGAGCTGGTCTCCCTCGTGCCAAAAAGAGCGATCAGCTCACATCTGATCGCCGGCGGTTAAACTGGTAAGTGAATTTATCGAGAGACCAATTTTTCGGCCCGGAACACGCGCGCCGCCGACCGTCGTGAGTGTTCCTTCCCTGCCTCGCGGCGGCCACGTCGCTGCTATTGGCGCCGGTTTCACGGCAACCGCACTCTCTTCTAGGCCGCCAACGTAAGTCTCATCGGCCGCGCCAGTACCCGCGAGGCGGTCCCGGCATGGCCGGACCATCGCTCGCCGCGATTTATCGAGCCAAGCCGTTTCGTAACCGCCCAACCCCAGCACCCGCCGTCGGCATCGCCGCCCGGCCATTTCCAAAAGCCCCGCCATGCCGCGGCCGGAACACGCGAACCTACCATCTCGCCAATCGCATGAGAGGACTTGCGTCCTCCAAGCCGCTTCGGCGTCGCCGTAAGCAGAGGGCGTGGAAAGAAACAAGGTTTGGCGCGAATTCGCGCCGCGATCATGTCGTCCTCCGCGGCGTTTCGTCGAGCAATCGCGCGAGCCGCGCCTTGTCGGTTGGAAAGCCCGCCTTGATCCAGCGCGCTCGCAGCTCCTGCAAAGCCTCGCCCACGGCGCGGCCCTCGGTGATGCCGCGCGCGAGCATGTCGGCGCCCGAAAACGGCAGGCGCGGTTCGTCGATGTCTCGCAGGAGTTTTTGGGCGTGCGTCCATTCGTCATCGTGTCCCGGGCGAGCATCGGCTTGCGCCAATATTATTGCGTCGCCTGCCGCCTGCCGGCCGTGGCGAAAGAGCAAGCCCCGCAAATCGCCGAGCGTTGGCGGCTCGTCAAGCCCATGCAGGGTGATAAGAGCGATTGCCGCGCGTTCGAGACGCTCCGCCTCGATGTTGGAAAGACGCAGCCGCTCGCCTAAGCATGCCGCGTCCTCGGGCAGATTGACACAGAGCGCGGCAAGACGCAGGAGCGGATCTTGTGGCGGGAGGATCGCCACGGCGCGACGCAACCGCGCCGGATTTGGCACAGATGCGATAAGCGGATGCAGTAGCCCATCGGCGCATATGTCCGCGCAAACCGTAGCTGCCTGCCTTGCCGAGAGAAGCTTCAAGAGCTCGGCGCGTATTCTTTCGCGCGAAAGGCGAGCAAGGCCGTCTCGCTGGCGAATGGCGGCCAGGCGCCCAGCGGAATCGAGCGGGCCTTCGCCGAAATCGGCGGAAAAGCGAAAGAAGCGCAAGATACGCAGATAATCCTCGGCGATGCGCCGCGCGGGCTCGCCAATGAACCGCACTCGGCGCGCCGTGATGTCGTCGAGGCCGCAGGTATAATCGAACAGTTTTCCGTCGCGCGTCATGGAAAGCGCGTTCATCGTGAAATCGCGGCGCAAGGCGTCGGCCTTAAAATCGCGGCCGAAACGGACCTTCGCATGGCGGCCGTCGGTGGCGATGTCCTCGCGCAGGGTTGTCACTTCGAAGATACGCTCCGAGGTGAGCACCGTGACCGTGCCGTGCGCGACGCCGGTCGGGATAGCTCGCAACCCCGCGGCATTCGCCCGCGCCATGACCGTCTCGGGCAAAAGGGTGGTCGCGAGATCGATTTCGCGCACCGGCCGGCCGAGGAGCGCGTTGCGCAAGGCGCCACCGACAATGCGGGTTTCCTCGCCTTCTTGGTCGAGCGCGGCGAGAACGCCAAGCAAAGCTTGGTCCTCGAAGAGCACGGCGAGGACGTGCGGCGCCGCGACGCCCCGGGCTTCCACTTGGTTCATTGCATGCGCCCTGGCACAAGCTTGCCGTTTTCGATATGGGCCGGGACATAGGCGCCCTTGTGGCGCGGGGCGAAAATACCGAAGACGATCATGCCGGTGACGGCGATCGCAAGGCCGGCCAAGGTCAGCGTCGAGACAGCGCCTTTCGTCCAATGTTCCATCGCGAAGGGATAGTTTTGCCGCAAAACGAGATAGATCGTGTAGACGGCGAAGGGCGAGGCAAACAAAAGTGCGGGTTCGAGGATGGCGCGCCACATCAGGAATCAAGCCTTTCGTAGAGATCGCGTAAATTGCCCGTGGTTATGCCCCAAATGTTCCGCGCCCCATAACGCATCGCACTGAAACGCCGCGGTTTACCGTCGAGCTCAAGGGCACTCATCACACGCACAGAGGACGATATATAATGTGTTGGCTTCCCTTTGAATGGCTGGAAAAGTGGGGCGACGAACGGGAGGGCCCGCGATGTTTTGGTCGGCCCAAGCTCAATCTTGCAAGTAGGATCAAGATAGGGTGGCCTCTTAGCTCCTACGTCTCAAGCGGAAAAAGCAGGTTCGTAAACGTTCGTGAGGCTACCGCTGGTGGCACCTCGAGGCTTTCTATTGGTGGCAACCATGACGGCGGATTTCCTCTGTAGATGGTGCGAGCTTCCCCGGTGGCTAAGCCTGCACTTGACTGGTTTTTCGCGCTGGCGCCGCGTCACCCGAATTTCCATCTCGGTGGGTAACGATTGACCTGGCCGCCTAGTGCGGTAACCTGGTAATCCGTAGAGCGCGGGACGCAAGTTTCAAAACACATCGGGACGGCGCGTCCTGACGGCCTCGGAGAGACTAGCGATGACCAATGGGCACGGCTCTTATAAGCTTGGCCTGCGCCGGATCGTTTTCCTAACCAGCGCGCTGTTGATCGTCGGAGCAGCCAGCTCTTCATTGCCCGTGGCGAGAGCACAGCCCCTCTCGGACCCGAATCCAGCCGTCAACAATCCCGACAAATTCGCTTGGGACCTCTTCGCGGAAATAAACAGGCCCGCTCTGATCGGCAGTCGTGGAATAGCCGATCCCAATAAGGAAGTTAGCGATCCTGGCTTACGGGTCTGGGAAACATGGAAAATAACTACTCCGATTGGAAGCGAAGTGTTCCTTAAAGGTGGGGCCCGGCCAGCTCCATGGGATGAACCGCAAATTGCGGCGCCGACTGGGCAACCAAGGAAATTCCTGTCGCCGCCGAAATTCACGTTCACAAGACTGGACCTAAAGGGCGTAAATCCTCACATAACATTTGCGGCTGAAAAATCCTCGCGATTAGATTTCGGACAAGAATCCCGCATTAATCGGCCTGGCTTCGATTTTATCGTTAGGGAGGGCCTGTACAGTATCGACGGGCAGGAGCGGTTCCGCGCTACGGGAAGGACCGTCGAGTTCCCTATTGACACCGTAGCTATCAAGGCAACATGGCGAAAGCTTAAGCCAGATGAAATCAAATCTGGCCTGCCGTCGAGGTTTTACACGACACAGGACCCGGATGGCGACATCTACGGCTTAACCGGCTTTCATATGACGAGCAAGGCCCTCCCAAACTGGTTCTGGGCTACATTTGAACATGTCGATAATCCGCCTCCAGAGATAGCCGACCGGGATCGTTATACGCAACTGCGTTACCCAAATGCCCCGTCATCCAGTGTAGACAGCAGACTGCGGGCTGTCCCAGGTGTATTCAAGAACACGGTATGGCAGTATTACGTACTTCGCGGCACACAGACTGATTTCACGGATTCGCAGGGGAACCCCATTATCCTAGGGAATACTCAACTTGAGGGGGGAATGCAGACTAGCGCCTCATGTATGAGCTGTCACGCGCGTGCGACCATCGGCGATCGAGTCGATAACATAATGGTAGATAATCATCCATTATATTCCCCCGGTACGTTCTTCTACCCAGGCGGCCGGGTTAACGTGTCAGGAGATAACCGGCTGACAGTTGATCCATTTGCCGTCTTTTGGCAACAAGACCCGCAAAAGCCTAACTCGGATACAGCGGTCGCGCTCGCCGCAAGCGCTAACGGCGCCCCAAATCCGAATTGGTTCATGAATGCCGGTACGGGGCGCATGAGGTATACACAACTGGATTTCCTATGGGAGTTCAGCTTCGCCCAGCGAGAGACAGCATGGAAACCGCCGCGGTGAGAGCCGGTTTCGAAATTCATGACTCCATCGCGAACATGCGGTTGCGGTTGCTCCAAGCGAAAAAGCATTCGACGACCTCTCGGCGCAGGAAATCGACGAACCCAGCCTTGCAATAAGGGGATCGCGATCGGTCCATAAAAATCGCCTCGCACCATTATCGGGTCCGAATTTCCACGACTGTTTTTCGCGGAATCTGTTTGCGATCAAAAAGGTTTGAACACGACGAGAAATACTATCGCGGCGATGAGCACCGCCGGCGCCTCGTTAACGATCCGGAAAAAACGTGAGCCATGCCGGCTATTCTCTTCCGCCAGATTCTTCCGGAGTTTTGCAAAATATCCATGCAGCGCGCTGAGCATAATCACCAGGGCGAATTTTGCGTGAAACCAGCCCGCATGTAGAAAGCCAGCCTGAACCGCAAGCATGAGCCCGGTTGCCCAGGTCGCGAGCAATGCGGGCAGCATGATCGCCCGCATGAGCCTGCGTTCCATCACCACGAAGGTTTTTGCTTGCGGCGAGCCTTTCGGCGCTTCGGCATGATAGACAAAGAGCCGCGGCAGATAGAGCATCCCCGCCATCCAGGAAATAATGGCCAAGATATGCAGCACCTTGATCGAGAGATAAAGATTGCTCATTTAGCGGAGTTTCCGCGAAGGAGATCGAGCATAAGCTCGATATGTTGCAGGGGCGTCTGCGGCAAGACGCCGTGGCCAAGGTTGAAAATATGCGGCCTTCCCCGGAAGGCGGTGAGGATTTGCCGCACCCCGGTCGCAAGCGCAACGCCGCCCGCGGCGAGCGCCAACGGATCGAGATTGCCTTGCAACGCCAAACCTCGATCGAATGTTTTCGCGGCCCAACGTGGATCGGCGGAACTATCGAGTCCAAGCACATTGACTCCGGTGCGCGCCGCGAAATCCTTTAGATGGTGGCCCGCGCCTTTCGGAAAACCGATCACGCAGGCATCCTTGTGGCGCAGCCGGAGGCCGGCGACAATTGCCTCGATCGGCATCAGACACCAACGCTCAAACTCGGCGAAGGGAAGGACGCCAGCCCAGGTATCGAAGATTTGCACGGCCTCGACACCAGCTTCGATCTGCCGGCCAAGATAGTCGATCGACGCTTGAACCAGCCGGTCAATGAGACTCTGAAACAGATCGCGCTGGCGGTAGGCAAAGAGACGGGCCGGCGCCTGATCGGCCGTGCTTTTGCCGGCGATCATATAGCAAGCAAGCGTCCATGGCGCGCCGCAAAAGCCAATCAACGCGGTTTTGGCGGGAAGGGCGGTTTTGACGCGCTCGATCGTCTCGAAAACCGGACTGAGCCTCGCGTGATCTAGCCGCGTGTTCAGCCTGGCAATATCCGCCGCTGTCAAAATCGGATCGAGTCTGGGGCCCGCCTCCCATTCAAAACCGACTTTTTGGCCAAGGGCATCGGGAATAACCAGGATATCGCTGAACAGTATGGCGGCATCGAATCCAAAGCGCCGCACCGGTTGCAAGGTTGCTTCCGCCGCAAGGGCCGGTGTGTAACAAAACTCGAGAAAGGACGGAGCTTTGGCGCGAAGCGCTTGATATTCCGGTAGGTAGCGCCCCGCTTGCCGCATCAGCCAAACAGGGGGCGGGAAACAAACCTCGCCGTTTATGACTTGCAGCAACGGTTTTGTTTGAACGCGGGTTTGGCCTTCCAACGCTATAATCCTCTAAAAATATGAGAATCTTCTTTAAAGATTCTGCTTTGTCTGATTGGGGCCGGGTTGGGCTTATTCGCCGGTTCGCACACGCTAACGCAGGTTTAGTGTTTATCCACTTTTTCAACAGGCCATGACGCGCGAGAGGAACTCTGACTTTTTCTTAGTCAGCCGAGTTGGATAGGAAAAGGTCAGACTTTCAATTAAACAGGTTTTGTCCTCCCATCCAAATTCACATCGGCGCGCGTGTGACTGTTCAGCCTTTGATAGGGGTGGATGAATTTTGCTATTCTGTCCAACAAAATGGTTGCCAGCGGGCGGGGGCGCCGGTTATCCCGCTTTCTCCCCAGCGTTCCCTTGAATTTCGGGAAAACCATGGCGAGGCATGAAAACTCGTGGGGCGGCACTACTTCCATTTGCACCTGATTTCCGATGCGACGGGCGAAACCCTGATTGCCGTGAGCCGCGCCGTCGCGGCGCAATACGAAGGGGTCTCGTTGCTCGAGCATGTTTACCCCCTCGTGCGCAGCAGGGGGCAGCTCGACAAGGCTATCGCCGCAATCGAGGCGGCGCCGGGGATCGTGATGTTTACCCTGGTCGATCAGAATTTGGCCGCGCATCTTGAGGCGGCGTGCAAGGAGTCGAGCGTCCCCTGTCTTTCGGTTTTGCAGCCAATCGTGAACCTTTTTCAATCCTACATCGGAACGGCTTCAAAGCCTCGCCCCGGCGCTCAGCACATGCTCAATGCCGAATATTTCAAACGAATCGAAGCCCTGAATTTTACGATGATGCACGACGATGGGCAGCAAATCGAAGATTTCGAGGCCGCCGACGTGGTTCTTATCGGCGTGAGCCGCACATCGAAGACGCCCACGAGCATTTATCTTGCCAATCGAGGCGTCAAAACCGCGAACATTCCCTTGGTGCCGGATGTCCCCTTGCCGGAGCCGGTTTTGGCATTACGCAATCCTCTCGTCGTCGGGCTCTTGGCTTCGGTGGAACGCATCGTCCAGATTCGCGAGAATCGCCTTATCGCGTTGAACGCAAATCCTGATTCGCCTTATGTGGATCGCCTCCTCGTCGCGGGCGAACTCGCGCGGGCACGCAGGCTTTGCGCCGAGCATGGCTGGCCGGTCATTGATGTGACGCGTCGCTCGATCGAGGAAACCGCGGCGGCGGTCATCGATCTTTACAAGATTCATCAGTTGAAATTCATAGCCTCGCCATGACAGGATTTTGGCGCGGCACGGCGCCGCTTGTTCTCGCCTCGCAAAGCCCCGCCCGCCAGGGCCTTCTTCGCGCCGCCGGGCTCCCGTTCGAGATTTGCACCACCGCGATCGATGAACGCGGGATCGAAGCGCCGCTCGTGGCGGCGGGTGCCAACGCCCGCGACATTGCTCTTCACCTTTCCCGCGCCAAGGCCTTGGCGGTCAGCGGCGAAAAGCCAGGCCGGCTCGTTATCGGCGCGGATCAGACGCTTTGCCTCGAGGGCAGCCCTTTTGCCAAACCCGCCGGCCGCGCGGCTGCGGCGGTGCAACTTGAAGCCTTGTCCGGCTGCACCCACGAACTTTATTCAGGCTGTTGTGCTGCGCGCGAAAACACAATCCTCTTCGAAACGGTCGGCGTCGCACGGCTAAGCTGCCGGCGACTTTCCCCGGCATTCATCGACGCCTATATGTCGCAAGTCAGCGACGCTGTTCTCAGCAGCGCCGGCGTCTATCAAATCGAAGGGCTTGGCATCCATCTCTTCGATGCGATCGAGGGCGACCACGCGACGATCCTGGGGCTTCCCCTTTTGCCGCTCCTAAAATTCTTGCGCGAGGAAGGAAGTCTGCTTTCGTGAAATCTCCGGCTCACGTCAAGCCAAAAGCATGTGTCATCGGCTGGCCGGTCGCCCATTCGCGTTCGCCTTTGATCCACCGCTTTTGGCTGGAACGCTTCAAGATCGAGGGATCGTACGAACTGGCCGCCGTCGCGCCGGCCGGATTTCCGGACTTTGTGCGCGATCTCACGCGGCAGGGCTTTGCCGGAGCGAATGTGACCTTGCCGCATAAGCAAACGGCTTTCGAACTCTGCGCTATCAGAACCGAAACGGCGGCCTGCTTGAAAGTCGTGAACACCTTGTGGATAGAGGCGGGAAAACTTTGCGGCGACAACACCGACGCCGCCGGGTTTACTTGTGCCTTGGATCAGGATGCGCCCGGATGGGAAATTAACTCCAGCACGGCCGTGGTTATTGGCGCCGGAGGGGCCGCGCGGGCCATTGTTTACGCGCTTAATCTGCGCGGCCTGAAGCGCATTTTTCTGATCAATCGTACCAAAGCGCGCGCGGCGGAGCTTGCTTGCGACTTTGGCGCATCGATCGAGGTCGGGGATTTCGCCGGTCTGCCCGGCGCGCTTGCCGGCGCCAATCTTCTCGTCAATACGACTTCGCTCGGCATGCGCGGCCAGCCGCCACTCGCGATCGATCTAGCACCCATGCCGCCGGACGCCGTCGTCGCCGACATTGTCTATGTTCCACTCGAAACTGCGCTGATGAGAGCGGCGCGCGCACGCGGTCTCCGGGCGGTTTCCGGCATCGGCATGCTTTTGCATCAGGCGGCGCCGGGGTTCGAGCGCTGGTTCGGCGTGAAACCTTGCGTCACGCCGGAACTGCGCGGCTTGGTCGAGGCGGATATTGCGGCGGCGGGATGATGTTTATTCTGGGCCTCACCGGGTCGATCGGGATGGGGAAATCAACCACCGCCGCGATGTTCCGGGCTGAAGGGATTGCAGTTCACGACGCCGATGCCGTGGTCCACGCGCTTTATCGTTCGCAAGTCGCGGCGGCGATCGAGGCGGCCTTTCCGGGGACCACGCGGGATAGCGTTGTCGACCGCGGCCTCCTTGGCGCCAAGGTGCTCGGCGATCCCGCGGCGCTGGCGTGGCTTGAAGCGATTATGCATCCCTTAGTTGCCGCCAGCCGCGACGCTTTCTTGGACGAGGCGAGAAAAAACGGCGAGCCGCTCGTCGTTCTCGAGGTTCCCTTGCTGTTCGAGACGGGCGGCGACCGCAAGGTCGATGCCGTGGTACTCGTGAGCGCGCCGGAAGCTGTGCAAAAAGAGCGGGTGAGCCGGCGCGTGGGCATGACGCCGGAGCGTCTTGCCGTCATATTAGCAAGACAGATGCCGGATGCGGAAAAACGGGCGCGCGCGCATTTCATCGTCGATACGGGCGGCGAATTTGCCGCCATCAGGCGGCAAGTGAGCGGGATATTGCGGGCGCTCGCGGGAGCCAAAAACAGGCTTTGAGGTTTTGCGATGCGGGAAATCGTCCTCGACACGGAGACGACCGGGCTCGACCCTCGTAACGGACACAGAATCATAGAGATCGGTTGCGTCGAGCTTTTGAACGCCATCCCAACTGGCGAGATTTTCCATGCCTATCTCGATCCCAGGCGCGACATCCCGAAGGAAGCGTTCCTTGTGCACGGGCTTTCCGCCGAATTTCTGGCGGACAAGCCGGTCTTCGCGGAAATCGCCGGAGATTTTCTGAAATTCGCCGGCGGCGCCAAAATCATCGCGCACAATGCCGAATTCGATATGCGGTTTCTTAACGCGGAACTCGCACTCCTCGGGATCGCGCCGGTTGCGCCCGATCGCGTGATCGACACGCTGGCCCTGGCGCGCCGCAAATATCCTGGCGCGGCAAACAGTCTCGACGCGCTTTGCGTCCGCTACGGCATCGACACGTCGCAACGGACCAAACATGGCGCCTTGTGCGATGCCAGAATTCTTGCGGAAGTCTATGCCGAGTTGACCGGCGGGCGCCAAGCCGCTCTCGCTTTCGCCGATGGCGCCGCTTCCATCGGAAGTGGCGCGGTGGGCCTTCTCGCGCAAAGGCCGCGCCCGCTCCCCCCGCGGCTCACCATCGAGGAGGTATTTTGCCACCGCGGTTTTGCCGCCACGCTCGGCGCGGCGCCGGTCTGGGACGCTTATTTGCCCGCGGAAGCCCTGGCCGGAACGGCGGAAACGGCCCCGGCCTAATTTTCCCTTTCGGGGAGTTTTGGAGAAGTTATCGAAAACAATTGTTGACAGTGCATACTTATCATTCTAGCCGTGAAGATAACGTTTAAGATACGATGCCGTTTTTTCCCGGTGCACTTCAAGGAGGGTGTGAAAATGACAGCAACCGTCGCGACAGCCAATTCGGCCCCCACGCGAACGCGCCTTGCTGCCAAGGCCCTCATGGTTTGCCTTTTGGCTTTGGGGTTGAGTTCAGTTTTCCAGTTGTTCTGGAATGGCCCCACTCATGCGCAGGCTCCGGATGCGTGCTTGGCGAACCTGCCTGTTCCTACGCCAGCCGCGCCGTCGCACAGAGTGGTGCAATTGGTCAATTGCTCCAACGAAAAGCTGCTGGGCACGGCGACCGCGGCCCACCAGGTCGGGAAGCCGCCGACCCCGGTTTTGCCGCGGGAGGGAACCTGGGTCATGCGGCGATACGGCTCGCCCAATAACGAAAATATCCTGACCATAGACATACCGCCGGCATGGGAGGCCACCATCGGCGCAGGTAGTGTCGGCCCGAATTTCTGGGCGCGAACCGGTTGCCGCTATGACATAGCTAATGGCATAGCTCAGTGCGAGACTGGCGGCTGCTCTGGCATATACGATTGCAGCAAGGCGCTGAAAGGCCCACCACCGGGCGCCACCCTTGCGGAGTGGACTTTCTATGAAAAGGTGGGCCACTCGCTCCCGGTATTCCTGGATCATCCGGATATCAGCGCGGTCAATGGCGTGAACCTGAACGTTGACATCCAGCCGGTCGGCGGCAGCACTACAAACCCCTTGAACGCAAAAGACCCGCAGTGGTTAGCCCAGAATTACCCCCTCACGGTACATGGAGCCGATCTGCGAACGCAGGGTCCCGGGCTGGGTCAGTGCAGACTCGCGTTCCTACTCAGACGCTCGGAGCTTACGGGTTTTACGTCGCCTCCGGGCCAAGCGCTGTTCGCTTTTGTCATCGTAACCAATACCGGCCTACCGCTAGGGGGAGAAGGACTGGTGGCCTGCTTCTCAAATTGCGGCAGATATGAGTTTCCGACAGTCCCAGCTCCAGATTGCAACGATTCTGACGCCAATTGCCATTTATGGAAGACATTCTGCCTGAACGCGCCGGCAGCCGCATACGGCAAGCCCTGTTCAACGGACAAAGATTGTTTTTACAATGGGATTGATTACGGGATTGCCTGTTGGAACAACGGGAGCCGGCAGACGTGCGAAGGCCGAGGATTCATCAAAAATGCAAGCTGTGATCCAAGTGTGTGCACCTTTCCGTACGGCTATCTGGGAAGCACGGCTTGGCAGCCTCCATACGGTCATTGCACCGACGTCACCCCTGTCAAGAATGCCTGCGTAGGCGACGATACTGTGCATCGGGTCATGCGCAAAGCGTATACCTGGCCCAACGATCCTCAGGTCTACGGAGGGGACGCGCCGCTTTACCGAATCATCTTCGCGCCAGGCGGCACAACTGTCCCAATCACTCCTTCCGTTGGTCAGATCCCGCTTTGCAGTTCCTTGCCGACGATATATGGCTATGCCAACGTGTATTCAGCGTCAGTGCCAACAGAGTGCGACAAGCCCTGCGACGGCCCGGTAAAGCTGTGCGCGGGGGTCCAGCCACCAGCCGCGACGTTCGCTGTTGCCTATCCGGGCGCAACTGCGGCACAGCCATGGGCTTGTAATTTCAAACCCGGAGGCGGGGGCGGGAACAACGGTGTCATATGCCGATGGAAATGAGTGATCGGCCACAGCGTCCCGCAAGCGATTACGGGACATAATTGGCGTTTCTTTCAGGGCGGCGGCACCGCACAGCTCAATTGAATCCATCGTCAAATAGATGCCACAGCGGCCGCGCCCGAGCGCGGCCCCTGCCGCAGTCAGCGCGTATGCGGCATCCTGCATGTGCTCGGCGGACCTTGCCGATTTGCGGTTGCAGCCCGTGGAGATAGTCGGCGGCCTTCACCGAGGAAGCCAGATTAAATCATGCGCGCAGCAGAATCCGCCCAATCGGAAAACGTAAGAAATTTCTCCCGGCTCTTCAATGAGTCGGGGGAGAAGTATTCGTTTGAAGTGAATACATTACTTATAACATAGATATAACCTTATCCACAGAGGCTATAATCTCTTAACCTGCAAACACAAGTATATTGTTTTGTAGTAGAAAAATAAATTGAAATAATCGTTTTAAGCCTACATTGCGTTCGAATGTTGCCATCCGTGTTCAGTTTTCCGCGAACCATCCCCGCGTTGCATTGGGAAACGATAAGGCAACCACACGAAGCTCGATGATCCTCGGTGCAAATATGACGGGCCGACCATGAGAATGAATACGGGTCGCAGAATACCCTTGCCACCAGCTCGTCTCGTCGTCGTTGGCGTTTCCCTCGCGGCTGGAATCGGCGCTGCGGTCCTGGCCTCCGGCTCGAAACCCCCGGTAATAATTGCCAAGGATCCCGTCAGCACAATCGTTGTCGCGGCGGCGCCCTTGGAGTATGGCGCCACGCTCACCGACGACAATGTCACCGAGATTGCGTGGGAATCGACGATCGTTCCCGAGGGCGCGTTCAAGTTGAAAGCGGATCTTTTGAAAGACGGCGCGCGGGCGGCTCTGACCTCGATAAAAAGAAATGAACCAATTCTTAGCTCGCGGATTACCGGGCCGAACCAGCTCGCTTCCCTAGCTGCGCTCACCGAGCCAGGCATGCGCGCGGTTGCCATCCGGGTCGATGAGGCGAACGAAGTCGCTGGCTTTGTCCGGATGGGCGACCGGGTTGATGTCATTTTGACCAGGAGCGACGGCAGGGATAAGCCCGGCAGTTCCCATGCCGACGTCCTGCTGCAGGGCGTCAAGGTTCTCGCGACGGGCCAGATCGCCAACGACCGCCAAGAACACCCGACCGTGGTACCGACCGTGACCGTCGAGGTTTCGACCGAGCAGGCGCAAAAGCTCATTCTTGCCCAAAGTGTGGGAACACTGTCGCTCGTGCTGCGGCAAGCCGGCGATGCGAATCCGGAGGCCGTCCGGCGCATAACCTTGACGGATATTGGCGAATCTGAACCCGTCGCCGCGCCCGCGCCGTCGCGCGCGGCCGAAGTCTGGGTCTACCGCGGCGACTCGGAACCAACCGTATATCAAGATTTATATCGCGAACCGACTCGTTAAGCGCGAAAATGCCCGGCTTTAGACACAGGTTCTTGGAACAATGATCGATTATCCTTGGCTAGGCCGCTCGCGCGGAGGGGTGTAAATCTGGCCCTCGGCGGCGCGCGGCATCCCGCCGGCTGCAACCAAACCACAACGCTTGTGGACAATAACCGGACGTTGCGATGTTTCACTTGCGAGGCGGGACATAATAGCGGCATTTGGATAATTATTAGTTGCGGTTCCGGCTTTCGCCACTGATCGAGAGGCTGCCGCGCGCGAATCATTATTTGGCCAATCGAGAAGCATTGTTTGGTCAAAGTACTTTGAGCGAGGAGGCGCGAGGGGTGGGTGATTTCGCCACACCGGAAGGAAGGCCTCGGCCCGTCGGCTGCCCGAAGGCGCGGGGCCTATCCCATGGGGGACGACCTCGGCCACTGATTGTCCTAGCCGTGATCCTTGCGAGTTTTGTAATGCCGCAACTTTTCGGGCGGGCGGCGGCTCAGACAAACGGCGCCCGCTTTTCGGCCGGCAATATTGACCTCCTCACGCGTGTGACACTTGTTCAGCACAAATCCAGGAACCTTCGGCTCGACGTTCCGTTCGCGGTCGTCGAGGTTGCCGATCCAGACATCGCGGATGCGCGCGCGATCAGCGACCGGCAGCTCGTCATTCTGGGCAAGAAGATCGGCGCCACCAATGTCTTGCTGTATGACACAAAGAGACAGCTGATCGGCATCGTGGATGTCGATGTCAAGCTCGACACCGGCAGCCTCGGAGCAAAAATCCGCGAAGCGTCCGGCGGCAAGGATATTCACGTCGATGATGTCAACGGCAAGATCGTCCTACGGGGCAATTCGGGGGATTCCCAGACTGTCGAGCGGGCGATGAGCGTCGCGGCCGGTCTCGCGCCCGCCGGCGTCGTCAATGCGCTTAAGGTCACGACCCCGCAGCAGGTCATGCTAAAAGTCCGCTTCGTCGAGGCCGATCGCACGGCGACCCGCAATCTCGGCATCCGCTGGGCATTCTTCAAAAAAAACGGCAACTTGGCGGGCATCGTCGGGACCCAGCAAGGTTCCAGTCTCTTTAACAGCTCGTTGTTCCCGGCGAGCACGAGTTTAGGCGGAGTGACAACGACCACGACGAGCGCCGGCACGACCATCGCAACAACCACCCCGGCGTCGGTCCTCGACGTCGTACCGGGAGCCGGAGGCGTGGGCAGCCCCTTCGCGACCATCATCACTCAGATTGTCAATTCCAAATTCGGTAGCCTCGATGCCGTGCTCAGCGCGCTCGAGGAGCAGCAAATAGTTCGGCAGCTGGCCGAGCCGGACCTTATTGCCTTGTCTGGAGAGACCGCGAGCTTCCTCGCGGGCGGCGAATACCCCATCCCGGTCGTTTCTTCTGGGACCGGCGCCTTGCCGACGGTCACCATCGAGTACAAGGAATTCGGCATAAAACTCAATTTCACGCCGACGGTTCTCTCGCGCGGCGTCATCAGCTTGAAACTCGCTCCCGAAGTCAGCTCCATCGATGAAGCGCTCGCGGTGACGATCGGTGGCGTGTCGGTGCCTGGTCTGTTGGTCCGGCGCGCGCAAACCACGGTGGAGCTGCGCGACGGCCAAAGCTTCGCCATCGCCGGCCTCCTGCAAGCCAACTCAACCCGTGCCCTCGATCAACTTCCCTGGCTTGGGACAATACCGGTCCTCGGCGCCTTGTTTCGGAGCTCGCAATTCCAGCAGAATGAAACGGAACTTGTGGTCCTCGTGACGCCTTATTTGGTGAAGCCCGTGCCGCCCGGCAAACAGCTCAAGACACCGCTCGACACGTCGCTCGCCGGGAACGATCTCGACTTCTTCCTGTATGGCCGTCCGGAGGTCGCTAAGACGCCGCCGGCCATTGTCAATGGGCAGGGGCAGGTCCAAAGCATCGCTGGCGCCATCGCGCCGGGCGCGAGGGGCGTCCCACCCGTGGCAGTCCCCGTGGCGCCGGCGGTCGAACCCTTGCCACAAGGAGATGGCTTTCTGCATTATGACCCGGCGACCGGCTATTTCATCGATCCCCCAGGACATGGAGGTGGGCAGTGAGTTCGCTTCGCATCGTTTTGCTTGCAACGGTCGGCCTGACGCTGGCCGCTTGCGACCGGTACATGGCGGAGCGTTACCTGCCGCGCAGGGACGCGGTCACCTCGAGCGCAGGTGATTCTATCGCCGCGAATTCCGCGCTCCAAATCCCCACGCCTTGGCCGCGCGGTTCGCGCGACACGAATATCGGCTTCGATGGAGCAAAAGTGAGCAACGCCGTTAAGGCCTATAGGGAGGACAAGGAGTTCCTGCGAAACCAGCCAAGCCAGGTAACAGATACCCCCAATATCGGCCGCGGCACTCCGGCGGAGGCTGGGGCGGCGCCAGGAGCCGGCCCGGCGGCTGGGCCGCCGGG
>JBOHJV010000064.1:0-17334 GCA_050728695.1 Methylocella sp. | reverse complement strand
CCACGCTCGATCACCACAACGCGGCCGATACGCGCGAGTTCGCGGGCAAATTCCACCTGATGATCGTCGACATGTTCGCCGAACTCCGCTCGTCTCGCCATGACGACCGGCGCCTTACCAGCGCTAAGAGCATGGATGACGGAACCGGCGCCAGCGTGGAGAACGACGACCTCGGCTTCGCTGACAGCCGATTCGAAGGCCCGCATATCAAGAAACGCGACGCCTCTGCAATCGACGCTGTCGAACGGGGTGTGTCCATGTTGAACCACCACTGGCTGCGGCAATTTGCGGGCAATCGAGGTTACGGCATGGATCAGCCGGGTGAATGGCTGATAAGCGTTCCCGACAGAGACGAACGTGCTCAAATGCGCGGCGCCCCACATCTTCCCTTCGGAAAGTGACGGTCAAGGCCCGGCCAATGATAGAAAAAGTCATGGGCTAGATAGTACATGAGACGTCCGGTGAGGGACGGCCGCTCGACGCGGGCGATGGTTTCGATGAAAATGATTCGGGTTCTAAAGAAGAACCTGCCAACGAGCGCAAAGGGGACCGCAAGACCCGCCCCCGTGCTGAGGATGACGTCAGGCCGTTGTCGACGAAGAATATGGTAGCATTCCCACAAGTTGAGAAACACTTTCCAATCTCGTTCGGAGTGAGTGATGAAGTTGGTGTTGTCCCTCATGTCCTCAGGCAGCAGCACGTGCTTGTTGAGCACATAGAAATGGGGATAGGACCCATAGGCCGCTTGCAGCATCCGCACTTCCGTAAGATGGCCTCCGCTAGAGGAAACGATGCAGACTTTCATTATCCTCCGGCCGCCCGCTTTTGGAACATGAAGACGTGCACGTTTTGAAGCGAGGGATCATAGAAGGTCAACTTAAGTCCCGCCTTCGCGCCCCAAGCCTCCACCTCCTCGCGCGTGTGAAACGTGGCCCGCGGCGTGATGATGTAGTCGTGGAAAAAGTTGTTCGCTCCCGTCCATGTTCGGTGGCCTCGGGATTTAACGAGGTGGGCGAGGTAATAAACAGGGATTACCGTCATATTGAGCAGAATACGTCCTGGTATAGAGCGCTCGATCCGACGGATTAGCGGTCCAACGTATGTGTAGATGTAATAGTAGTAACATCGCCGCTTATAAGCGCTTAAATAGAGGAAACCGCCTTCTCGCAGAATGCGCACATTCTCGCGGACGGAGCGGTAGGCGTCCGGAGTGTGATGAATCACGCCGTCCGAGATGACGGCATCAAACGACCCGTCTTCGAACGGCAAGGCGAGATTGGTGGCGCGAACGAAACGTGCGGCAGGAGCGCGTTTGCTGGCGCGCACAAGCGAAGCTTCGCTGATGTCCACCGCGGTGACGTCGAGACCGAGCTTGGCGAGATACATCGTGCCACGGCCTGGACCGCATCCGATCTCCGCCACCGACATCTTGGACGACAGGCTGCGGTCACAGAAATCCAGGAAAGGCTTTGGCTGGACGCGCCCGGGGTCGCGCTCGTTCTCAAGCGTGAGCGCATCGAACGGATGGGCGTCATAGTGCCGCTGCGTTCTGTTCTGGAGCGACGGCGCCTCGGTCATGGCGTCCGTATGTTTTTGCGCGGCGTTGCGTCGAACGCCGCCGAGCCTGCGGCCGTTGTGAGCAGCGCAAGAGTCTGCTTCGCGGCGCGTTCCCACGAGAAGTGCTGGGCCCGCTCCAAAGCCGCCGCGGCCTTGTGTTGGCGCAGTGACGTGTCGTCGATGATCTGGCCCAGCATTGTTGCGAGTGCGTCCGAATCGAATGGAGAAAAATACGAACCAGCTTGCCCCGCAACTTCGCGGTTGCTGGCCGTATCGGCGGCCACGATCGGCAACCCCTTCGCCATTGCTTCGACGAGCGGAAAACCGAACGACTCCACGAGGGAGGGAAACGCGAAAATGTCGAGCGAGTCATAAAGGGCGGAGATGAAAGCCGCACCCTTGTTCCCCACGTTCTCGATCACCGGAGCAAGGCCCATCGCCTCCGCTCGCGCCAAAAGCTGCGCGTTTTCAGCCAGATTCGGATCGAGCGTCAATACCAGCCGCATGTCACGCCCCGCCGCCGTCCATCGCGCAATGGCCGCGAATAAGACGTCGAAGTTCTTCTGCACGCCCCATTTCGCGATGTATCCGATCCGCACTGGCTGGTCGACCATTTTTGGCCGTTGCGGCGGCGGTTCGTTGGCGAGCCCAGGTCCGTGAGGGGTGACGTGAATTGTAGCACGTGAACGGCCAGTTCGCGCGGCGATCGCGTCGGCCAGGGCGGCCGTTTGCACCATCACTTCCGTCGCCACGCGAACCGATCGCTCGACCCACCGCGTTTTCAACCGCCAAGCCGCGATATGATCGGTGCGCCTCAGATGCAGCCGCGTGAGCCTGTCGAAAACATCGGAGAAGTGTCCGGCATGCTGCACGAGGAGCACCGTCGGACACGGCAGCCTGCGGATCGGCAGATAGTTCGTCATCGAGAAGACGACGTCCGTGCCCAGGCGCGCGACCGCGGAGGGAAGGCCCCGCTCATACCAACGTAACGCACCGAAGCAGCCGCGATCAATGTCGCCAATGTCGACGCAAACGAAATTTTTCGGCGGATCTCGCGAGAAACGCAAGCTTCCATGCGCAGCAAGCGCCCATTCGATGTCGGGCCGCAGCCGCGCCATCGACTCGAGTAAATACTCGAGGACGACCAGCGAACCACCCTCTTTGACCGAAGGTGCGTTCACGAGTACCCTCACGACAGCGCCGCCCTGGCCCGCGCGACCCAGCCGAGATAGTCCCAGTCACCCCGCACGATGGCGGCCAGATCGTCTAGCGTGTATTCCTTCGCAACATTCATCCGAGGGATCGCGAACCGATCGGATCGAAGATTTACTGCTGAGTGGCCGCCCGCGAGAGCATAGCGATATCCCGAGCACCGTACCGCTTCGCGCAGCCGTCCGTTATGGCGGCCCCAGGTGTATGCGAAGACGTTGCACGCAGCGCCCGTCCTCTCCTCGATGGCCTGTTTGGATATTGAAAGTTCGTCGCGCCGAGTCTCCGCGGACGCGACAGTCAAGTCAACGTGACCAACGCCATGCGAGCCAATGCACCAGCCCGCGCCAACCAAACCCATCACATCGCGCCAACTGAGGAATCGTTCTCCGGGATAATAGCCGCATTCCTCCCGGGAAGGGTGTCGCTCCTGGTCGCCCATCTCCCCAGTATTCAGAAACACGGCGGCCGTAAGACCGAAGTCCGCGAGAATTTGGAGCGCATTGTCCCTTAGGCCGGCATAGCCGTCATCGAAGGTTATCGACAAAGCAACGCCAGCCGGCACTGGGCGCGCGAATAAGTCACCTAGGGACAGAATAGCCGCCGCCCTATTCAGAAGCCCGATCTGGTTTGCAAAGCAATGCTTCTGGATGGCCCGTGGGCCGTCGCCGATTGCATGGTACAAGAGCACAAGCTTCTTTTGCTCATCGCGCGCGCGCATAAGCGTCCATAATCGGCCTAGTCGCCTCTTCCAGGCGATGTTCCCCAAGGCGCTCACTACCTTTCGGAGACTGCGTGGATATTGGCTTCCAGCTCTTGGCGAGGTTGCCAGTTTGGGCTCCTTCGCCGTCGTCTTGTCCTTGCCGCAACGCGCCCCATACCTAGAGCAATGCCGACAAGCCCCCAGAAAAAGGAGCATTCAGGAGATCCTGGCGCAACCCACCAGGCTTCGAACACGGAGTTCACAATCATGCCGAGAATTGCGCCTGTCACGATTCCAAAGGCAACTTTGTCGTCGCGCGTCTGGAACTGTTTGAACGTGCGCGCCAAATGCACCAAAAGACTGGCAAGCAGCAGACCGTACAGGCAAAGACCAATAAGCCCCAACTCCTCCATTATCGCGAGCTGCGTGTTTCCCTTCTCCCTCCCGTAACCAAAGGCTGTGAGACCAAAGCCAAAGCCCGTTTCGCCAATGGTGACCCCATAGCCGCCGCCAAACCATCCGCCTTTGCGTGCCTGCTCATACGAAACTTCCCAAAGGCTCCGGCGCGAAAAGAGGATGTCTGCATTTGGGTTGCCCTTATCGGCAAAGCGCCAGAAGTTGTCGTGGATTGAGTCTGGTGCAGCCAGAACGGCGGCGACGGCAACCATAATGATCGCCAAAACATAGGTAGCCTGCCGCCTCTTTTGCTGCGCCAGAAGATAAAGGATCAATATGCAGCCCATGATGAGGAAGCTTGCGCGCGACATGCTGGTGAGTTCGATGAGCACAAGTGCGGTCAGCAGGCCAATTGAGACGAAGTACGCGTGGCGCGACGCGCCGTGTCGCCCGGACGAATAAAAGTGCCAAATGGCGTATGGAAGCCCCATCGCCGCCAGCATGCCAAGCATGTTCGGGTTTCCGGTGAGGCCTCGATACAAGGTCACGCCAGCGCCGGCCTCGACGCTGGCGCCGGGCGTCGAGTAACCGAAAACTCCAGCGAATATGGCCAAGAGAGTGAACGGGAAAAGCGCGGCGATCAGAGAGTCTCCCGCGCGCGCGCGCGCCCATTCAATGCCGCCGCTGGTGACGGCCAAGGAAACCACGGCGAAAGCAATGGCCTTGGCGCCCGTCAGTTCGGGAACGTCCGACCAGCTCCACGTCAAAAAGCACCATAGGATGTTGGCGAACAGCATCAGGCCGAACCCGCCATTTAGACAACAAAACAGCTTGCTCGTCAGTAGCAGGTACATGAACAAGCAAGCGAGAACGAGCCATCGCGTTTCGGTGTTGAACACGGAGTTAACGTAAAGAACCGCTGGTCCAGCAAACGCGATTAGCGCAAGCGGAAAAAGGTGACTTGGCTCTCTCAGCAAGCGGGGCATCACGCGTTCCAGCAATCCACCAGGATCGCAGCCTCGTTTTGCAACGTCCACGGCGTGATCCTGCGCACTGCCGCAGCTCCCATTTCTTCGCGCAGGCGATCGTTGGAGGCCAACAACTCAATCGCATCGGCGAGTGCGCGGGGCGCTTCGGCTGGAACAATGAAGCCGGTCTCTCCATGGGTCACGAGATCGTCAACACAACCGACGCGATCCGTCGCGATAACCGGCCGGCCGCACGCCATCGCCTCATTAATGACAAGGCCCCATGGCTCGAAGCGTGACGGCGCGACGACGATGTCGCTGGCGGCGTAGGCGTCCAGCACCTCGGTTCCAGTCAGCCGTCCAAGATAAGAGATGCGCGGATTGACGGCAGCCGCGTCTCTCGCCAAGGAGTCTAAACTGCCGCTGCCCGCGATCATCAAGTGAACATCTCCTCGCCGCGAGGCAATGTCGGCGAATGCATCGAGAAGATCAGCCACGCCTTTGCTAGGCTCCAGTCGACCCAGATATAACACGGCCACGGTGTCGTTGGCGTATCCCAATCGAGCCCTCAAAGCGTCTCGCGCCGCGTTGCCCGCTGTCGCGAAATATCGGATGATTGCTACGACATCGACGGTCATTTGGGCAGCCGTGGTTTTCGTGCTTGGCACGCCGTAAGAGCTGAGATAGGCGGCTTGACGCTTGCCGCCGGGGAGGAAATGATCCGCCAAGCGAAATAGGGTCGGGTAGACGACACGTTTGACGAAGTTTCTCCAGCCGCCGACTGCTTGTCCAGTAGCAGTGTCGCTTTCGATAAAAACGCGCAGGCCGCGCAGCTTGCCCATGAGGAGCGCGACAACAAGGAGCGGATGGCCCCAACCCGCCAAGTGAACAACGTCGCCTCGGCGGAGCCGACCGAGCGATCGCCAAAGCTGGATGATCGCGTGCCAGCGATTAACGGGCAAGATCGTTCCGCCTGAAGACTTCGCGTCGATTTTCCAGTCCTGCGATTGATCTGCGGCGATGTAACAGACGTCCAAGTCCTCGAACCACACGCGGTGAATTTCTTTGATAAGCCCTTCGACATAGGGTGTGGGCTCGACATAGAGCAGGAATGCGCGTGGTTTTCTCACCTTTTTGCCTCGCGGAGCGCATCTTCATACACCGTGGTCAAGCGGCGCGCGTGAACGTCCCAGGAATATTCTTCAATCGCCGTGCGCATTCCCATCATGGCGACTGACCGCAGCACCAAGCGATCCGCCGTCAAAACCTCGCCGAGTAGATTGATCAGGGCTTGCGTCGAATTTGGCTCGACGAGATACCCATTGACGCCGTGCTCGATGAACATCGAGGGGCCCTGCCCGCGCACTCCCATCGCGACGAGGCCGCAACCCATGGCCTCCAAATAGGCAATGCCGAAGGCCTCGCGGTACGACGGCAACACGAACAGATCCGCGCCCGAGAGATGGTTGAAGACCTCGCGATGCGGCTGCGCTCCAACAAATTCCACCTGGCCCGAGATGTGTGAAGACGCAACATAAGCGCGCAACGAGGCCGCGAGCGGGCCGTCGCCGATGATCTTGTAGCTCCAGTTCCGCATGCCCTTGTCGTGCAGCGCTCCGAGCGCATCGATTGTTAGCTTCACTCCCTTCTCATCATTCAGATTGGAAACGCTGATCATCCGAACATCACGGCCATCGGGGAAAACCGACGTGTCTTTACGATGATCCGACTGTCCGGCACCATTGGGCACAACAACAAAGTTGTCGCTGCGGCCGGCAATGCTGGAAAAGAACTCGACTAGCGGTTCGCCGACGAGAACCACTTTGTCGACGAGCTTGAGCAACTCGCCGAGCGCGTGCTTCTGCCGCACATTCCGGCGCTCGAGCAGCCGCGTATCAAGTCCATGCATCGTTAGAATGAGCGGGACGCCGTAGGTTTTCGCCACTTTCAGACCGGCGGTCAGCAACCCCTCGGTGTGAACATGAATCAACTTGGGCAAACGCCGCCCGCGTCTTGACGCGAACGCCTTCTTGATCAAGCTGTCTCTGAGAGGTTGCCAAATGTTGATGAGACGGTCGCGAGGCAATGCTGGATAGCGGGACACGCCGACATCGAGCCGCGGCGGGAAGGCGCTCGCGACAACATCGCCGCAATCCATATTGCTTGCCACCTGTCTCATGAAAGGGGGAATAGTCCGTCTCGCGACGATCACATCGGCGCACCAACCACGGCGCACGACGGCGGCGCAGGAATCGTGAACGAATGAGCCTGGCCAGTCTCCGGGCGAATTCGGAAACCATGGCGTGATCACTGAAACGGAACCGGTCACAAGGCACTACGCCCGGGACTATCGTCCAGTGATGCTCTGTGATCGCGGATCATTGAAGAGCTTGGAATTTTGCGCGCGCTAAATTATTCTCGAATCGAATTCGGCGGTCCGTATCCTGTAATCGTCAAACAATTCGCGATTCTCCGCGGAGACCGTCGCCTTCGACAAGAACGCCGCCCAAAGCGAGAAGGTCGAACCCGACAAAACGATATGAGCGGCTTCGGACATTTTGAGCATGTCGACGAGCGCGTTAGTTGGAGTCACAACGGATGTTCCTTCAAGCGACGCAAGATTTCGAATTCCAGGGCACTCCCGATCGTCCGTGTATACTCTTGTCGGCAGATCGCGGTAAAGCTCTTGAACGCGCTGAATTTCAGATTCGTACCACGCGATATCGACGCGCGTATTTCTCGAGTAGATCTGATTTGCGCCGGCTGGGGCAGCAACAAAATCGCTCAATCTGACATGAACCGCGATGTGCGCTGGCGCCCGAGCGATGGGAATTCTCGATTCCTGCCGCAATGCTCTTCTTATCAGATCTTCATGTCCGGCAAGCTTGGAAAAATAACCCTCCATCCCTTCAAAAACAACGCGCGTTGGTTCCGGCGCAGGCGATCCCTTATTTCCGGTACCGATAAAGTCGTAATATTCGCGCTCGCTGATTTCGCGGATGCGGCGGGCCTTTATCATGAGGTCTTGGAGCCATTTCGTGAGCGAGCGATGTTTGAATACGTCCCCATAGGTGCGCTTATCGGCTTCTCCTCTTAGCCATGGTCCCAATTTCATGTTCCGCCATGTCGGACTGATCAAATGGCCGCCAAAATTCGCATGACAAACCACCGCGCGCGCCCAGGGAAACAACAAGTTCCCCAAACCTGGTCCTGGGCTACGAAAGAGATGGAAATCGTATTTGCTCAAACGCGCGTAAAAGATCACAATGAGTTGGGCTCCTAGTCATGCTTAATCCATCTCGCCTCGTATGCAGGGCCAGAGCGCCGCCGCGGCCGTTCTAGCGTGGCCTCTGACAAACATTACTGGCGACCAAGCCGCGGCCGGTCCGGGGATTGTCGGCGAAAGACCGATCCTTCGCTCGGCGCCGCCCACCACGATCAGCGTTGCTGCCAAGCGACAGCCTTGCGGCCAATGCTCGCAAGTCGCCCGATGCAGCTTAGCGGAAAATGCTTATGGCCATGCAGCGTCACTTCCTCTCCGCCAAGACGCCTCTTGAATTGGTAGACGGAAGGATTGTTGATGGGATCGATTCCTTCCAGATCATAGCGCGTGCAGCCTTGCGCCAACGCCCATTCAATAACCGCCCATTGGCAGGCCTCGCCGACATGGTCTTGGCGGAAATCGCGGTCGAGGCCACCCCAGATTTGATGCAGGCTCCGGCCAACACGCATCACAAAAATGCCGGAGCCGAGCTCGTTCCCTTTGAGAGATACGAATTGCGCAGCTTTCACATTTTCGCTGCCGGATGAAAGACTTAACAGAGCGTGGATCATTGCCGCCGTAACCCGAGGCTGAAACCCGTTGCGGTCGCTGATGCTGACGCACAGGCTAACAAAGTCGCGTATTCTCGCGGCGTCGGAAGTTGCTTTTACGACGACTCCGCCGCGCGCCGCCCGGCGCACGCCCCAACGCATCAACTTATGAAAGCCTTGAAAAATTGCATTCGCGCCCAGCGATAGATCGAGCCAGATCGTTCTTGGCCTCGTGCCGCCAATGTCGTCAGGCGAGTGGGCGGCTCCTCCGTTCACCTTTATCCACGGATCGGTGATGAGCAGGGAAAATCCTTCGGCGCGCAGGCGCTCCGAAAGACCGGGAGGGTTTGCGAGACTAAGTTCCGCCGTTTCTGATGCCGGCCCGCGAGGCGCCCAAGCGATCTTGGCGATTGGACCGATTTTGCGCTCCTCAACGCGAATCATCCACACCGGCTCGTCGCCGCGCCGCAAGAGCCAGCGATGCTCGACCACGTCATGCAACAATGCGCGCGCCCGGCCCCAGACCGAAGACTGTAATGGGTGACCGCGCAATGCGGCGAGGGCGCAATCCCATTCGGCCACGGGCGGGTCTTTGCTCCAGACCAATCCGTCGCCCGCCCATTCCGCGCTTGATGTTCTCGAATCCATCATTCCAGTTTGCGGGGCTAAGCTTGTGCCGCCGGCATCGCTCCCGAAACTCATTCGCATGGGACGCACCCGCCTCTTGTTTGCTTACAGTCTTTGTGGCCTTGCGGCGAAATATGCCGGGGGCCCTTCACAATTCTCTGCTTTCGTTGCCCTGCGCGCTTCAATGCGGCGTTTGATTGCGGGGACTAAGGACGGACGCCCGTCGAAGCCTCATCATCAACGCATCAAACACCGCGCGGTCATCATCGCTCATGCCTTGCAATAAATTCCCGGCGAGGAAACTGCCGTATGCCGCCGCGAGGCCGACCCCTAGCCAAGCGATCGAGACGCCATCCCATCGAAGCGCCGCGCGAAGAAAAAGCAACGTCGCCAATGTGAATCCGCCGGAAATGGGCCAAGTCGCGTAACGCCTGCTCCACCATGGCAACGCCAGGCGCCGCCGCATGCCTTTAAGAGCCGAGAGATTGACGAATAGGGTCGCCGCGATCAAGGAGATGCCCACGCCCAGCAGCCCCGCGAGCGGAATGACCAAGGCGTAGAGCGTGACCAGAAGAACGCTGCCGAGCACCGAAATGCGTAGAAGCGACGCCTCCAGACCCGACATGCTCATAAGGCTCCCCGCCGGTCCCGACGCGATGGTTATGGAGACCGCCACCAGGCAGAGCAATAGAAGAGGCGTTCCGTTGACGCGGAACTCCTCGCCATAAAGGTGCAGCAAGGAATCGCCGAAGACCGCCAGGAAGAGGATCAAGGGCAGTGCGAGGCGCATGACCCAATCGGTTGTCAGGTGATAGAGCGTCCGACGGCGCGCCGCGGCGTCCGGTCCATTGGCGGCTGCAAACATCGGCGCCACCACGGCAAGAAACATCTGATGAAATGTGGTTGGCAATTGCTGGAGTTGCCGCACGACCATGAGTGTTGCAACCGCTTCCGTGCCAATCGTCGCGCCGAGGATGAATCGATCGACGTGCATGACCATGTTCGAGGTTTGGCCCGTGGCGTAGCTGATCGAGGCGTAGCGAGCCCAGTGGCCGAGCGGCGCGGCTGCAGCCGTCGTCGGCCGGTCGAGGCGAAAGATCAGGCGCATCGCGCCCGCGAACATGAACGCCAGAGCCGCGACTCCGCCACCCACGACCGCGAAGGCGTAGCCCCGCACCCCGCAACCGCCTTGGAACAGCGTTACCGCGAGCACGATCTTGACCATCAGCGCGACGAAAGACGTGCCGAGGATCATGATGTTGATTTCCTGAAACCCTCGCAAAATTTGCTGATAGAGGAATGTGAGCAATCCGATTGGCGCGGTGAGCGCCATGATACCGACCAATTCGGATCCCGCTTTTGCGATTCCAAACCACGCCATTACCGGCGCGGACAGCAGGACGATGCAGCTCGCCACGGCTACTCCGACGACGGTGAGCGCCAGCGTCGCCAGCAGCGCCAATGTGCGTATGTGTTCGTGCTCGCCCTTCGCGAGATGTTCGGGAATGAAGCGCACGGCGGTTTGAGCGATCCCGAAGCTAACGAAACCTGACAATGTCACAACCGCCGCTTCCACGAGTCCAAAGAGCCCGAGCTGATTCATGCCCAGCACACGCGCGACGTAGATCTGAAACGGAAGGCCCGCAACAAGCGTGAAAACATTGCCGGCGAGCACGACAATCGTCTTGCCAGCGACGGCAACCCCCATTCGTGAGCTCGATGTCATTACGGATCAAAAATTCCAGCATTGCTGTTTTTGGCGATGAAAAAGATGAATGGGCTGGCAAATCGGTTCGGAATATTATCAACGCCTGCAAATCTCAAACCCTTCGTAATGGCTCGACTGCACCAGGTGAACCACGGCCGCGTCGGGTAGAACGGTCGAAACGTTGTTATGTAGTTGCAAAAAAGCACTTCCATCTCTTTGCTCCGCGCATAGGCGCGAAGGAGGGGAAGCGACATCAGATGCGTTCGATGCACGTCGAGAACGTCTTTGCAGAAAATGCTCATGAAAATCCGGTGCAGATATCGTGTATTTGGCATGCCGATAAAGAGCAGACCACCAGGACGCAGCATCTGATGATGCTTGTTTAGGATCGCGATCGGATCATCGAAATGTTCGACCAGGCCGCTGGAGAAAACCAGATCAAAGTCGCTTTGTAGGTCCACGCTGAACAAGTCGCAATTTAATATCTCGAATTCAGTGATATTGTTCTTGTCAAACGTATCCCGCAGCAGTGACGTGTCTGACACATAATCCAACGCGGTGACGTGGAATCCGAACTCTTTGTGGAAATACACCAGATGGTTTCCAGGCATGGCGCCCAGCTCGATGGCCTTCTTTCCCTTGCCATCCGGGACGAACTTGCGAGCCAAATGAGAGAACTGAAACACGGGCCCTTCGTACGCCACCGGCTTGGCGTTCGACCAAATGGAGTCCCAGTAGGACTTGCCGGCAGCATCGCCTGCATCGGCCGACGTGCTAATATTCATCGCAAGCGCTCTATCCCCTCGCCTGACGGCCCTCGTCCCGCGAACCCTATGCTGAGAATTTCTACTGACCACGGCTTCGGCCTATAAATCGCAGGATTTCTTCCTCCCACTGCTTCGCCAGCACGTCCCAATCCCATGTCTTTGCAAGCTCTGAGCTTCGCTCTCCCATGGCTTGTCGCCTATCGCCGTCGTCGATCAGCTGACTCAGCCGCAACGCGAATTCGTCGTCGCTCCAAACGCGGTAGCCGTTTTCGCCGTCGATAACGGTGGGCGGCTCATAATAGCCGAAAGCGATGATCGGTAGGCCACACGCGGCGGCCTCCTGCGTGACTTTCGGGACGCCCTCGGATCTCGATGGCAAGACGAAAATGTCCGCGGCCTTCAACTCCTTGGTCACGCCTTCATGTGGGAGTCCGCCCGGAAATGACAGATTGTGCAGACCCCGCCTGTTCGCTTCCATGATGAGCGCCTCCCGCCGCCGCCCCTCGCCGATCCAGCGGAAACGCACAGTGCGAAATTGCTCCGCCAATTTTAGGAACATCTCCGGCCGCTTGCGGTCATCCACACTTCCGACGCAAATGACAGTGCGGACATGCGGCGCGGTGTCGATCCTTGACGCCGGCAATGCCGCCGCAATGAGTTTCGTCTCGATCCCGAGGGGAAGCGCCGAAAATTTATCGCCATATAATTGCGAGCAAATCTTTGCGACAAAAGGGCTGATCGCGATAATATGATCGGCTTGATGAAGCATGCGATCGATACGCTCGACGACTTTTGCCTCGACGTGATCACAGAATACAGGGTGGCCGGCCCATTTGCTCAGGGTAGCCTCTCGCTGGGCGTCTCCGGCGAATCCCTCCAATATCGCGATGAGGGGCGCGCGCCTTAGAAATCGGCGACGCAGCTGCAACGCATAATCGTCGAACCACTCTATGCCCGGATAGAATATCGCATCAACGCCGCGCAAATACAAAATCATCAAATGCCACGGCCACAGGCGCCCGCGCCATAGCCGCGTCAGAGTTACGCGGCGATTGTTCGCAATGTCCGCAAGAGGTTCGCCATAATGCACGGCCATCCATTGACAGGACGGATCGCTGAAGCGGGACAGAAGCGCCTTTGCATTCAGACTTTGCGGATTGGTCTGCGTGGCGTCGACGAGTCGCGGCACGAGAATTCGGACCGGCGTCACGCGCATGTCTTGCTGGCTGTCCTTGCCATCGGTTTCATGCAGCACCGCAATCCCTGCCGCAATTTGCTAGCCGGGGTGCTCGCGAGAAATGGCTCGATGTCACCAGCGAACGGCGGTAGATCGCCATCAATCGCGCGTTGAACGATTTGCCTTAGTTCGGCAAGGCTCGCCGCGAAATGAAACACTCCATGCTCATCGAGCTGACGCCAGAAGCTGAAGTCGTGCCAGCGGAAGCTGACGACCGGCACGCGATGCCGCAGGCAATCCAGAAAGGCGGTCGATGCGAAAGTCACGGCGACGGCCGAACGCTCCAATATGGGATCGAGGCTCGCCCCCTGACTGAACGTGACCTTGGCAAGGGTTGCCGATACCGCGCCTAATTCTCGCACCTTGGCTTTATAGGCGCAAAGCGATTCCAACGGATGCACGCGGATGATCAATTCGGCATTCGTTTCAAACGCTGTTTGCAAAAGAGTTCGCAATATATCGTCGAGATCGGTGGTAGACCAGAACTCTTGCATGCTGAAAGGAGCGGTCAGGAAGAGGATCGCACGCCGATCTGCGCCCTCGGAAAATCGCGCAACGGCAGGCTCTGCCGGGTTCAATATTTTTGCCTTCGCCGCCGCCGCTCCCGAAAGGAACTTTCGCCAAAACCAGCCGCGAACGATGTAGTGATCTGCTGGCGGATCGACGAACTGGCAAAAGTCTCCGAGTATCCCGTGCTGCAATAGGATGGTCGGGATCAACTGCTTTTTGGCGGCGTGCAAGGCGTAGCCTTCGAACACTGGATTTCCGACGACAAGGGCGGCGGGCCGCGCGCGCTCGGTCCAGTTATCGAACAGCGTGGTAGAAAAAAGCCCCTGCGCCAGCATTCTATCGAAAAATTCTGCAACGAAATGGCTGTCAAGAAAAAGGTCGCGCGCGAGGCTATCGCGCCCCTGAAGGGTTGCTTGCGCCAAATGATCGTGAAGGGCGGCTTTTGCGGCCGCGAGCTCGCCGGGCCCTGGAATAAATTCGGGCAAGCCGAATTCATATATCGACGTATAGGCGCGGCCTTGCTCCTGAAGCGGCACGCCGCCCGTCGCGGGATTTTCCACAAGATAGCGAAAAGGCTCGGGGCAATGCGGCTCGTACAACCGGCCAATCTTGGTGAACGTGAAGGCCGTCGAATAAAACCAGGTTTCGCCCGGACGCCAGTTTTTCTTTTGCGCTGTCCGCCATAGCCGAAATGTGTGAAACGGATCAATCTTTTCGCCGACAAGTCGCAGGTCTCGCCAGATTTTTTCCCGCGATTGGCCGGCCTCCATCAAACGACGCAAGATTCGTTTGAGACTCTGAAGGATCGCCGACCCCGCAAGGCGCGGCGCGTGGACGGTGATTTCGGACCCAGTTAGCGCGCCGAGCTTCGACAACAGGGTTGCGTAACGCGACGGCTCTAAGAATGCGCAGGAGCCGATCCCATGCGCTCTGACCGTTTCGTGCAGATTGATGGCGTGGAAGATGTGCTGCAACTCACGGATGACGATTTCTTCAAAAATGCGGAGCTGCTGAACGCCGCGAAGCGGCGGCTCGTCCGCAAGGAGTCTTGCGGCAAGATCGTTTGCTCGTTCTTTCGTTTCGGCGAAATCGCCGAGCAGCTCGTGAATGGTTATAGCTAGCGGGTAGCGCATCGCCAGTGTCCCGTCGGGCGCCGTCTCGCATAAAAAACCCATTCGGCCCTCGACGCCGGCAACGTCCGATTGGGCCGCAATGAGGGTAATGCGCGTCATTCCCTCTGCTCGAGGTCCGTCCAGGCGAGAGGATGTCCGCGTTGCAAATCGCGCGCCGCGCGTCTGCCGATCACATTGCCGATATGCTTCGGCGAAAGTCCGCTTCCTGGCCGAATGGAGCGGACATTGCGCTCGGTGAGTGTCTCACCCGCCGCCACATCGGCGATGACATAGAGCGACCGCCTGAAGACGAGGCTCGCTTTTTCGGAGCTTTCGAGATCATAGTGAACGTGTCCGAGCGCCTTCCACGCGTCCCTGCAGTTTGCGACCAATTGCTTGAACTCGCGAGGTTCGAGGCTGAATGCCGCATCGGGGCCGCCATCCGCGCGCGACAGCGTGAAATGCTTTTCGACCACGCAGCCGCCCAGCGCCACCGAAGCCACCGCGGCGGCGACGCCCGGCGTGTGATCGGATAGGCCGGCAACGACGTCGAAAGCCTCGGCCAGATGCGGCACGGTGCGTAGGTTTAAGTCTTCCACCGGCGCGGGGTAAGACGACACACAATGCAGAAGCGCGATTCCGTCGGCGCCATTGCTGCGAGAAGTTGCAACCGCCTCCTCTATTTCGCCGAGACTGGCCATTCCCGTCGAAATGATCATCGGCTTGCCTTGTCGCGCAACGCGCGCGATGAGCGGTAAGTCGATTGCTTCGAACGATGCGATTTTATAGGCTGGCGCGCAAAGGTGCGCGAGCAGCTCGACGGCGGACTCGTCGAAGGGCGTCGAAAAAATCGTCGCTCCGAGATCGCGCGCGCATTTGAACAATGCGGGGTGCCACTCATGGGGCGTCGAAGCTTCCCGATAGAGGCCGTGCAAGCTATAGCCGTCCCACAGCCCACCCTTGATCTGGAATTCTGGCCTGACGCAATCGATGGTCAGGCTGTCGGCGGTGTAAGTCTGGATCTTGATCGCGTCCGCGCCCGTCTCAGCCGCGGCCTCGATCATTTTAATCGCGCGCTCCAAGCTGCCATTGTGGTTGGCGGAGATTTCGCAAATAACATAGGGCAAATGCGAGGGGCCGATCCTACGGCCGTCGATCGAGATTTCGCGCTCGACCATTATTTTCTCTTTCTGTTTTTTCGACTCGGTCAGCTGCTATCGGCCAGAGTTTTCACATAGGTGAGCAATTCTGCTTGCTCTTGGTCCAGATTCCGATGGAACTTGTTCGCTTCAAAAATTCGTTGTGAGGCGATGTTTTCAATTCGAACCTCCGCGACAATTGTCGCTCCCACACAGTCCTGAATGAGCCGATCGCACCCCAACCGCAAGATCGCGTGGCCAAGGCCACGGCCGCGAGCTGCCGGCGCTACTGTGATATTGGCGCGGAAGCGATCCTTCCCGATTCGATCGAAACGAATCACACCTATTCGGACTCCGGCCTCGAGAGCGACGAGAATCTGAGTGTCGCGATCTTTCAGCTTTTGGCGATACCACGCGTCGTGATTTGCCCAGGTGACAAAATCCGTAGCGCGAGAGCCGCGACGCGCCTGTTCGTCATTGCGCCACAGCCAAAGATCGCGGCCGTCATCGGCTGCGGCCTTGCGCAAAATTAAGCTCACTTCAAGATGTCCGCGTGCACGTTGCGGTTGATGAGCGTGCGGATCGCCTGGGCGGCGCGCGTTGCGCCACGGCCATCGACGATCATTGCCGCCGCGCCTGTCATCCGGCGTCGAGCGCTCGCATCGTTCGATAGCTCTATAACCTTACGAGTGATCTCGACAACAAGATCTTCCCTAGCACCAAGCGCCAAGCACACGGCGCCAGCCTCGCCGAGTTTTTCGGCCATGGCGCGCTGGTTATCCGCGAGGACGGCGAGCACCGTCGGAAGTCCGAGACAGCAGCGCTCCCAACTCGACGTGCCGCCGGCGCCGATCGCGATATCCGCGTTCGCCATGAGGCGGCCCATATCCGCCGGATCGACATGAAGCGCGAGGCGCGAATCGCGCGCCGCCATCTCCGCTAGCGCTAATCGGCTTTGCGCTGCGGGCCCGATCACCACGTCGATTTGGGCTTTCAGTTCCGTGCGGAGCAGCGCCGCGACGACTCGCGCCGTGACGCCGCCGATATCCGTCAAGCCGAACGCTACAAAAACTCTCTCGGTGCCATCTTCTATCGCGCGGCGCGCGAGCGAAGTTTCGCGCAGCGCGGCGAATTCCCGACGCACGAGGGCGTAATGCGCGCCGGCACAAATAGTCGCGCCAGAGGGAACGAGGTCTCGATAGTGCTCGGCGGAGCGGCCGTAGGTCGCATCGATCAACAGATCGCACTCGTGCGGTCGATTGGCGAGATCGTCAATCGAGACGATTTTTGCCGCCATCTTTCGCAAGGAGCGTTCGATTTTGGCATCGATTTCGTATGAATCGCAGATGACCGCATCGACGCCGCCCTGCCGGCTGGCAATCCGCGCAGCCTCCATCAGCGTGCGACCCGTCGCGAAGAAATGACCTGCTCGCTCGAGTGAGCGGACAACATACGGCGCGCCTTGATTGACCGCAAAACGGACAGTTGCGCGGCCGCCCGCCAATTCCTCGGCGAGCGCGAGGCAACGCATGACATGACCGCCGCCAGTCCGGGAAGAGGCGTTGCAAAGGAACGCGATCGAAAGCAT
>JBOHJV010000063.1:0-17409 GCA_050728695.1 Methylocella sp. | reverse complement strand
CGCGGCGGCATGATCGACAATCGCTCCCATCGGGGCGCCGGCGCGTCACCTCAGACAAAATCTCGCACGGGAACCGAGCAAAGCCAATCAGTCATCCTACAGAGCTCGTTGATAGAAGCGTCCAGGTGGCGGTCAAAAGTCCATATATCCATCGAAGATGCGAACGGCGTCGATGCCGGAGTTGGTCAAGTGGAAAAACAGAATATGCGATCCGGCGGAATATCTTTCGTAGCCGGTGCGATTCTCGTCGCACGGGCGGCCTAGCCCCGAGTCGTTTCGGCATAGAACTCCGCCTGTTCGACGCCCCAATGTTTGACGATGTAGTCCCAAATCTCGTCCACATCGGCTTGGGCGCGTGGCGAAAGAGTAAAGCGCGACATGGCGCAAGAGTTTCGCCACGGCACTTGCGTGCGATAAAAGCGTCGAAATCGAACGGTGTTGATTGTCTGCTCGCCTCCCTCTCGACGAGCGCCGCCCGAACCTCCACAAGCTATAGCGGCCTTGCGCAATCTGCGCTTCGATGAAGAAAGCGATGTGGTCCCCGCGTTTTTGTTGATCTAAAACTCTCCACGATCCATTATTCCCGATTTGGCCCCGCGTTGAAGTGGCACCTCGACACTCATGCATATTGCGCGATGCCATTGCCGAACAACCAGTTTTCCTTGGGGACTTCCAAAAGGCTCATCAAAAAAAAAGTTTTCCGGGCGGATGCCAGAGTTCCTTGCGAGGAGTTCCGCGATGCGCGCATAAAGTGCCTTCTTTTGATCGGGCCACGCGTGTTGTTGACGGCGGTTTGAATGATCAGGAGAACATCATAGCGGCGAATCCCCAGATAACTTTCGCCGTAAACAAAATTGCTTCTGTCATACTCCTCGATCAACATGAAACGATCGCCGTCCGGCATATCGAAGGCCTCGCGCATCGCCTGATAGAGACCGTCGAGAATTGCCTGCCGATATTCCGGCGGCTTGCCTTTCAAAAGAAAAACACGGGTGAGCGGCATTATGGTTTCCCTTGGGAGGCTTCCCTCGGGCGGCACATCGTTCGAGACGCCCGCTTCGCGGGCTCTCTTCAGTCGTCCGCTTCCATTGCGTTTGCTTTGCGAACCGCTCCGCTCGCAATGGAACGTCGCGCTTCTCTCCGCTCACCATGAGGATTTGGGTTTGGGGCAGCTGTTTGAAACAGACTCTAAAGCAGCTTGCCGGGATTTAGAATATTTTTGGGGTCGAGGGTTTGCTTGATTGCGCGCATGACCTCCATCGCCACCTTGTCCTTAACCTTCGGCAATAGATCGCGCTTCAATTGGCCAATCCCATGCTCGGCCGAAATCGAACCGTTGCGCGTCACCACGAGTCCATGCACGATTGCGTTGATCTCGTCCCGGTGGGCTAGAAAGGCCTCCTTGTCGGCTCCGATGGGTTGCGAGACATTGCAGTGCATGTTGCCGTCGCCGGCATGGCCGAAGGCGACGAGCCGCGCGCCAGGCATTGCCACCATCACGGCGCGCGCGGCTTCTTCCAGAAAAGCCGGGATATCCGGGATGGGAACGCTAATGTCATGCTTGATCGAGCCGCCTTCACGGCTCTGAGCGTCCGGCAAAAGTTCGCGCAGCTTCCAGAAATCTTCGCGCTGACCCTTTGAGGCGGCGATGGCCGCATCCTCAATGATATGTCTTTCGCTCAAAGCTTCGAGGAGTGCGAGCAAGCGTTCCGCAAGCCCTTGGGCGCTTTGCGAACTTAATTCGAGGAGCACGTACCAGGCGTGCGCTCTCGACAAAACCTCGCGCGCGTCAAAATGGGCGAGGACAAAATCCAAGCCGATGCGCGGAATCAGTTCGTAGGCGGTGATTTCGCCGCCCACCATGTCGCGGGCGAGATCGAGCAAATCGAGCGCCGCTCGGGGCGAGGCGAGGCCAATGAACGCGGTCTCGATCGCGCGGAGTTTTGGATAGAGTTTTAGGACCGCCGCGGTGATAATCCCAAGCGTGCCTTCCGAGCCGATGAAAAGATTCTTTAGATCGTAACCCGTGTTGTTCTTCCTCAGCTTCGATAAATCGGAAAGAACCCGCCCGTCGGCGAGGACAACTTCGAGTCCAAACACGAGATCCCGCGCGTTGCCATGGGCGATTACATTCGTTCCGCCGGCATTTGTTGCAAGATTGCCGCCGATGGTGCACGAGTCTTCCGCCGCTAGCGACAGCGGAAACAGCCGGTCCGCGCGGCAGGCCTCTTCCTGCACGCGGGAAAGGATCATGCCGGCTTCCACGGTCATCGAGTTCGAGGCGAGATCAATCTCGCGCAGCGCCGTCATGCGGCCAAGCGAAAGCACGATTTGAGTACCGGGGCCGAGAGGAATCTGACCGCCCACGAGCCCGGTATTCCCGCCTTGCGGCACAACCGGGGTAGCGGTCTCTTGACAAAGTTTGAGCACGTCCGCGACTTCTCGAGTCGAGCCGGGTTGCACTACGCAAAGCGCAAGCCCATGAAAGCGATCGCGCGGCTCGCGCAAAAATCCTTCCATGCCGGGCGCATCGGTGATGACGTGCCTGGCGCCGGAAATCGCTTTGAGGCGATCAAGGATTTTTCGCGAAGCCGCGTTTAGGCTCGCTGCGGTTTCCACGTCGAAACTCATGCCTTGTCTTTCAAAAGTCGCCTAAGAATAGAGCCGGCTTTGGTGCCGTAAAGCGGAACTTTCCTCGGGCGGGTGGCGGCTTTTCCGCTCGCGTACTTGAAATTATTGACCGGAACGGCAATTGAGGCATCACGGACCATCAGCACTGGATATAATCCGGTCGTCCGCCGAACGGTTTCAGGCATTGTCGCAACGCCGGACCGTTTTCGCGACGGCCAGAGTTTGAGAGGATGTCCCATGGCGGCGCTCGACGCGGTTTTGGCGAAGATCGATGGAAATGTCGATTTGGCTCTCGGACGCCTCTTCAAGCTGGTTGAAATCGCCTCGGTTTCGACCGATCCCGCCCACGCACGCGATTGCGGCAAGGCGGCCGAATGGCTCGCCGCCGAGCTCACGAGTCTCGGCTTCGAGGCGTCGGTGCGCAAAACGCCAGGCCATCCGATCATTGTCGGACAGGCCAAGGCCGCGCGTTCCGACGTGCCGCATGTCCTTTTTTACGGCCATTACGACGTGCAGCCGCCTGACCCGCTCGATTTGTGGGAGAGCCCGCCGTTCGAGCCGCGTGTCGTCGAGGCCGTAACCGGCAAACAGATCGCGGGACGCGGCGTCGCCGACGACAAAGGGCAGCTCATGACCTTCGTCGAAGCCTGCCGCGCCTTCACGGAAACCGGCGGCTTGCCTTGCGACATTACGTTCCTCCTTGAAGGTGAGGAGGAGATCGGCTCGCCGTCGCTTCCGGCTTTTCTTGGCGTGGCCAAGGCCGAGCTCAAAGCCGACATGGCGCTTATCTGCGACACCGGAATGTGGGACCGAGAGACGCCGGCGATCACCACCATGCTGCGCGGCCTCGTTCTCGAGGAAGTTATTATCCGCGCGGCCGATCGCGATCTTCATTCGGGAATGTTCGGGGGCGCGGCGGTCAATCCGATCCATGTGCTCGCCCGCATCGTCGCCGATTTGCACGACGAGATGGGCCGTGTCGCGCTTCCCAATTTTTATAATGGCGTAGCCGAGCTGCCGGAGGATGTCGCCGAGCACTGGCGGCAACTGCGCTTCCGCGAAAGCGACTTTCTGGGCGAGGTCGGCCTTTCGGTTCCGGCGGGCGAACAAGGCCGCGGCGTTCTCGAAATGGTTTGGTCGCGGCCAACCTGCGACCTCAACGGCATTGTCGGCGGCTATATCGGCACGGGATCAAAAACCGTGCTTCCCGCGCAAGCGAGCGCCAAATTCTCGTTCCGGCTCGTCGGATCGCAGGACCCGCTCAAAATCGCCGAAGCGTTTCGGGCTTTCGTCAAGGAGCGGCTTCCCGCCGATTGCCACGCCGAATTTGTCTCGCATGGCGCGTCGGGCGCGGTGCAGCTGCCATTCAGTTCGGAGGCGGTGTCGCGGGCATACAGGGCATTACAGGCCGAATGGGGCAAGGAGCCAGTTCTTGCCGGTTGCGGCGGCTCAATCCCTATCGTCGGCGCCTTGAAGCGCGATCTTGGAATGGACACATTGCTGATCGGTTTTGGCCTCGAAAACGATCGCATTCACTCGCCGAACGAGAAATACGAGCTTTCTTCGTTTCACAAGGGAGCCCGTAGCTGGGCGCGGGTTTTGAACGCACTCGCGCTTTGATCCACCAACCACGGCAGTTATCAATCCTTTACAAACCGAGTAACATTTCCCACGTTCACGCTATAGGTTTTCGGAGGCGTGGATAGAGCTAGCCCACGAGGTGACTGCGGTGGGCATTGCCGACGATTATGATCGAGGCGCTTCTCCGTGCCGCTCCGCGCCATCGGCGCCTCTCGAAAGACGGGGCTTCCTCGCCTGGCGCGCGACTATATCGAATGCAAAGACCGCGGCATAAAGCTGGAATTCCTGCCGCCCTACGCGCCACAGCTCAAACCTCCGCCAGTCACTCCACGGAGTTCGCTTAGCGGAGCCTTTGGCTAACTCCACCGGCCGAATAGCTGTGGACGCATTGGAGGTAGCACGAGATTGCCAACTTCTGTCCGAAGGACTTCGCTGAGCTCGGCGCATTTGCCTGCACAAAGCGCAAGCGCACCCCGGCCGCAAAACTCTCGTCGCCGCCGTCTGGAAGCAAGCCGAATCGTCCTTCTGATGTAACTCAGTTTGGCAAAGATCGATAACTGAAGCTCGAAGAGCCGGCTCGACAGCGAAGAAACCATAAAGGTCCGTACAAAACCATTGTAGGTTCGCGTTTTTCAGGGTGCCGTATGGTTGATCTGAATGATTGCCGGCGTCAAGATGACCGCGAAAAGCACCGGGAGAAAAAACAATATCATCGGTACCGTCAATTTAGGCGGCAATCCCGCGGCCTTTTTTTCGGCGAGCATCATACGATGGTCGCGGCTTTCCTGGGCGACGACCCGCAAGGCGGCGCCAAGAGGGGTGCCGTAACGCTCGGCCTGAATGAGAACGGTCGTGATCTGCCTCACCGAGTCTATCCCGGTCCTGAGGCTGAAGTTTTCATAGGCCGTTCGCCGATCTGGAAGATAGGAGAGTTCCGCCGTCACCAGCGTCAATTCCTCGGCAAGCGGTATCGACTGGGCGCCGATCTCCCCCGCGACCTTGCGAAAGGCATGCTCGATCGACATGCCGGACTCGACGCAGATGAGCAAAAGATCCATGGCGTCGGGAAAGGCGCGGCCCATCGAATGCTGGCGTTTGCCGATCGTATTCTTGAGGTAGAGTTCGGGCATTTTCAGGCCGATATAAGTGGCCAAGACGATGATGCCTATCTTGAGAGTGAAAGCCACCTCGAAACGCGACAAAACAAAATTATAAATGGCGGAAATCGCAAGGAAAAGGAGAGGTGTTATCAGGCGGAAGAACAGAAAGGCAACTTCCGCCTGGGGGCCGCGATACCCGGCCATCGCCATCTGGGTTTTTGCCTGCTCAGTCCCTAGCCATTTCGACAAACTGAAGCGCTCAACGGTTTGTTTCATGTAGGCTTTCGTCTCCTGCCGGAGGCTACGCTTGTTCTTATCCGCGATCAGCCGCTCGCGCGCTCGCGCGCGAATACGCTCCCGTTCCGTCGCAACGGATTTCATGCGCTGGCTTAGAGTGTCGGACTCGATCAGCGGCATGGCGACGGTCACAACCGTCAGCATCGTCGCGATCGCGACAAGCGTGCTCAGCAGAAATTGCGGATCGGTCAGCTTGAAGTAAATCAGGTCGAGCATTTGCGCCACGCGTGCGGGAGGGCCTCATTATTGGCGAATCTAAGACAGATGAGTTGAAGCGAATTGGGTAATGGCTGGGTGCCAGCGCCGCCAATCTAATAGTCGAAATTGATCATATTTCTCATTACGAATATTCCGATACCCATCCACAAGGCGCATCCGCCGAGGACGAGTTCGCCGGTCTGCGTTGTCCACAACAATTCGATATATTTCGGGCTCGTGACATAGGTCATGATGGCCACGATGAAAGGCATGCTGGCGATAATGTAAGCGGAGGCCTTGGCTTCACCCGCCATCGCTTTGATTTTTCCTTTCATTTTTTTTCGGTCCCGCAGCACGGTCGATAGATTGGTCAGGGCTTCGGCAAGATTGCCGCCAGCTTTTTGCTGAATATTTATAACGATCGCGAAGAAGCTCGCCTCCGCGATCGGGACGCGCTCGACTATTCGCTCGACTGCTTCGCCGGTTGAAAGGCCCATGGCCTGTGCCTCGACGATCTGCCGGAATTCGCTGCGGACTGGTTCCGCCGATTCCGTCGCGATAACCCGCAGACAATCTCCGAGCGGTAGTCCAGCCTTGACGCCCCGGATAATAATGTCGACCGCATTGGGAAACTCATTGACGAATTTCTTCAAACGGCGGTTGCGCAAGAAATTAAGAATCCATGCCGGAAAGCCGAAACCACCGACTCCCATGGCGGCCACGGTCACGATCGGGTGGGCTCTGAAAAGCCAAATCAGCCCGCCACAAAATGCTGCCGAGGCGAGCGATGCGCCGATATATTTGTTGCGGCTCCACGAGAGCCCGGCCTGAGCGATCCTCGTCTCCAGGGACTGTTTCTTGCGTTTGCCGCGTACTTCGATTTCCTTGAGGCTTTCCGTTATTTGTTTACGGCGGCTCGCGGCGTCGCCCAGGCGCTCGGCGCCTCGCCTCGGTGCCGTCGGCCGCAATGCGGCCTCGCGCTTTTCGGCCTTGATGTCTCCGGAAAGGTAGGGATAGATGAAAACGTGGACGATGCCTCCGGCCGAGACCATCGCAAGAACCATGATGAACCACACGTGCATGTTCATGCCAGAGCTTCCTGTTCTTGCTCGCTACCGGACAGCGTCGTTGGATTCGGAGGCATCGAGTGCTCGCGCCAAACGTTCTTCCTCGCCGTAGTAGCGGGCCCGTTCCCAAAACCGTGGGCGCCCAATCCCCGTCGAGCGGTGGCGTCCTTTCAGGCGGCCAGAAGAATCTTCCCCGGTGACCTCATAAACCATCAGATCCTGCATCGTGATGACATCTCCCTCGAATCCCAGGACTTCGGTGATATGAGTGATCCGGCGTGACCCATCACGCAGCCTTGCCGCCTGGACGATGACATCGATAGAGGAAACGATCATTTCCCGAAGTGTCCTCGGCGGCAGCGCGAAGCCACCCATGGTAATCATGGATTCGAGACGACTTAGTGCCTCGCGCGGCGAATTGGCGTGCAAGGTGCCCATTGAACCGTCGTGGCCGGTGTTCATCGCCTGCAACAGGTCGAATGCCTCCGGACCGCGGACCTCGCCGACGATGATTCTTTCGGGCCGCATGCGAAGGCAGTTCTTGACGAGATCGCGCATCGTGATCGAGCCGCTTCCTTCGAGGTTCGGGGGCCTCGTTTCGAGGCGGACCACATGCGGTTGTTGCAACTGGAGTTCGGCCGCGTCCTCGCAGGTAATCACGCGCTCGTCGGTATCGATGTAATTGGTCATGCAATTGAGAAGAGTTGTCTTTCCCGAGCCCGTCCCACCCGAAATCAAGACATTGCAGCGCACCCGTCCGATGATTTTGAGAATCTCGCCGCCTTCCGGGGAAATGGCGCCAAAACGAATCAACTGATCCAGGGTCAGCTTGTCCTTTCTGAATTTGCGAATTGTGAGGACGGGACCGTCAATTGCAAGTGGCGGGGCGATAACGTTGACGCGCGAGCCGTCGGCAAGTCGCGCGTCGCAGATTGGCGAAGCGTCGTCGACCCGGCGCCCGACCTGACTGACGATACGCTGACAAACGTTCATCAATTGCGCGTTGTCGCGAAAGCGGATGTTGGTCAATTGGATCTTGCCGCCGACCTCGATGAAGGTGCGGGTGGCGCCGTTCACCATTATATCGGCAATGTCGTCGCGGCCAAGAAGCGGTTCGAGGGGCCCGTAGCCGAGAACATCGTTGCAGATATCGTCGACCAGATCTTCCTGTTCGCCGATCGACATGGCGACGTTCTTGATCGCGACGATTTCGTGAACGATGTCGCGGATTTCCTCGCGCGCGTTTTCCGCGTCGAGGCGCGCCAATTGCGAAAGGTCGATCGCCTCGACTAGCGCGCCGAAGATCATGCTTTTCGTTGCGTAATACTCGTCGGAACGGTGCGGCTCCTGGGCCGGTTGCTGCGTCGGCGGGGCGCTCTGAATCGCGGGGATACCGATCGGCTTTGCCGCCATGGCAACGGTTGCCGCAACAGTGGGGCTTTTGTCGCCGGCTTCAAGGATTGAACGCTTGCCAAACATAATAGGCCTCTTAACGGCATTGGCTCCGCGCGGTCCGCATCGCATTCCCGGCCCCGGCGTGCCGGCATGCCGGCCCCAAGTCCACGTGCGTCGCGATCGCGGTCATGACTGGTTTGGACTTGCCCCGCGCAAGGCACCGGGATCGGATTTGGACGCCTGCTTCCGGCCGAACCGCATCATCAAAGGAGTGAGAAGGTTCCGTTTCGCTTTACGCATTTCGTTCCGGCCGGTAATTTTTCGCGCGAGATCTCGGATCAAGCCCGCGAGTTTCCCGGCCGGCTCGACTTCGGCAATCATCTGCCCATTGTTGGCGGCCGGGCCAAAGAGCTTCGGCGCGAAAGGAATGATTCCGGAAGGCACAAGATCGACCGCCTTGGAAAAATCGCTGACGCTAATCTCCGGCCGTTTCGGAATTCCAACGCAGTTCATAACGAGCTTTGGATGCCCGTCATGCGCGCGCGCCGAGCGCAGCGTATCCAGCATGTTTTTCGTGTTGCGCAGATTCGCAAGATCAGGCGCTGCGACAATCACGATTTCATCGGCATTGACGAGCATGCGTCTTGCCCACGCGCTCCAAATATGTGGAATATCCAAGATGACGCAGGGCGTGGTGGCGCGCAATACATCGATCAGCGAGTCGAACGCGTTTTCTGAAAAGTCATACATCCGGTCGAGCGTCGCGGGCGCGGCTAGAATGCTCAGCTTTTCGCCGCATTTCGTTAACAGCCGGTCGACAAGATTTTCGTCGATCCGGTCGGGCGCGAATGCGGCTTCGGCGATGCCCTGCGGCGGATCTTGATTGAAGTCGAGCCCCGCCGTACCGAAGCCCAAATCCATATCGACGATGACGGTTTGGATCTCGAGGTCCCTTGCAATCGAGAAACCGATGTTATGCGCGATCGAGGATGCGCCGATCCCGCCCTTGGCACCGGTTATGGCGATGATCTTGCCAATGGGCTTTGCTCCCGCGCTTGTGTAAAGTTGCGAGATCGCGCGGATGAATTCGAGTACATCGAATGGCGCGACGAGATATTCGCTGATGCCGCGGGCGATAAGCTCGCGGTAGAGAACGATATCGTTGGTGCGCCCGGCGACGACCACCTTGGTGCCGTGGTCGCAGAACTCGGCAAGCGCGTCGATGTGCGAGACGAGTTCGCCGCGGCCAGCGGCAGAATCGAGGACAATGACATTTGGCGTTGGAGCGTCGCGGTAGGCCTCGATCGCGGCGAGAGCGCCGCCCAAGTGCACGCTCACATGCGCCCTCTCCATCCGGCGGTCGGTCGCGGCCGCCTGGATGATCCGCGCCGTTTCCGGCGCTTCGCAGAACGCCTGCAGGGAGATGCGCGGCACTGGTGCGATCGGCGCGAGTTCGTGGGGTGCGTGGCTGCTCATTGGTTCTTCCCGACTTTGCTGATCGAGGAGTCTTCCAGTGTCCATTTCCAAGTCGTGCCGGGATCCTCGCCCTTGCGAAGGCTTTCGATGGCACGGGTACGCATGACGGTATCCGCCGGCGTTTCCCCTCGCGGCGCCACGAGGTCGCGCGGATCGGCGACCTGTGCGGCGAACGCGGTTTGATAGGCGCAACCGAAATTCCAGTAGGGCTTGTTGCTCCAGTCCTCCTCGGCGCCGCTACCCATTGCAAGGTCCCTTGGCCATTGGCCGCACGGGTCCGCGACCTTCGCCTTGAGGCCTAGAAAGCTCAATCGGACCGGCGCGGCAATATAGGGGCCGGCCGGATAGGGAGTCACAATGATACGTGCATGCGCCCCGGCGCGAAAAAGGGCGTCGCGGACCGGTTCGATAGGCGCCGGCCCCGCGGGGCCGGCTGGCGGCATGATGGTGATGGGCCCGCGGCCGAATTTGCGGTATAGGCTGGCAAATTCGCGCAGCTGCGCCGCGGAACGGCGATCAAATTGGCCTGTCGTTGGTGCGGCAAAAATGTCTAGCGTGCGCGGTTCCTCGGCCAGCACGATTGGATGGCGGACCCGGTAATCATCCTGCGGGATCGAGGATACGGCCATGCGCTCCGTCGTGCCGCAACCGGTGAGCAGAAGCAGCAAGAGAGAGAAAAGATTGGGCGCCAAAGCGACTCTTGGGCAAGCCAATTTTCGGGCGGCGCGCGCGGAATGGATCATGATTGACATCGGATGCTGAGCCTTCTTGATTCTGTTGCCTTGGCCTCAATCCTGGATGAAACCGACCGGCCCTTTGTAATCCTTGACGGCCTCTGGATTCCCCGGCGAGGCGTAGAGCTGATTGACGCGGCCAAGCAGCCAGGTTTGCGGATCGCTTGCATCGGTGAAACCATCGGTTGGCCTGGCGATTTCGTTAGGTTTCGCCGGTTTGACGATATAGGGGGTCACGATGATCATGAGTTCGGTTTCCTGCTTCTGGTAGTCGTTCGAGCGAAACAGCGCGCCGAGAACCGGCAGGTTGAGGAGGCCCGGAAGGCCATTGATGATTTGTTGCGATTTCGTCTGAATAAGTCCCGCGGAGGCGATCGAGCCGCCCGAAGGAATCTCAACCGTCGTCTCGTTCTTGCGGGTGAGAAATGCGGGAACGGGGAAGCCACTGATCGTCGCGGCTGTTTGGGTAGTATCGACATCAGTCACTTCGGTTGCAAGGTGAAGCTCGATGCGGCCCTCCGCCAAAACTATGGGGGTGAATCGCAAGGAGACACCGAAGTCCTTGTAGATGATTGTGACGGTGCAAAAGCCCCCCACCTGGCAGGACGGCGGGCCAGGAATCGGTATCTCGCCGCCGACAGTGAGCTTCGCGCTTTCGCCCGACACGGCGGAAACAGTCGGCTCCGCGAGAATGCGCGTGACGCCATAGCGCTCGAAGGCTTGCAAGGTCGCGCTCAGAGTGTTGGCGGGATTTTGCGCCGTCAGCGCGGTCGTGGTGGCACTTACCGGATACCCGGGGCTACCTCCCGCGGCCGCGAGCACGCCATTGATCGCGAACGGGTTAAATTGGGTGAACGTGCCCCAACTGGCGGTCAGCGAGCTTGTGGTGATGCCGAGCTGCTTGGCGATATCGCGTTCTACTTCCGCCACGGTGACCTTCAACATCACCTGATCGCGGGCCCGAATGGTGAGCACATTGACGATCCTGCCATCCGCGCACGCGCCCGGCGCGCCCCCCCCGCCCGGTGCCGCCAGCGCGCCGAGGGGGCCCGCGGCAGAGACCAGCTGCACGAAGCCCTTCGCGATATCGCAGGCGCGCTGCGCGTCTTCGATCGAATCGACGGCTCCGGTGAGGATGATCGTATCGTTGACCGTTCGCGCGGTAATCGCGGCCGCCGGCATCGCGGCGCGCAGAATCTGTTGAAGCTCGCCAACATCGCGGCCGATGCTGAGCTCCAAGGCGGCGATCTGGCGGCCTTGCTGATCCAAGGCAAAGACGCTTGTCTGGCCGGCATCCATGCCGATGACATAGAGCTTGCGCGGCGACCGGACGACCGCGTTGGCGACCTTCGGATTGGCAACGAAGATTTCCGCCGCATCCTGGGGCAGATCGATAATGACAGATTTGCCGACGCCCATCGCAATCCGCCTCGGCGTGACCGCGCTGGTGAACCGGGCCTCGGGTTTTTCTTGCGCGCGGACCACGCCAATGCCCGCCATGACGGAGAGGCTTGCCATTATTCCGGCGGCCAGGATGGGAAACTGTCGTTTCATGTGCGAATCTCCAAAACCATGCGTGCTCCTTCGATCGGTTGCGGGGCCGGTTCCTTGCACCCGCGGCACCCCATTCTCAACGCGCCCTGTCTCGTAATGCCACGCCGTTGCGGACCACCATCAGCCCGTTGCTGTAGTTTTGCTGTTGCTCGCCGGCGGAACTCGCGTCGGCCATGCCGCGCAATACCAACGAGAGCTGGCCGACGCGCTGTTCCAGGATGGCAGTCTCCGCCTGGGCCGCTGTGAGTTCCAAGGTTGCATTGGCTCCCGTGATGACGCGCTCCCCATTTTTCTCCTGAAAATTCTGGCCGATCGCGAGGACGCGAACATTGGTCAGGATGGTCTGGCTGACAAAGGTGCCGCTGCCTTTGTGCGCGGCGTCCTCGTCATGAAAAATGCGGATCACGTCGACTCTGTCGTTTGGAAGGATAAACCCACCAGCCTCGCTTGAACCTTGCGTGTCGATATTGATCGCCACCGCGCGGCTGCCCTTTGGCAGAATCGCGGCGAGAAAGCCCGAATGCGGACCTTTGACGAGGCGCTCCCGCCGCAAAGGCTCTCCCGCCGCGAAATTGGAGCGGACCGTGGAACCTTGTAATTCCTCGACGCCGTCGGGCGAGGCGCTTTTGCGGACGAGGCCTTCTGGAATATGGTCCTTTGGCCAGCTTTCCCAGCGTAGCCCGCTCTCGTCGACGACGTCGCCGACGTTCAACTCCTTTGCCGCGACCAGCACGCCGTCGGTCAGGAGTGGGGGGGGCGGTGCCGCCGCCGCCGCCGGCGGGTTTGAGCGGGCGGCCACGACCGCGGCGCCGATTCCGGCCGCGATGGCAACGCCAAGAACTGCGAAACGAGCTGCTTTCATTGTGATGGTTTGCCTCTCTTGGGTAAATCGGGCGCCTTCGAGCTTCGAGCGGTTGCCTTCTCTTTTCCGAAGGCAACGCCGAGGCGGACCGCGCCGGACGGGAAGGCGATTACAACATTCGAACGCCAACCTAGGCTTAAGAAGATTATATCAATTTACTTTGTTACTATAAAAGCATACAATTTTGTTTGCGAATTAACGGGTTATATCCGATATGGATAAAATTATATCTAATTTATTATGGCCAATCTCGAAAAATATCCCCTTATTATGCAATGACCGGCGTTCGAGCTCGCGGCGCGGTAGACCGTACAGTCCCTGGCCTCTCATCGAGGTGACGCGAAGTCGCTATCGGTTTTAGTGGGGCTTGATCGCCTCAACCCGCGCGGCACGGCAAGTGGCGCGCCGGTTCACCCGGCCGCGGCCGCCATCCTTTCGAGCGACGTGAGCCGGCAGCTCCATCAAACAAAGTTTGATGGCGGAACAATCGCTTCCGAAGCGATTGCGGAGGTGCGGCGAATGGAAATAAAACGAAGCGTTCGTTGGAGGCGAAGTTCATCATGCCGCGGGGAAGGCGAGCCCCCCGGCCGGCCGAAAAACGCGCCGCGGCACCTGCAAGAACAAACCCGAACGCTTCGGTAAAAAGTCGCCAGAACCGCCGCTCAAACCAACCGCCGGTGGGATCAATAAGCCAACCCAAAGGTTTATCATCCAAGCTCAAATTCAACCGCCCGCTGTCGCAAAGCTGTTGCCACGTTCCGGCCGCCGAATGTTGAGGCCGCTTCCAGACGCAATTGCTATGCGTCGTCCTGGAGGGTAACCGTGAAACCCGGACCGTGTCGCGCCGCGTTTTAGTGCGGTGCCGCGGGGATAACCATGCTACAATTGTGGCGCGGCGCGTTTCGGCTCACGGTGCGCGCGATCAACCGACGTTGAAACTGGTGAGACGATGGTAACCGCGGCCGCCTATCCCAACATCGATCTTCCCGGCGTCAATTTCTATAGTCCAATTGGAGTTGTGAGCGGCCTCGGCTCGGCGGGTCGAGGATACTTGGCCGCGCTGCGGGCCGCCGCGGTTCCGGTATCGCTTGTACCGGTTCACGAGCTGTTCGTCCATCAGGCGAGCGCCGGGCGCGCCGAGCGCCGGCAACCGCCACGTCACCCAATTTCGCTCGTGCACGTCAACGCCGATGCTGTCCATCGCTTCCTGCACTTCCATGCGCGAACCTTTGCCCGCGCGCAATATAGGATAGGCATATGGGTGTGGGAGTTGCCGGCGCTTCGCGACGAGTGGTGGAGCGAGCTTCGTCATTTCGACGAGATCTGGGTGCCGTCGAGCTTTTGCCGGCGGGCGGTTCAGGCACTGACCGCAAAACCGGTGATGGTGGTGCCACACGTGGTGTCGGCGAGCGAGGCGCCGCAACCTGGATGGCGCGAGAAGCTGCGAATCGGTGGCGATGAGTTCGTGTTTCTCTACGTGTTCGATGCGTCGAGCGTCGTGGAGCGGAAGAATCCGCATTGCCTCGTAGATGCATTCGAAGCCGCGTTCTCGAAACATGACCATGTCCGTCTCGTGCTCAAGGTGTCGAACGCCGACAAGGACCCGGAGTTTTCCTTGTACTTGGATGCGCTGGCCGAGCGCAATGCCCACTGCGTGGTGTTGCGCCAAACGATGGACGGACACAAGATCGCGGGGCTGATCAGCGCCGCCGATTGTTATGTTTCGCCGCATCGCACGGAGGGTTTCGGGCTGACCGTTGCCGAGGCGATGGTCCTTGGTGTGCCGGTGATTGCGACCGACTATGGTGGCACGGCCGACTTTGTAACGGAGGAGGTCGGATTTCCCCTTCGCTATCGTTTGGTGGAAGTCGATCGGGACCACGGTCCATATGCAAAGGGTGCGGTCTGGTCGGATCCGTCACGCGAACACTTGACTGAATTGCTGCGCGGCGTCGCCGCCAATCCGCGCGCGGCGGCGGAAAGAGGGCAGCGGGCCCGCGCGCGCATGCGCGAGGGCTACTCGGCGGCAGCGGTGGGGCGACAAATTGGCGAACGGCTCGCGGCGATCGCATCGGGGTAGACGACGCCCTCTCCTTGGAGAATGACGTTTGAACGACCGCTCGCCGTTACGCCGCTTCGTCACGATTTCCCGCGACTTTGGATTCGGCGTCGCGATGCGAGTGGCGTACTCCAAGCTCCGGGGCAGGCTGTGCCCTGCTTTGGCGCTGCCCGATGCGGCAGCCTGCAACGCCAGGCACCGGGAGGTAAGCGTTCTTCTCAGCACCGCCGAGCAAGGGGCCGCCACATTGGATGCCGTTGTCGAAGTTCTTGCCGGACGGGACTCGATGGATTGGGAGGTCTGCATCTGCGAACGCCGCCCCGTGGAGCAGCAAATGGCGGGCGCGGTTGCGCGCCTCCGCGGAACGCAGCCATGGATTCGCGTCGTGACGGCGGATCAATCTGTCGACGACGCGACGGCGGCGCGATGGACGGTGGAGCAGGCCACGGGAGAGTTTGTCGCGCTCGTGGCACCGGAAATCGCGCCTACAGCCGACGCGATTGAAAGGCTCCTCGCCCGGTTGCACAACGACTCCGGAATCGATGCCGCCGTTCTGGTCGGAACGGACAGGGATTCGGGCGGTCCGCCGTCGTTGGACGCATCGGCCGATTGCCGCTTGTTGCTGCAGAGGAAATCCGGATATTTGGCGGCCCCCGCAGGGCGCTGGCACCTCGTGGCGTCCGCCTTAGCCAAGGATCTGGACGTGGCGTGCGTGCCCACCGCGTACATGGCGGTTTGGGAGAGTGAAGAGCTGGATTGAACCTCGGCGAACAATCGCGGGGCAAGAAACGGTTTGGGCCGCGGCCGTGACGGTGCCCCGTCTTCCCAGCCGGGCATCAGGTTAGTTGGATTAGCCAGCACGTGGTCCGACAAATCAATTCGCGCTTTGCAAAGGCGGCGCGGGCCTGTTATATGCGCGCGCGAAAAAACGCTATTCCCTGATAGCTCAGCTGGTAGAGCAATCGACTGTTAATCGATCGGTCGCAGGTTCGAGTCCTGCTCAGGGAGCCAAATCTCAGAAAGGCTGGTGAAGAATTCTCCGCCACGGCCGGGGTCCTTCGCGAACATCTCCCGCAGATGCAGCCATGTGAATTTGTCGTAGTGGGCCCTCGGGGCATGCCAGGCCGGCGTTGATGTCGGATTGATTTGTGTCATGGTTTAGTCCCGACGGCGGCTAGGCCAAAGCCTGGCTCTTTGTTCCAATGGAGTCCAGCAAATCCTGCCAAGAATCGTCGAATGACTTTGCCCCTTGCGTCTGAAGCTGGCTCGCCAGCGCCGCGACATCAATCCCTGCTCTGCCGTATGCCACTATCGTCTCCTCGCCGTCGCCGCCGTCGCGTGGCAAGGTCCGCTCGACCCGGCCATGCGAATCAAAGGCGAGAAGCGTTTCTTCGGGCATGGTGTTGACGGTGTTAGGAGCTGCGAGCGCACCGATGTAGAGCACATCGGAGGCCTGCGGATCCTTGGTGCCGGTGCTCGCAAAAAGCAGACGCTGTGGACGCGCCCCATGCGCCGCCAATCGCTGCCAGCGGTCGGTTTCCAAAAGATCGCGGTAGCTCTTATAGGCTTGCTGCGAAATCGCGATGCCGAGCTTGTCGCGCAAATTACTGGGCACCGCGTCCATGGTAGCCTTATCCCAGCGGCTGACGAATAGCGAGGCGACGGAATGGACATCGAGGCTCAGCCCCGCCGAGAAACGCCGTTCGAGGCCCCTCAGATAGGCCTCGGCGGCGGCTTCATATTGCTCGCGCGAGAACAGCAATGTGACATTTACCGGAACACCCGAGGCAATTGTTCCCTCGATCGCCGGCAGCCCCTCCTGCGTGCCGGGAATCTTGATGAAAAGATTCCGGCGATTGGCCTTCGCATGCAGTGCCTTCGCTTCATCCGAGGATTTCTGCGAATCATAGGCCAATAGCGGCGAAACCTCGAGTGAGACCCATCCATCCACTCCACTGGTTCGTTCATGAATGGGCGCAAATAAGTCCGCCGCCTGCGTGAGATCCTGTATAGCGAGCTCGAAGAACAGCGTCTCGCCCGATAGGCCACGCCCGACCAGCCGACGGATTTCCGCATCATAGGCGCTGCTGCGGGCGATGGCGTTGTCAAAAATCGTGGGGTTCGAGGTCAGGCCGGTGATCGACAAGGACTCGATATACTTCTTCAGCGTACCGCTGGTGAGGAGATCGCGGGTGATGTTATCGAGCCAAAGGCTCTGGCCGAGATCATACAGTACTCTTGTTGCTTTCATGGTTTTGTCTCCCTGGCGTGGTCACGAATGCAGCCAGCGTGTAATTGTTCAAATCGCTGAGATGGTCCAATTGAATGTCGGCCGGCTGACAGCCGGCGAGAATTTGCGGGTCCCGCGCGTAGTGGCCTTGTCTCAGAAAAATGGTGGTGACGCGCTCGCCCCAAGCCTTCTTGACCGCGTCGAGGATCCGCAGCTTATCATCGA
>JBOHJV010000062.1:0-17516 GCA_050728695.1 Methylocella sp. | reverse complement strand
AGAGGCAGCTCGGCACGTCATAGAATCCATCAACGAATCAAATTGGTTTCCGCAAGCGGGCGAGGCGGGAATGACATTATCAAATCTGGATTCAGGTTTCTTCAAGCCGGATTGATGCTGACGGCCACCACTTAACGAGGCTGGCGCTTGGGACGAATCGAAACATCCGCGCTGGCCCGCGGGATCGGAAGATCATCAAGGCGGGCGTTTCCAATCCGCCGGCAGCGGGGCGGACGCCGGCAATGACGGCCCCACCGTCGATGGCCAATCAGCGGATAAGAAGCCACGCGAGCAAGGCAGGCCTTCTCTCGGAGTGCCGCCAAAAATTCCACAGGTCGATCCGGGTGCCGAGACGCTCCGCTATGCCTTTGCAAAGCTGGCGGCGAGGTGGCTGGCGCGCGCTGCGGCGGGCGCTGAATTTGGAGCCTTTGGCGAGTTTGTTGTTGGCTTGGAAGCTGTGGCGGAAACAGCTAAGTGGCTTTATGATAAATATCCATTTATCAAGGCCTATCTCGACGGCCCCAAATCGCTCAAAGTGCTGCAAAATGCTGTCGGAAAACCCCAGAAAGGGACCGAAGTCCACCATATTGTGGAGCAGACCGCCGCAGACCGCGAAGGTCATTCATGGAAGGACATCGACGGGCCGGACAATCTGGTTCGGATCCCGACCCTAAAGCATTGGGAAATTACTGGGTGGTTTATGAGAGGAAAAAATAAAGCTTATGGCGGCGTTTCGCCTCGTGAATATCTGCGTGGGAGAGATTGGGAAGAAAGGCGTAAGGTTGGCTTGGACGCGCTTATCGACGCCGGAGTCCTTGAGCCATGAAACAAGCAAAACTCGAACAGATGACGGTCGATGATCTGGTTGAGCGATTTGCCGAGATTGGTGTTGCCCAGGATCATGCGGAGCTGATGGGCGAAATGGGAAAGTTCAACCGCCTTTTCGATCAGATGAATGACGTTGACCAAGAGCTGCGCAAGCGCGGGTTGCAAGCTCGGCTGGCACTACTTCGACTCTATGATCATCCCAACATGCAGGTTCGGATGAACGCGGCCAAAAGCACGCTTGGGGTTGCACCGGACGCGGCTCGCAAAGTCATTCAAGCTATATACGATTCCAAATGGTACCCTCAAGCATTGGATGCTGGTATGTCACTCCGGAATCTCGATAGTGGAGTATTCAAGCCCGATTGAATGACGAAGCGCTCGGCGGCTTATAGACAAGGATACGCGAACCGTGAAACGAGTGAATCTCGAAGAGATGACCGTTAATGAACTGGTCGATCGTATTGCAGAAATCCGCGTCACCCAGGATCAGGCGCTTCTTTATGGGGAAGCAGGCCATTTTAGGAAACTCGATTGGCAAATGAAAGATGTGGACACCGAACTGCGCGCACGCGGCCAAGATGCCCGCTGTCCACTGCAAAAGCTCTATGACCATCCAAATATGCAAGTGCGTTTGCAAGCAGCCAAAAGAACGCTCGCCGCCGCGCGTCAGGCGGCTCGGCAGGTGATTGAATCGGTCAGTGATTCAAACTGGTTTCCGCAAGCGGGCGAGGCAGGAATGACGTTATCAAATCTAAATTCAGGTTTCTTCGAGCCGGATTGACACTTACGGTCATGGCTTGACGAGGCGGGCGCGCAACGGGCGCTCGATCTGCCCCGGGCGTACGGGCCTTGTGCCGAATGTCCCAGCCTCCAAAAGCCACGCGCCTCGATGCGCTGTGAAAAGCCCCAGTAGTTTTACGGAGTTGGACTATCCCACGATTTTGCAAACGCGTCTAAGCATAGGCGAATGGAAGAGGTCATCACATGTATAGTTTCGGCTCAGGTGTTCTGCTCGGAACCCGCACGGACATCGCAAATGCCACGCCGCTCAATTTCGGCCTGGTTCAGGAAGTCACTATCGACGAATCCGCGACGATTAAGGAACTCACAGGCCAGTTTCAGCGCCCCGTGGCGATCGCTCGCGGCACGATCAAAACGACTGGAAAAGCCAAGGTCGCTCGCATCTCGGGAATCGCTTTCGCCAGCCTCTACTATGGCTTCGTTCCGGCAGTCGGCCAGGTCGCCACGTCTTTAGCGGAAGGCCCAACGCCCATCCCAACAACGCCGTTCACGATCACGGTCGCGAATTCCGCGACATTCATTGACGATGCCGGAGTGATCAACGCCGCGACGGGGCTTCCGATGGCCTTGGTGGCTTCAGGGCCGGCGGCTGGGCAATACTCGGTCAACCTTGGGACGGGTGTCTACACCTTCTCCAGCGCCGATAACGTAAGCGGCGTGAAGGTGCTGATAAGCTACACTTACAACATCGCCGCGGCTGGGCAAAAATTCACTATATCGAATCAGCTCCTCGGCACGACGCCAACATTCAAGGCAAAATTCTACACGACATTTCAAGGCCAGGCTATTTCGTTGCAGCTCAATAATTGCACATCGAATAAATTGAGCTTCCATACAAAGCTAGAGGATTTCATCATGCCGGAGTTCGATTTTTCCTGCTTCGCCGATGCCGCCGGCAACGTGATGACTTGGTCGTTCGCGGAGGTCTCGTAATATGCGGCCGCGGCCCGAGACAATCCGGCTCGGCGCGCGTGAATGGCCAGTGCGGCCTTTGACTTTGCGCCAAGTTCAAGAAATCGAACCCATCCTTATGTCGAGCGCCGCCGAGACCAAAGGCAATGTCGCGGCGGCACTTGCGATTGTCGCAATCGCGCTGGGGCGCGATCATGCCGACGCGGCCGCCGCGCTTGGCGACATCGAGGCGACAGCGCCGGAAGTCGGCGCCGCGATGGCGACGGTATTGCGCCTTGGCGGATTTATTGAAACACCGGCGCAAGGAGATGCCGCCCTGGGGGAAGCTCAAGCGGGCGAGGTCCTTGCCAAGGATTCGCCCGCATTGATTTCCGATTCATCTACGCACGACTCATGACAAGTTGCGGCTACACGCCCGCGGAGGTCGATGAACTGACATTGCACGACGTCCTCGGTCTCTTTGCCTATTGGCGCGATTTTCCGCCGACCCATGAGATCTTGAAATGCGTGCATCGCATCGAGCAAAAGCAAGAACTGCCGATACCCAAAAGTCAGAGCGATCCGAGCGGAATAGGCGGTCTTATCACGCGGTTTCCCGACGGCTTTGTGCGCGCGACGGACGTTCGGTGATTTCTTTCGATCAGGTGATGCCGCGTGCAGTAAACGCAATTTAGCCGAATTTTCCCTGCGCGATCATCCAGCATGGTTTGGCAGTATCTTGAGTGCGCCGTCATCAAAGCCGGGCTCGGTGGCGATAAATCCTCGCCCCTTCACCGGGGCCGCGGTCTCGGCCATTAGCTCAATCAACGCGACGGGATGTATGAATTCGTCCTTAAAGCACGGATAGAGCTGCGGATTGAAAATGCGGCGCAACCATCCGAGAACCACCATATGTCTCTCGGAATTCTTAAGGTCTGGATGATAGGTTACCCAGATGTCATAATAGTGACTAATTCCGATTTCCACGGGAACCAAACGTGCGCCCAAAGCGAGAGCATAGGTCGGCAGAAATCCGACCCCGGCGCCCCGCTCAATGGCGTAGAGCAAAGCGGAGCTCGCATTGGTCCGGATGCTGACCGTTCCTTGCAGATTGTGCAATTTCAGTTCCTCGTCAAAGACAGATTCGTCAAGTTGCGGTGAGACTTGCTGCAACAGGCGATGGTGACGAAGATCGTGCAACGATGTCGGCAAGCCGAACAGCCGCTGATAGCTTTCGGCGGCGAATGGAAAGACGTGCAGGCGGCCAATGCGTGTTACGATCATTTCGGGGTGAGACGGCCGCTTCAATTGAATTGAAATGTCGGCCTGCAGACGGGAAACATCCGTTGTTTCCATGGTACAGATCAGTTCGAAGGTGAGCATCCGGTTAGCGTACTGGAACTCGATGAGTTTGGGCATTAACCAATACGTGCCTAGGCCCTCGGTGATTGCAACGCGCACCAGCCCGCGTACTCGCTCATCAAGGGTTTTGGTGCGGCGAATAATATCGAGGCTGCAACGTTCCATGGCGCGCACGTCGGCGGCAAGCAAGTTACCGTCGTCGGTTAGCGTCACTCCAGCGTTTAGGCGATTGAAAAGACGCTGCCCAATCGCGGCTTCTAGCCGGTCGATTCGTCTCACCACGGTAGCGAAATCAATCGCCAAGCATTTACCTGCGCGCCGAAAGCTTCCGCTGTCCGCACAGGCTAGGAAGAGGCGGAGGTAATCCCACGACACTGAACGCACCGCGTCCCCCATTTCCCGTTGCTCGACCGCGGCATGCTGTCTTGGAGTTTCCGGCATATCGATCTCCTAAGCAATACTAATAGTCGTTAGACAATATCACACGAATTTTAAGGATTGGAAAATGAATTTCGATCGTCTCCAAGCGTCTACAGGGAGCAAACAGCGCGATCTCGATCACCGTCCCTTGAACAGGCATTACATTGTTCGCATTGCCGAGGATAAGGAGCTTCCGGAGCTGGCGGCATTGGTTGAGCGACACCTTCCAGGGATCGTCAATGGATGCGAGACGGCGCGCAAGGTGCATCTTCATCATTCAGACAGCGTGCTCGCTGTCGTTCGTGGCGAACGGCTCGTGGGGACCGTGGCTTGCCTGTATCTCAATTCTGTCGGGCTGGCGGGGCTCCGATCCGGCGTCTTCTCCTTCGGCGCGCCGGAAGTGGGCGTCTTGGCCCTTCCTGGCGAGTCGCCTGCGGCAATCTATGCTTGGGCGCTTTGCCTGCCTGATGGCGCGAGCGAAGCAATAGGAAATGTCATGCACTGGTTTCAGCGCCCTCTTTACCGGCAAGCCGATATTTTTGCCCGCCCCGCAACGGTCCGCGGGATGCGCTTCATGGGAGACACCGGATTTGTCGTCGCGAGTGGCTTCCATACTTCGGACCTGTGGATATACCGACGGCGGCCACGCTCGAATTTCGAATATCCCGGCAAGGAGCCATTTCAATGAAACACGCAGAGACGATAGGTCATCCGGCGCTAAATGCCGCCGTTGCCCGGCGGCAAAACAATCGCCGTGCAGAGGTTAGGGTCGCGCGCAGCTTCGACGATCTCTTAATGGTTTATGCGGTTCGCTCCGCCGTTTATATCGCGGAACAGGAATGCCCGTTCGCGGAAGAATTTGATGGCAACGACCACTGCGCAACGCATTTCATCGGCTTCATTGAGGGCGAGCCTGTTGGATGTTTGCGCGCGCGGTTCTTTGCCGATTTTTGCAAGCTTGAGCGGCTTGCCGTCCGCAAGAAATACCGCGGATCTGGCGCCGCATTTGACCTTGTCCTCGCCGGCATCGAGCACGCGCGCCGTAAGGGGTTTGTAAGATTATACGGCCACTCACAAGAAGGGCTAGATGCGTTCTGGGCGCGGTTCGGCGCCAAGCCCCTGCCGGATCGGGAAAAGTTCATGTTCTCGGGTTATCGCTACACGGAAATGGCGGTCGAGCTCGACCCTCATGATGCCCCGATCATGGCCGGCAGCGATCCAATGATGATCCTTCGCCCAGAAGGCGATTGGGATCGTCCCGGAGTCCTTGAGATTTCGGCGACCCGATCGGTTCGCGAACCGGCGGAAAATGTTGTGCCGTCCACGCGCGTCATAACCTAATGACCTTTCGCCGGAACATGAATCGCCTGGACGGAAATGCGCCGCTTGCCGGCGTCGATGCGGCGCTTTCATCGGCCAGAAAGCGCCAGTGGCAACCTCCAACTGTCGCGCCGGTGTACCGCTGGAAGGCATCGCAATGAGATGGGTGAGGGTATTTTGTCATAGGGGCGATGCACAAATTTATGCTTGAGCACTGTTAATAGCTATGTAGGCTCACGAACGCGGTTGAGACTCGCGTACAGCAGGTCATGTCATGGCGTTTAACCCCCAGCCGGAGTTCGATCCGAAGTCGTTTCTCACCAAGGCTGGCGTGGGCCGCAGCATTCGAGAGTACCGCAAGGATCAGATCGTCTTTTCGCAGGGAGACCGTGCGGATGCGGTCTTCTATATCCAGATGGGCAAGGTGAAGATCACCGTCGCTTCGAAGCAAGGCAAGGAAGCAGTCGTCGCAATTCTTGAAACGAACGATTTCTTCGGGGAAGGATGTCTTGCCGGGCAGACGCAACGCAAGTGGACTGTCGCGGCGATGATGGACTCCGTCATCGTGCGCCTGGAAAAAGCGGCTATTGTCCGCGTGATCCAACAGGAGCCAGCGTTCTCCGGGATATTCATGGCCCATCTTCTGGCGCAGGCCATCCGTGTCGAGGCAGATCTCGTCGATCAGCTGCTCAATTCGAGTGAGAAACGGCTTGCCCGGCTGCTCCTGCTGATGGCGAATTTCGGCAAGGAAATGCAACCGAAGCCGCTAATCACGAAAATCAGCCAAGAGACGCTCGCGAATATGATCGGAACGACCCGTTCCAGGGTGAGTTTCTTCATGAACAAATTTCGAAAACAGGGCTTCATTGACTACAGCTGCGGCAACCGCGGCATTGAAGTCCACAGTTCATTGTTGAATGTCGTCCTGCACGACGAGCGAGTCGCTACTCATAAACCCACCTAGTCTCGGAAGCAGTCGCGATCGGAGCGGCAGGTGTCTTGAATATCTAATAAATTTGGAGAGGTGCCGATATGAGTGTTGAGAATGACAGCGGCGCAGCCGTCTCAAATAAATCTATTCCTTCTCCGCAATCGGCGATACTTGCAATCGTCAATATGATTAATTATCTTGAGCCGGAAGTGGTGCTGGTCGATTCAAACGCGGGTCGGCTACTGCAAATGTGCAAGGCCGAGCTGCTGCAGACATTGGCAGTGGAGGCCACGACCAGCCCCTTGCGCCACGGCGCCGCGCAAAACAATGCTAACTTAGCCTCGCGGTCACAAGCCTACGCGAGCAGCGCGGTGGGGGGGATTACAACGGCGAAGATGACACGCGACAACACACTTTCGATCGCGCGATACATTAACCAAGCACGACTTGATATTGCCGCAAATGGAGGGAAGGCGCGGACTGCGCTCGGCAAAGATTGGGCTCGTGGGGCGTAAATTTCGCGCCAGCAAGAGCCAACCATTTTTCTCAAATTTGAGGCGTCTGTTGGTCGACGCCATGGAGGCTGGGGCGGCTGCCGATCCCTCGCCGCGACATCGGCCGTCGCAATGGGTGTCTTCACGGCTTCACCGCATCGCGACGGGCATGGTCTCATTCGACCTCGACGCTTGGCGCTTGCCGAGCGAACTTAGCACCCAGGTTCATCGAGGCGAAATGCGCATCCCGAATGGTCCCGCCGCCAGCGTCCATAGTACGATGAAAGGAAGCAGCGGCGTCGCCTTTTCGGTACGTGGCCGCTCTTTGTCGGCGAGCCAATTGCCGACAGCGGTCTCATTGGCGCGTTGATCGACTTCAGAGAGTTAATCGATCGATCTTCTTAAATGGATGCCGGCACCTCGTGCATCCTGAGGTCGGCGTCGTGGATTGAACCCACGCCGAACCAGTGGCGCGGCCAAGGCTGAAGCAAGGAACATGGTAGATGGCGGATGACGTCACCATAAAATTTAGCGCCGACGTTTCCGACCTGCAGCAAGGGATGCGGCAGGCGACGAGCGCGGTAGAAGCAACGACGAGCGCGTTGCGCAGTGGCGCTTCGCAGATCAACGCCAGCTTCGCTTCGCTGTCGCAAGCCTATGGGAGCGCCGCGACGAAAAAGATCGCGACGGTGCAGTCGTCGAGCGACACTGAACTCGCGATCTCGCGGCAAAATGAGCAAGCGCGATATGATATTGCCTTAAATGGCGTGAAAGGGCAGGCGTCTCTCGTCAAGGAACAGGCCCAAATAGGCCAAATCTCGCGCCAACAAGAGCTCTCGAGCCTCCTCGCGCTTAACGCCCAGCGGACAGACATCGAGCGTCAGTATCTCCAATCCGTATTGGGTACTTATCAACAAGGAACCGTAGCTTTCGCGGCCGCTCAACGCCGGATAGACGAACTCGCAAGCCAATCCGCGCTCAGGAGGCAAGAAATCGAACGCAATGTCAACCAGCAGATCTACGCCGACTACAGGCACAGCTTCGAGCAGATTGGTTCGAGCGTGTCTTCCTCGATCACAGGCATTATCACGGGGCATTTGAAGCTTCGCGACGCGGCACGGAATATCCTCTTGCAGATCATCCAAAGCTTCGTTCAGGCGAGGGTCAAAACGGTCGCCGATTGGCTCGCCGGCGTCACCGCGCAAACCGTCGCCACCCAAACCGGGGAGATCGCGAAGACCGCCGCCGTGACGACGGGGGTTGCCGCGCGCTCGGGCGCCGAGTCGGCAGGAACCGCGGCATCGTCCGCGACGACTGTCGCGAGTGTCTTGCGGAGTATCATGGCCTCCGCGAGCGAAACTTTTGCCGGCATTTTCGGATTTCTTTCCCCGGTGCTCGGCCCGGCGGCGGCTGGTCCGGCGGCGGCGGGCGAGGCCGCGGTGCTCGCGGCGGGAGCCGGGGTAGGAAGCTACGCGCTCGGCGCCTGGTCGCTCCCGTCCGATATGATCGCACAGGTTCATCAAGGCGAGATGATTGTGCCCGCCGGCCCGGCCTCGACCTTTCGCTCGATGATGGAATCAAACAGCAGCGTCGCCGGGACGGTGCATGTGCATCATGCCACGAATTTCAACGTGTCGGCGATGGATTCGCAAAGCGTGCGGCAATTCTTCAAGGACCATGGCAGAACCATCATGCGCACGATCAACGAAAGTGTGCGGAGCGGCTCGCATATCGGCCTGTCGAAGCTCGGCAAAGCGTAAAGCGGAGAGGGCGGCATTTTCCCGTTACCACCTACAATCTTGGCAACCCGCTCGCGTTTAACGTAACTGCCTTTCAAAACGCGATCGGGATCGACGGGATAACGCAAAACGCCTGGACGGTGGCGCGACTGGCGTCCGGGATTCCAAAACTCGTGCTCACGATTCCGCAGGCCGGGACCGGCACAACCTGGTACGCCTCGGTCTATGTGTAAAAGCCATCTGGCTCGCCGGCCGCCGCCTACCGTGGCTGACCGGCACCGTTACCTCCTCTGCTTCGTCGGGAAATTTCGGCGTCAATACGCTGACCGCTGGGAGCTACACGTTTTACGAGATGTGGTGTTGCTGACCGACGCGGCGAGCTCATCGGAATTGACCGTCGAACTCTACCCGGCGAGCGATGGGTATCTTGGCGCGACCCCAAACCCATCCGGCCAGATCGGCTCGGCGGCGATCTTCACCGACAGTATCGTTTCGACCACGCATCCTTAAAGGAACCGCTAGATGACGACCGTTCAAATGCTGCCGCCGGATGATGGTAGCCGAAATTCCGTTACGGTTTCCGGCCGCGCCTATTCCTCGCTTCCTCAAATGGCGATTCCGGTGCAAAGTTTTGATGCTCCCGGCCTTGCGTCAAATGGCTGGCAATATGCGGTGACGAGTAAAGAAACATGGGCGGCGAGATTGAGGCGCCTACGCGGGCAGGCGGCCCAAAACAACCCGCTAGAGAGTCCTCGACTGATCGGCTCGGTGGCGTGGGTGACGGGCGCCGTTTCGGCGGCGGGCGCCGTCGTGAGCAACGCGAGGCAAGTCTACAAGACGATCGCCGGCGGCACGAACGGCGCCGCGGCGCCAACCCATATCACCGGCTCCGTCACTGACGGGGCTGTCCTTTGGGTGTGGCAAGGGCTTCAAACAGCCCCGGTTGTCTCGGCTCTCTACCACACACACAACGCCGCGTACAGCAAGGCTTATGGCATAACCGCCGCGAATTACGTGGACAACGTCGCGCCGTTCCGGTGGCGCGGGGGCGTGCCGCAGGTGCGATTCGGGAGCGATTGCGCCTTGCGCTCTGGAAATACCGCCCCCATCGCGGGGAACCTTGGCGGGACGATTTTCGGCCGAAACGCGTCGCAAACGTTCATATTGGAAGGTTCGTCTTGCGAAGTCAATCAACAAGACGCGTCGCTAAACAGGATAGCGATCATAGTCAATGGAATGTATATTGATAGCATAATTCAGCTTTCAAATAGCGGTAATAGCTTTTACACAATAGATTTTTCGAATGTTACGTCCTTTACTGGAATAGACGCGGCGGCGGGATATCAACGTAATACTATTACTATTGATTGCGATGGTGGTCAAGATTTTAAGGCAGTGAATTGCCTCCCAACCTCGACTCTTTCCTATCCGGATGTAAAGGATAATTTCACCACGGCATTTATTGGGGACAGTCAGGGCGGCAGTGGCGGTCCATCGCCAACCCTCCAAAGCGCTTTCCCCTGGCAAATGATGCACCTCATGGGGTTGCCCGACATGCAGAATTGCTCGATCGGGGGCACCGGTCTCGCGAATGCTGGCACGGCGACGAATTATGGCGGCCATGCCATCGCCGACCTGCAATATCAGAATTCCTTCCGGCCCATCGGTCTGATTATTGTCCAGTTGAGCGCGAACGATCATGATATCACGGGGCTGCTCCCCAATCCGGCATTGAAGGCGGCTTCCCTAACGTTTTTTCAAGCCTTGCGAGCCGCATTCCCATCCGTGCCGATTGTCGCCACGGGCGTTGTCACCGGGGGCGCCGTTGCCTTGTCGGTGAATCAAGCCATCGAAGCGGTTTCCGCCGCCAATATCGCGACGTTGCAAGCGGCGGGGGACAGCATGTTGTTTTATGTTCCGGCCTCGCTTGATCCAGGCGGCGCGTGGATTACCGGAACCGGACACGTGGGCGCGCCGAATGGCACCGGGAACGCGGATGTCGATATCTCCAGCGATAATCTTCACATGTCGCCGTCTGGGCAATCTCTTTACGCGCGCAAGGCCATGACCGTATTTCTCAATCAAATCGCGAACATCCCATGATGTACGGCGTGCTGCTTGTCGAGATAGCGAAGCATCGGGCGTGACCGGTGGGTTACGTCAACGGCGTCAATCTCCTGCCAGCGACGGGGGAATTCACCTACGGCACGACGGCCCGCATCGGTCAACGCGTCACCGAGACGGCGCTCACCGGCATTAATTTTTACTTCGCGGGCGGACCGCCAAAGACCGATTATTCCTATGCGATCGATCAATTGCAGGCCGCGTTTCCGGCGTGCACGACGGTTGCCGTCGTGTGCGCCTGGTTCGGCAATTCGACCACGGCCGGCTCGTGCAAAATCTATCCGTCAACGACCTACATCAACAACCTTGGCGTCCTCCCAGTTTCTTTCGAGTATTGGGACGTAGCGTCGTCAATGTATCGCCAAGACCATTGGCGGGTTTCGTCGCTTGACGAAACATCCCCCGGCCTCATTCCGATCACCCAATCTGGGAACGCCTTCGTTTACGGCGGCACGCCCGCCGACTCGTCAATTGTCGAGTGCATTTCGGACCTAAGATCGCGCGGGTTTCGCGTAGTCTTCTATCCGTTCATCTTGATGGATTCGGCCGATAAACCGTGGCGTGGACGGATCACCTATTCGCCGAATGGCTCTTTGCCGGACGTGTCGAGCGCCGCGACGGCGGCCGTGACGGCTTTCCTTGGCTCCGCCGCGACCTCGCAGTTCACCCGCGATTTTACGAACAAGACGGTCGCTTACTCCGGCTCGCCCACCGACTTCACTTACAGAAGGATGATCCTCCATTATGCGAATCTTTGCATCGTTGCTGGCGGCGTTGACCTATTCCTTATTGGTTCTGAGTTTCGTGGTCTGGAAACGATACGGGGGCCTTCGTGGACCAACGCCGGAACCACGGATGGTTCCGGTCTCGCGGTCTGGGATTACCCCTTCGTCGCCGGACTGATCACGCTATCCGACGACGTGCGGAGCGTTTTCGATGGAGCTGGATTCACCAAGGACACAGTAAGTCTCCACAATCTTATCTCCTATGCCGCGGACTGGTCGGACTGGGTTGGATTTAGCCATGCGGCGTCCAATCCGGCCTCTCCGAATGGCCAATGGCCCCATCTCGATCAGCTTTGGGCTCATACCAACATTGACCTTGTGGCGTTCGACAATTACTTGCCTCTGTCTGATTGGACGACGGGGGATGGAAGCCTTCTCGCGGGCGGCCAGTCAAACAATCTGGACATCGCGAATTGGGGAGCGCCAGCGGCCACGGATCAGTTTTACGACTGGGGCTCCATTGCCGATCTCGTTCTTTCCTCAGCCGATTATGGGAGCGTCGCCTCCACTCTCTCCTCCTCGCTGAACTACGGCACCACGGTTCTCCCGGCATGGCCGCCGCCGTCTCCAAATTTTAATGGTCTTGGGCTCACGGGCCAAGCGACGATCAACTCGAAAGCCTATTTTAAGGCGAACATCGAGGGCGGCGAAAGGTTCAGCTGGTTTTATTTCGACTCGAAGAATCTCGGGCGCGGCCTCGATCCGAATGGCTCGGATCTGCGAGTCTCGCTCCCGGACGGCGATCGCTTAACCCAGTCGCGCAACGCCTATTTCGCAAGGCAGCAAATTCTCGGACAAAAGCAGCTCAGGTGGTGGTGGAACAATACCCACAAAGCCCTTTACGACACGGGGTCAGGCGAGGTTCCGCAAGGGCCGAACACCGAATGGGTCGCCAATTCGAAGTCGATCGTCTTCACCGAATACGGCTACCCCTCGTGCGACAGATGCGCGAACCAGCCGAATGTGTTTTTTGCGCCCGGATCATCTGAGAGTTTCACGCCGTACTGGTCGGCGTGGCGCAATGTGGACGGCGGCGGGTTCTTGCCGCGGCGAGATCAAAACCTCCAGCTGCTGGCGCTGCAAGCGATCTACGAATATTGGTTCACCGACACGCCGAGCCGCAATCCCGTGCTCGGCGGTGTTCAAATGATCCAGCCTGTCTTTTGCTCGGTTTGGAATTGGGATGCACGACCGTTCCCGGCCTTCCCGAATCTTGCGAATGTTTGGGGCGACGCGGGAAATTGGCAGGCGGGGAATTGGCTAAATGGCAAAGGGCCCTTTTTAACGCCTCCGGTGCCGGACACGCCAAGTGGAGTTCAGATGCCATTTAATTTTCCCGCTCTTCCCGGGCTTGCCTTCTCGGTCCACAAGCGGCCATCGTTTTCAACGCGCGTGGCTTCGCATGTGTCGGGCCGCGAGGTGCGGTTGCCGTTCTACGCGGTCACGCTGTATGAGTTCGAGCTGACGATCGAGGGCCTCGATTCCGCCGGAAGTCTCCCCGGCCTCGGCGTCAATTCCCTGCAAGCGCTCATGGGGCTCTATCTTCAATGTCAAGGGCAGGCCGGAACGTTCCTCTATGCCGATCCAACCGACAACACGCAATCGGCGTTCATCGCAACGACGCCCGCGTTGGGAGATGGCGCGACAACGGTCTTCACGCTCAATCGCATCTTTGGACTTGGCGCGAACGTCGAGACAGAGCCGGTGTCCTGGATCACCGGGACGCCGGTTGTGCATGACAATGGCGTGACGGCGGGGGCCTTCGCTGTGACGGCACCGAACACGATCACTTTCACCACGGCGCCGGTTTCTGGCCATGCGATCACCGCGACATGCACGTACGCCTTTAACTGCCGGTTTCTCGACGATCAACTGGATTTTGAGAATTTTATGTCTGGCCTTTGGAAGGTCGAAAGCCTTAAATTCCGGAGCGTGAAGCCTTGACCATATCGAAGAGAAAGTCGGCCATTGAAACCCATGCAAGCAATGATGAATTGGCGCGTCGCCATCGCCGCCAGTTCGAGGAATGGCTCGCGGCCCGCGCCGAGGAGATAGCAGGGCTTCGCCCGCTAGGTCTTTCGCCATGAGAGCCGCGACAACCGCTCTCATCAACTACCTCAACGCGGTCCGCGCCGAGCCCGACGCACAAATGTTCGTGGCCGACTGCTATACTTTCACGCTGCTCAGCGGCTTAATCTTGACCTACACCAACGCCGACCAGCCGGTGACGCTCAACGGCTACGTCTATGCGGCCAATTCCATTCTCGTGGACGGCCTGAAATTCAAATGCGCCGCCGGCCTCGAAGTCGATCAGCAGCAAATCACCGTATCCGCAAGAGCGACTGATACGGTCGGCGGCGTCCCCTTTTTGCAAGCCTTGCGAAACGGCGTGTTCGATGGCTGCGAGATTCAGCGCGAGCGGGCCTTCCTCCACTCCTGGGCGCAGGCCGATACGGCGAACCCCATAGGCAGCGTGATCCTCTTCAAGGGGAGAGTCGGGACGGTCGATAGCATCGGCCGGACGACCGCGCAGATCACCGTCAATTCGGATTTGGTGCTGCTCGATCTTCAAATGCCGCGGAATGTCTATTCGCCAAGCTGCCAGCACGTCCTTTATGATTCCGGGTGCGCGCTCATAAAAAGCGCGTTTGGAACGGCGGGGACAGTTGGAGCCGGTTCGACAGGTTCGATCATCAACTGGTCCGGGGCTTCGGCGAACTTCAACCAAGGGACACTGACTTTCTCCTCTGGGGTCAACGCGGGCGTCTCCACGAACGTCAAAAGCGCCATCGCGGGGGTCTCGCTCACGCTTTCCTATCCGCTGCAGAATGCGCCAGCGACGGGCGATGCCTTCACCGTCTATTTCGGGTGCGATCACACCCAGGCGACGTGCGCGACGAAGTTCAACAACGTCGCGAATTTTCGCGGGTTCCCCTACGTCCCGCCGCCGACCTACGCGGCTTGACCAGCCCAACTCCAGGATCCAACCGAGATGGCCAGCCGCGGCGATTCTGTTTTTGATCGGCTCCGATCTATTCGCCATCGCGAGTGCTCTGGTGCTACGGAAAATCTGAGCTCGCGCGAACGTCCACGTTGCAGAGGCCATTCATGCGGTGGGCGAGCGGGAAGCCGGGGAACGCACGGCATTCCCCGGCTCATCGTTATTCCTCGATCCGGAAACCCGAATCGCCAATCTTGACGAGTGCCGGAGCCTGTCTCTGAAAGCGGGAATTCGGCGAAGTTTTCCGCGGACAGCCCGCTCGATCTCGGCCATGACCTTCCTCGCCTTAGCTTCAACGGCGCCCCAAGTCGCCAATTGCGTGGCCGCGTCGCGCGGCATCCCTAACCGCCGGTAGTGCTTGTCTTTTGCCCACGTATAAACTCATGCCATGTCGCTACTCGCGTAATAGTAATAACGAATATGTAGTATATATCGCGCGAAATCAAAAAAAATCAGAGAATATAGACGATGCGTTTAAAGCGACGGCGTGATCGCTGTGTGCTTTGCCGAGAGTGGAAAGGTCGTTGACGATGCTTTGCGCGTGGAATGTTCTGGTAGTTGAGGCGGGTATTTTCCTCGGCTGCATAGCGATCTACATGATCCTTCAAGGAATTGGATACCTCTTTGCGCCGCTCATAATTCAAGCGCTCTTGGATGGAGATAGTACTTCGAATGCCCCTTGAAGCTGATCAGCGCGAGAGGATCGTCCGTGAGGCGCGATCCTGGCTTGGCACGCCCTACCACGCGCAGGCGGATATCAAGGGTGCCGGCGTCGATTGCGGGATGCTCTTGGTCCGCGTCTTCGTCGATTGCCGGCTCGTGTCCCCATTCGATCCGCGGCCTTATGCGGACGACTGGTATCTGCATAGAGCCGAGGAACGCTATCTAGGCTTCGTTTTCGACCGCGCCAAGGAAGTCATTCACCCCCTTCCTGGCGACGTGATGGTCTTTCGCTATGGGCGCTGCTACGCGCATGGCGGCATCATGACAGGCACAAGCCCACTGACCATTGTTCACGCCTATCAGCCCGCGCGGATGGTTCTTGAAGAGGAAGTGGCGCGCAACCCAATGCTCACCGCCCTTTCGCGCGCGCCAAAATTCTTCTCCTATTGGGGCGGTTGAGACATGGGATTCCTTCGCTCGGGTCGCGGAAGCTCCGGCAACATCCCGCTCTATACCGGCTTGCAGATTCAGACGTCGAGCAACGCCGTTCCGATCGCGATCCTTTGGGGCGCCAACAAAACCGCGCCGAACGTCATCTGGACCGGCGGCTTTACCGCCGTTCAACAAAATCAAAACCAGGGCGGTGGCGGCGGCAAGGGCGGCGGCAACCAGGTCCAGGGCTATAATTATTTTACCGGGTTCATCATGGCGGTCTGCGAGGGGCCGATCGTCGAGCCCGGCGTCATTTGGTTGAATAACAGCAAAAATTATTTCAACCAAGTCGGGATCGACTTCGCCGCTTATGGAGGAACGCCGCAAACGCCTTGGTCGTATTTGTTCCCCTTCGGGGAGCAGTACCTGGGCTACAATGGGGTCTTTTATTTCGCGGCGGCGAATTTTGCGCTCGGCTCGAGCCCCAGTCTCCCGCAATTCTCGATCGAGGTGCGCGGCAAGCTTTACGCGTCTTCCGGGATCAACGCGGACGACGCCGATCCAGCCCTGGTCATTCAGGATTTTCTCACCAACGCTCAATATGGCGTGCTGTTTCCTTCGGCCAGCATCGATGCGACAACGCTGCTTGGTGCATCGGGAGGTTCGTCCTATCAGGCCTATTGCAAGGCGTCTTTTTTAGGCCTGAGCCCGGTGCTCGCCAACCAAGAGGCGGCGAACAGCATCCTCGCCCGCTGGCTGCAACTCACCAACTCAGCGGCGGTGTGGTCCGGCGGCAAGCTAAAGTTCATCCCCTACGGGGACACCACGATCACCGGCAATCTCAAGCCGTCTGGCACCTATACCTTCAACCCGAACGTGACGCCGCTTTACAATCTGGCGGACGACGATTTTATCCATGAAGATGGCAAAGACCCTATCGAGGTCGTCCGCTCCGATCCTTATGCCTCGTACAATTGGCAGCGGCTGCAAATCTCGCAAAGATACGATCCAATTGCTGGAACCTCCTATGACGCCATGCCGATCGACGCGTTCGACCAAAACGCGATCGAGCTTTACGGCCTGCGCAGGGCGTCCGATATCACGGCGGGCGAGATTTGCGACCCATTTGTGGGACAAAAGTCCGCGCAGCTCATTCTCCAGCGCGGCCTTTACATCCGCAACGCTTATCATTTCAAGCTCTCGTTCGAGTATTGCCTGCTCGAGCCGATGGATCTCGTCACCGTCACGGATTCCGTCCTCGGCCTGACCAATGTCGCGATCAGAATTGTCTCGATCGAGGAGGACGACGCCGGGTTGCTTGCGGTGACGGCCGAGGAATTTCCAGGAGGCACGGCAACCGCTGTTCAATACCCCGTGCAAGGCAATGGCGGCAATTCGACCAATCAGGCTGTCGTGCCAGCCCGTGTCAACGTACCCACAATTTACGAGCCGCCCGCGTCTTTGAGTGGCGGCGTCGCGCAAGTCTGGGCGGCGGTATCCGGCGGCATCGCTCCGGCCTACTTTTTGGCCGAGGACGGCTCGACCGGCGCGCACCGCACGAATCAGACAAACGTAGCGTCTGTTACGGCGGGCACTACCGTGCTTTTTTCGATTTACGCCCAGGCGGTTACGCGGAGCGCGCTGCGCATCGATTTTAACAACGGCTCCGCGAACATCGGGTGCGACTTCAATCTCGCGACTGGCTCGGCCGGAACGCCCGATGCC
>JBOHJV010000061.1:0-17557 GCA_050728695.1 Methylocella sp. | reverse complement strand
GTCCCGCTTCGGGCGCGCCGAAATTGTATGTTTCGGGCGCCGGCTCTATCGAGACGCGATCGTCGATGATCGTTCCGCGAAAAGTCGTGTCGCCAACCAAATTGACGGCGACCACGACCTCAGCGCCAAGCGCGCGGCAGAGCGTGACAGGGATTGGATTGACGAGGGCGCCATCGAACAGCCAGCGCCCGTTGATCTTCACGGGTTCGAAAATCCCGGGCATGGCATAGGACGCCCGGATGGCATCCGCGACATTGCCTTTGGTCAACCAGATTTCGTGTCCCGAACCAACTTCCGTCGCGACAGTGGCGAATTTTTTGTCGAGGTCCTCGAAACTTCGGTCGGAGAATTCTCGTTCGATGTGGCGGCGGAGCTTTTCACCGGCAAGGAAACTGACCCCCGAAAAAGACACGTCCAAAAGGCCTATGACACGCTTCTTGGTTAGGCTGCGGGCGAAATCTTCCATCTCCTTGAACTTGCCGGCCGCATAGGCTCCCCCGACCACGGCCCCGATTGATGTGCCGGCGACCACGTCGGGATAAATACCTTGTGCGTTGAGCTCGAGTAAGACGCCAATGTGCGACCAACCGCGCGCGCCGCCAGCGCCAAGCGCGATACCAATAATTGGCCAGCGAGCAGCGGCGATGTCCGCGGCACGTTCGTTAGCGCCCGCGCCATTAACATTCTTACGGTAAAATGGCCCCATCTCGTTCAGTAGTCCGTTCCCCGAGTCAGCGTCTTGACGCGAAAGTGCATGGCTTGGCGGCCCGGCAGGCGGATTGTTAGCTTTCACCATGAATATTTCACCTTGCTCCAGCCTGTTCCTAGTACTGGTTAAGAACGCCTTAAGCGGATGGGTGTTCACCGCGAACACGCGGGTTTGATGGATTGGGCGCGGGAAATTTCGCTTCCCATTGGAAAAGCTTTAATTTCAAAAAAACCAACATCGGCCGCCGACGGGTACCTCTGGTATAAAATCGGAATTGCCTCAGTCGAAAACAAGCTTGGCTTTATCGCCGCCGGCGGCGACCTTGCGGTAGAAGCAGGAGCGCCGGCCAGTGTGGCAGCCGCCGCCATTGCCGCCAGGTTCGACGGTCAAAAGCAGGGCGTCCTGGTCGCAATCGGTCCGGATTTCCGTGACTTTTTGAACCTGACCCGACGTGTCGCCCTTGCGCCAGAGTATTTGGCGTGAGCGCGACCAATAATGCGCAACGCCGGTCTCCAGGGTGAGCCGCAAGGCTTCCGCATTCATATAGGCGAGCATGAGGATCTGCCCGTCGCTCGCGTCCTTCGTTACGCAGGCGATCAGCCCATCGGCATCGAAGCGCGGCGTGAACGCAACGCCTTCTTCCAGTTCGCTCCTCCCGGTCTGGCTCGCGCCGGGACCGGGCAATGGAGAGGGCGAGAATGGCAATTCGAATTTCCCGTGCGGTGCTAACCGGCCCAATCAAAAACTCCCTGCCCGGGATCGGCCGGGGAATTTAACGTTTTTCCTGGCAAGGGTTGCGCTCACTTGCCGCCGCGCAGCATTGTCAAGAACCGGATTTGCTCGGCGGGATCGTCGCGGAAGATGCCGGTGAATTGCGTCGTGACGGTTTCCGCGCCGTGTTTGCGAACGCCGCGCATGGACATGCATAGATGCTGGGCTTCGAGCATCGCGGCGCAGCCGCGCGGGCGCAAATGCCGGTCGATCGCGCCGACGATCTCGGCGGTCAACGCCTCCTGCGTCTGCAGGCGCTTGGCGAAGACATCGACGAGGCGTGCTAGCTTTGAGAGGCCAACAACGCCTACCTCGGACGGATAATAGGCGACATGCGCCATGCCGAAGAAAGGCACCATGTGATGCTCGCAGTGCGACGAAAAGGGAATATCGCGGACGAGAACCACATCGTCATAGCCATGGACTTCCTCGAAGACACGGGAGAGCACGCTCGTCGCGTCTTCCTGATAGCCGGAAAAAAATTCCTCAAAAGCCTTGACGACTCGTTTTGGCGTGTCGCGCAGACCCTCGCGCGAGGGATCGTCGCCGGTCCAGCGCAGGAGGACCCGCACGGCCGCCTCGGCCTCGTCGCGCGTCGGGCGGACAAGCGGCGAACTGCTGGGCTGGGGTTGTGGACGTTGAAGCAAGGACTTAACCACGGCATCCATGTGGCGCCTCCATTAAAGTTCGAATGTGCGTCCCTGGCGTTGCTCCCGGGGAAAGAGCACCGGACGGACGTTTGTCCGGGGAGTTTCGCCTGGAAATTTGCCAGATCTCGTTCGCCAAACCCTGATTTCCTATATAGTACGCGTGGGGCGCCGTCACCTGGACCTCTATGCCAAGCGAAGCCAATTTTTTCGATATCTATAACCAGCGGATCCTCGATCTGGCGGCCAATATTCCGCGCCAGGGACGGCTCGCGGCGCCAGGGGCCACGGCAACGGCCCATTCCAAGCTGTGCGGTTCGACGGTCGTCGTCGACCTTGTCATGGAGAATGGCCAAGTCGTGGATTTCGCCCATGACGTAAAAGCCTGCGCGCTAGGTCAGGCGGCGGCATCGATCATGGCCCGTCATGTCGTCGGCGCGACGGGACCGGAATTGCGCGCGCTGCGCGATCAGATGCGCGCCATGCTCAAGGAAAACGGGCCCCCTCCAAAGGGCAAATGGGAAGATACCGGCATCCTCGAACCGGTTCGCGAATTTAAGGCCCGGCATGCCTCGACCCTGCTCACCTTCGACGCAACAGTCGACTGCGTCAACCAGATCGAAGCCGCGCACATCTCGGGCGATCAGGCTCTAGCGCCCGGACCACACAATGATTTGATTAGAACCCGTTCCAATTGAAGGTATAGGCGACGACGACGCCGGCGGTGATGTCATCTAGCGAACCGAGCAGGTTCGGAATCGGGCTTCCTCCCGCGCTGCTGACGTAGCGGTTGACTCCGCCGAAAACCGTCGCGCTCCATGCTGGCGTAAATTCATATTTGACGGAGCCAAGGCCTCCGACCGCAACTAGACCGCCACGGGCTTGATAGGGAAAAACCTGGCCATTCAATAATGCCTCCCCAGGCGTGACCGAGAAATAGGCGCTCACGAATTGATCATCGCCAAGTTGAAAGCGCGGTCCGGCCGCAAACGTCCAGGGACCATATCTCGCCACGCCATCTAGTTCGATGTTGGCGTCGAAGCCCTGTGCGCCGCTAACTCCCTGGCGGGCCTCCAAACGGGCGCGGATGAAGTCGACGGGCCAGATTTCCAGAAAGCCGCCCACCTCGGCCGTGAAGCCCACGTTGTGCAGCCCGAAAAAATTGTCGTTGTTGCCGATGCTTCCGAAGCCACCGCTGAGCGTGCGCTCGGAGATAAAGCGCGCGACCGGGCCCGCCTTGATCCAAGGAAGGTCCAAAAGCGCGATGCCAAATCCATCGTCCGGAGAGACGAAGGGTTCGGGCTCGCCAGGACGCCGGTAGGTAATATAGCCGGTCGGCCAAATCGAGACGCTGTTCGCTCCCGGGAAAGACGTGAAAACCTCGGGGCCGATCCCCAAGGTAATTGTCCAGCCCTCGACTGGGGCAGGATTTGGAGGAGCAAGGTCCGCGGCATTGGCGGACGAAGCTGCGATCGCGAAGAGGCCCGCGAGCGAAAAGCGTTGCGCATACGACAAGATAGCCACCCGAATCTTGAGCCAATCGAATTCGCAGACATTATGAGCTGTCGCGTGAAGCCTCGCCAGTGTATATCTGCCACAGTCGCTCAAATTATGCGCCTCCGGGCGGCAAGCCAGATGCAAGTTTTGTCTACGATCGTCCGCCTCGGCGCACATTTTGTAATCCGCGCCTATCAGCTCACGTTTTCATCGATCGCCGGGAGCCATTGCCGGCATTTACCAACCTGCTCGGCCTATATGGACGAGGCGATCGCGCGGCATGGGCTTTGGGCGGGGGGCGCGATGGGGCTTGCGCGGCTTCTGCGCTGCCACCCTTGGGGCACATCTGGATTTGATCCGGTGCCCAAAACCTTGCCAAGCCATGCGCGCTGGTGGCGTCCCTGGACTTTTGCCGCGCGTGCAAGGGACGAAGGCGGCAACATCCCTTAGCCTGTCAAACCCACATGCAAGAGGGTCAGCGCCACGGCGCAGGCATTTGAGACATTGAGGCTCTTGATCGCGCCGGGCATATCGAGGCGCACGACGAAATCGCACTTTTCCCGGCTAAGGCGCCGCAGCCCCGTGCCTTCGCCGCCGAGCACAAGCGCGATCGGCCGCCGCAAGTGCGTCTTCGCCAGATTTAGCTCCGCTCCCGAATCGAGGCCGAGGCGCAGATAGCCGCTGTCCCCCAATCGTTCGAGCGCGCGGGCGAGATTGACCACGCCGACGATCGCCACATGTTCGAGGCCACCGGACGCCGTTTTCGCCACAACGCCCGCCATTTCGGGCGCGTGGCGGTGCGTCATGACTACGGCATCGACGCCGAACGCCGCCGCGGTGCGCAGGATCGCGCCGGCGTTATGCGGATCGGTAATCTGATCGAGCACGAGCACAATGCCGCTGCGCGGCACGATGTCCGAAAGCTCGAGGGGCGGAAGCGGCAGAGCTTCGAGCATGACGCCTTGATGTACTGCGCCCGCGCCAAGACGGCGGCCGAGGTCTTCGGCTTCGACAATATGGGGGCAAAGGCCAGCACCGGCGATTTCGCCTTCGAGCCGGCGGGCGGCGGCTTCCGTGGCATAAATATCGAGGAGTTTTCGGCGCTTGGCCCGCAACGCCTCGCGCACCGCGTGAAAGCCATAAAGAACAATAACGCCGCTGGCCGCGCGCCGGAACATCTGCGCCTTGGCCAGCGCGAGGTTTTGCCCACTGGTCCCCGCGCCGGCCGGACGAAGTTTTGGGCGCCAGATCTTTTCACGTGCGGGCTGGCGGAAAGACGACTCCGGCGCTTCTATATGCTTGCCTGAAGCGCCGGTTGTCGCGCCGGAGGGTTTCGATTTATCGCGCGTCAAATCGCGGGTCCAGAACGTTGGGGATGAGCTCAATTCCTGTCACGGCAACTCTCGGCGCGCAACGCAAAGCATCGATGCGGCAGAGTTTTTAGCGGGTGGTTTTAAGTTGACAGCGGCAAGCCTGGTTCGGATAAGCGCGTGCGCCCCTGCTTTTCGGGCGTTGGGGGAGTGTCCCGAGCGGCAAAGGGGGCGGACTGTAAATCCGCTGGCTAAGCCTTCGTAGGTTCGAGTCCTACCTCCCCCACCATTGCCAATCGTGTTGCTGTTCAATGGCTTAGGCGAAGCATGTTCAGGCAAAACTGGGCACCATGAATGTAGCCGCCAGTGTGTGAACATGCGGCAGAGTGCTGTCCGCGCCTTTGGGCACGATGTGGCCGCGCAGACGGAGAAGGCTAGCGGTTTCGCTTCAAGACGACGTGCGTCGTGCCCGCAGTGGGAACGTGCTCGGTTCGCTGGTAGCCGAGCTTTGGCATATCGATCGCGGAAAAGAGACTCTCGCCAGCACCGAGCAGAACCGGAGATATCGCGACGTGCATCTCGTCAACAAGACCTTCCCGCAGATACTGCTTGATTGTAGCGACACCACCGCCAAGCCGGATTTCGCGGCCATTGGCAGCTTCCTTGGCGCGCTTCAGTGCGGCGTGGATGCCATCTGTGACGAAGTGAAATGTCGTGTCGCCGTCCATGGTAACCGGCGCCCTTGCGTGGTTCGTGAGCACGAAGACGGGCACGTGATAAGGCGGGTTATCGCCCCACCATCCCTTCCATGATTCGTCCAGCCAGGGGCCACGCACCGGGCCGAACATGTTTCGCCCCATGATCCAGGCGCCAATGTTCTCAAATCCGCGGGCAGCAAAATCGTCGTCGATACCTGTCGTCCCGCCGCTTTTGCCGAAGGTCTTCTGAAAGGTGCGGGTCGGACGAAACCATTCATGCAGCGCGACGCCTCCGACACCGAGGGGGTTTTCGCGATCTTGTTTGGGACCTGCGCCATAGCCGTCGAGGGAAATGGCGAAGCAATGGACTCTCAACTTGGACATGGCCGTTCCGGATCACCAATCTCGAACTGCTTCTAACACTTCCATATCCGCTGGTAATGGCGTTCGCCAATTATCGTGACGGATTCAGCACGGTTGGAAGCTGCCGATGATCAATCTTTGGCTTCCCACGCAGTGTTCCATGCCACTTCCCACAGGTGGCCATCCAAGTCCTGAAAATAGCCGGAGTAACCTCCCCAAAAACGGTCGCGCAAGCGTCATTTCCGCAGCACTGGAAATCGCCGGATGTAACGGCGTTCCACTAGCGCATGTTCCCAAAAAGTTGCAGACTTTTTGGATAAGATCATGCGACAAAACAAAAACATAGAGAGCATGAGCGAGTCAACTAGAAGCGATCATGGTCTCTCTCAAGAAAATATGAATTGCTCGTTCTGCCGGAAAGCTTCGAGGACCGGGGCGGAGGCGTCGAACAAGACGCGATATCCTCTCGCGCCGTCGATCTTCTCGTAGCGCACGGCTTTGCCCGCGCGCCCGGCCTGATCGCCAGGAATGCGCTTGATCGCGACCAGACGCCCGCCGTCCCGCAGTTGCGCAAAAAGCGCCTCGAGATTGGCGTCGACCGCGCCATTGATGAAAATCAGGTCGAATGGCGCTTCCTCGGGCGCGCCTACCCCAAGCGGACCCAAGATGGTTTGAACCTTCGCCAAGCCGAAGGCGTCAAGATTCGACCGCAACGCATTATATAGGGAGCGCTCCGACTCGAGCGCCACGACACGTCCCGCGAGACCGGCGAGGAGCGCGGACGTATAGCCAGTTGCGGCCCCCACATCGAGCGCGGCGCCGGTCGATGCCACGCCGGCTCCTTGGATGAGGCGCGCGAGAACAAGCGGCGGCAAGAGCGTGCGCCGTTCACCGCCAGGTCCGGCGGGCTTTAGTTGTAGCTCAGCATCGGAATAAGCGAGCGGCGCCAGCTCCAAGGGCAGGAAAAGCTCGCGTGGGACTTCCAGCATGCGTGCCAAGAGCCGTTGTTCGGTCACGTCGAAAGTCCGGATCTGGCAATCGACCATGGTACGGCGGTGAACCGCCGATTGCGCCAAGCGATCCGCGATGCCCGCGTCTTCGAGGCTTGTTTCCTGCATGATTTCTCGTCAAGTCCTTTATCTTGCCAAGCTTTGTATCTGGCGGAACCTCGCGCGGTCGCGCCCCCGCGCGGCCGATTTATAGATTTCGGGGCTTCCTCTGTCCATTAAAACGCCGGACATTTCGCGCCGAACGAGACGCTTGTCGCCTGAGCGAAGGATGCCCACAAGTGTTGCGCGGCGTATGCTCGCCACGGGCGCCAGCGCTCGGCCCGCGCGAGTAGCGCGCTCGGGCTTGGGCGCTTCCCATCTTGATCGGCCAGGGCGCGCATTAGGCCTGTGTCTGTCGCGGGGAACGCGTCCGGCTCGCGCAGCTCGCGCATCGCGATATATTGCGCGGTCCATTCGCCGACGCCGGTCAGTCTGCACAGTTTCGCTATTGCCTCTTCAAGGTTTCGTCTGGCGCAGAAAATTTCTGGGTCGGCCGTCACGGCGGCCGCCAAGGATGAGAGGGCCGCGGCGCGCGCCCTTGGCATGCCGAGGCTCGATAGATCGGCGCCGGCCAGGCGTTCGGGACGAGGAAACGTGCAAGTGAGCCGGCTGTTTCCGGTATCGTGGGCGGCAAGAGGCTCTCCGTAAGCCGCCACCAATTTCCCTGCGAGGTCAATCGCAGCTTTCACGGTGATTTGTTGGTCAAGCACTGCACGAACAGCAAGTTCGAAACCATCCCACGCTCCCGGTACTCGCAGCCTGGGCCTCGCCGCGATCAATGGCGCAAGAGTCCGGTCCTCCGCCAAATGAGCGCCGATCGCGTCCGGGTCCGCAGCTAGATCGAATGCGCGCCGCAAACGCGCGATGATCGCCGGCAATGCAGATAGCTGCGGAAATCGTATCATGGCGCGCAGAGCGTTGCCGTCAGCTGTCCGCACCGCGACAGTTCCGCGCGCGCCTTTGATCTCGATCGTGCGCGCATAACCGTTGTTCGTAACCTCTTCGATACCGGGAATGGCGCGGGCCTGCAAATAAGATAATATCGCGGGCCAGTCATAAGGCGCTCGATAACGCAGAAGAACCGTCACCCCGCCGCTTGCTCCAGCAGAAATAGCGGCAACGTTGCCCCGGCGCAGGGCACAAGGCGCGCGTCCGAAAAGCTGGTGAAAGGTTTCATTAAATCGGCGGATACTGCCGAATCCCGCTGCTAAGGCGATCTCCGACATCGGCAGATGCGTCTCATGGATCAATTGTTTGGCGAGCAGCACGCGTCGCGTTTGCGCAACCGCGATCGGCGATGCGCCAAGGTGTCTCCGGAACAACCGGCGAAGCTGACGGGCGCCTACCCCGAGCCGCTGCGCGAACGTCTCGACGTCAGCCTCATCCAGCGCGCCCGACTCAATCAACGCCAGGGCCCGCGACACCGTATTCGAGGTGCCTCGCCACGCGCCGAGGTCAGGCGCGGTCTCGGGACGGCACCTCAGGCATGGCCGGAAACCGGCTTCCTGGGCCGCGGCCGCGGAAAGAAAAAACGTGACGTTCTCGCTCCTCGGAGTCCGCGCGGGACATACCGGGCGGCAGTAAATTCCCGTGGTCTTGACGCCCGTGAAGAGCCGTCCATCAAAACGAACGTCACGGGCGCAAATGGCGCGATAGCAAGCGGCATGATTGAGGTCCATGGATTCATGATCGCATTCTTGGCGTCCGATGTCTCGCGGCTTTCGGACTCGGCCATTTCGAAGTAAGAACATGCAGGGTTAACCCACTCTGTGACAGGTCTCCGCCGCCCGACGGAGCGTGCGGCAACGAGGGGTATCGGGGAGCCGCCGACTCGGGCGAGCGTTGCGGCGAACTCCCAAGAACGGACATCGCGAAGCTGTTTCTTGACCTTCGTGAGCGCACCCTTCGATGCTCTTAAAGCTCCTCGCGAACCGCGATTACGTTGTTATCATCACCGGTGATCAGGTCCGAAAACGGCCAGCGGGCCGTGAGAAAATCTGGCATGGAGGCGATGACTGCGATAGACGGGACTACTGCTCATGCCAAATCTGACCTTCAATCTTGAACACGTATCGGCACCAGCCGGGGATATGCTTGTTGCAACCGATGATGAAGGCTTTCTACGTGCGCTTGACTGGGAAGATTACGAGGCGCGGATGCATAGGCTTCTGCGGCTGCACTATGGCGCCAACAGCTTAACCTTGATCGCTACAACCTCGGTGTCAGCCGCGCGCCGATTGGTTGAGAGGTATCTCGAAGGCGACTTGTTGGCGATCGACAATCTGCCCGTGAAAACGGGCGGCACGGCATTTCAGCGCGAAGTGTGGGCGGCATTGCGCGCGATTCCAGCCGGTCGGACAGTGACCTATGGCGCACTGGCATTGCGGCTCGACCGTCCGAAATCAATGCGCGCCGTCGGCTTGGCGATTGGTGCCAATCCAGTTGGTGTCGTCGTGCCCTGCCATCGCGTCATTGGCGCTGATGCATCATTGAAGGGATATGGCGGCGGTCTTAAGCGCAAGCGCTGGCTGCTGGAACACGAGGGCGTGCGGCTCCCTTTGCGGCGGCGCACCGGCTGACAACGCAAAGCCCGAAATCGCCTTTCAGTTTGAGCTTTCACGCAATCCGGACGATTATTTGTTGCAAGGAAGAACATCAATAGCGCGCTTGCCGGCGCCCTGCACGATGCGCGGGGTTTTGGCCGCGCGCCGGCCGTTTCATTGCCCTCATAACGGCGTCGCGCTACAACCCCCGTTTCCAGCGCGAGGAGTGGGTTCATGTCCGAATCTCCAGTTGAACATTTCGAACACGCCGAACACGCCGAGCACGCTTCTCTTTTGGGCGATCCATTTCTCACCCAGGTATCAATCACGATTGCGATCCTCGCCGTCGTCGCCGCGACCGTCGGCAGTCTCGAGACGCTGGAGACCGCAGATGCCATAGGCGACAAGAACGCGGCCGTGCTCTTGCAAAACAAAGCAACCGATACGTGGAATTTTTATCAGGCAAAAAGCATCAAAAAAAATCTTTACGCCATCGCCGCGGCAACCCCCGGGCCGGCTTCCGACGATTTCAAAAAACAGGCGGAGAGGAATGGCGCGGACGAACAGGAGCTTTTTGCCAAAGGGCAGGCGCTTGAACGTCAAGCCGAGGAAAAGCTGACGGACAGCGAACGGCACGAAAACCGCCATCATATTTTGACGGTTGCCGTAACGCTTCTTCATGTGGCGATCGCGATCGCGACCATCTCAATCATCGTGCGGGGGCAGCGTTGGCCTTGGTACGCCGCCCTTGCGCTAGGTGTGCTGGGCTCACTCGGCGCGACGTATGCCTATTTGGGCTAGTCCGCGGGGACCGGATAAAATCCGGCCCCACGTTTCTACTTACATGGTACCGAGGCGGCGTTACCCTTTCAAACGCTTGTTGCACTCACTCCAATAGCCGCCGCCCTTCTGGATCCATTTCAGGCCGCCATTGGCATTGGTTGCTTTGTTCGCCTTATATTGATCATCGCAGGTTTTCATGCGAGCCTTGCCGGGCTTTTCTTTGGCATAGGCCGGGGCAATGGCGGTGGGAAAGACGGCGGTGCTTGGCGCCGCCGTCGTGGCCGGCGCCACCGGCTTCGTCGCGGGCTTCTTGAGCGGATTGACCGGAGCTGGCGTGACTGCCGGCGCGGCAACGACGGGAGCCGGGGGGGGCGGCGCCGGCGCCTCGACAACTGGCGCGGGTGGCGGGGGCGGCGCCTCAACGACTGGCGCGGGGGGCGGGGGTGGCGGCGCCGCGACAACGGGCGCGGGTGCCGGGGGCGCAACTGCCGCGGGCGCGTTCGCTTTGGTTTCGGCCGCGCATTTGCTGTAGAATTGCGGCCACGATTCGCCGTTCAAAGTGCCTGCCGCCTTGGCGTCCTGGTATTTTCCACTGCAAATATGGCGCACGTCGAGAGGCGCCGCGGCCGGCACCGCCGCGGCCGCGGGCGGGTTCGCCTTGGCTTCCGCCGCGCACTTGCTGTAAAATTGCGGCCAGGTTTCGCCGTTCAAAGTGCCCGCCGCCTTGGCGTCTTGGTATTTTCCGCTGCAAATGTGGCGTACGTCTTGGGCCGCGGACTGTCCAATAGGCACGAGGCCAAACAAGATCGACGCCGCGGAGACAGCGACAAGCGGAAAAAAACGGCGAACAAACATTGAATTCCTCCCTCGAGAAGCAGATAGAGCCGATGCGACGGCGAGCATGTGGAACCTCCCGCGAAACCGGCCGCAAGTCAAATATAAACCATAGACAGCCGCATCGCAAAATTGCCGCAACCCGCCGCGATCCGCCTCAAACGGAGCAGCCAATGCGGCAACCTTATTTGGCGTCAGATATTAGCCGCTTAACCCTCGCGGTCATCATCGCCGCGCTTCGTTTCGCCTCTTGCGGCGGCGACTTCCGCCGCGAAATCGCTTTCCTGTTTCTCGATTCCCTCGCCGAGAGCGTAGCGCACGAAAGCTTTCAAGTGGATCGGCTCACCGGCAATCTTCCCGGCCTCGGCGACGGCCTGGCCGATTGACTTGCCCGCGTGTTCGGGCTGGATCGACGGCTGCTCGAGAAGACAAACTTCCTTAAAATAGGTTTTCAATCCCGACTCGACGATTTTTTCGAGTCGATCCGCTGGTTTATCCGCGTTCTTGCCGGCAAGCACAGCTTTTTCACGGGCGACAATAGCGGGATCGAGGTCTGTTGGTTCCAGCGCGAGCGGATTTGCCGCCGCTACCTGAAGCGCGATCAAGTGTGCGAGCGGCGCCAGCGCTTGGCGGTCGGCGCTCGACTCCAGGGCAACGAGAACGCCGATCTTTCCAAGGCCTTCGGCTACCGCATTATGAATATATTGGCCGATAAACCCTTGCCCGACATGCAAGGCGGCGGCGCGCCGCAACGTCATGTTTTCGCCGATCGTCGCGATGGCGTTGGCGATCGCGTCGGCGAGCGTCCCGCCGCCCGGATAGGCAGCGTCTTTCAAAGCCAAGACATCGGTCGTGCCGGTTTCGACGGCAAGGCGCGCGATGTTCCTGGCCAGCGCCTGAAACTCCGTGTTCCTGGCTACGAAGTCCGTCTCGGAATTGAGCTCGACAACCACTCCGTCGAAGCCGCGGACAAAAATCGCGACGAGCCCCTCGGCGGCGATCCGGCCGGATTTCTTGGCCGCCTTGGAAAGCCCCTTCTTGCGCAGCCAGTCGATCGCCGCTTCGATTTCGCCGCCGGTCTCGCCGAGGGCATTTTTGCAATCCATCATGCCGGCGCCGGTCTTCTCGCGAAGATCCTTCACCATCAAGGCGGTGACGTTCGCCATATCGGTCTTCCTTCATCTTCCGGCAGGCGCTTCCGGGCGGCCGGCCCGCCGCCGGCGGGGGGATCCGGAAAGCGCCAAAATCACGAAATCATTCGGCTCATGCAAAAGCTTGTGCTTCAGCCAGCGACGAGACCGCGGGCGAGATCGATCCAGCCGTCGCGTTCGATGCGGCCGGCGAGCTTGAGATCATGATCGATCCTGGCGGCATTTTCCGGCGTCATGGCGGCGATCTGCCAATAGTGATAAATACCGGCATCGTTGAGTTTCTTGACGATTTGAGGCCCGATGCCCGGCAATTTGGCGAGATCGTCGGGGGCGCCGCGCGGCGCGGTAAGCAGCTCGAAAACTTCTCCAGGCGAATCATGTCCGTCGCCGATCGCGCCATCGCCGGCGGGCAGTTCCTCGGCGGTCGGGTGTTCCATTTCGGCCAAATCGACGCGGACCGAACCTTGCGCCCGCGAAATGCCGTCGATAGCCGCGCGGGCGGCGAGATCGCAGTAGAGGACGATCGCCCGGCCCGCATCGTCGTTGCCTGGAATTGGATAGGTGATGCCGTCCGGATCGCTGTTGGTATCAAGGATCGCCGCCACCGGAATCCGCAACCGCCGCGCCTCCTTGATCGCCAATTGCTCTTTGTTGGTGTCGATCACGAAGATCAGATCCGGCGTGCCGCCCATGTCCTTGATGCCGCCGAGCGCCTTTTCGAGCTTGTCGCGTTCGCGCGATATCATCAGGCGCTCTTTCTTGGTCAGTCCGGCGCCGCCGCGGCCAAGCAGGTCGTCGACCTTGCGCAGGCGCTGGATCGAGGCCGAAATCGTCTTCCAATTCGTCAACATGCCGCCAAGCCAGCGCGAATTGATGTAATATTGCGCCGATTTTTTCGCCGCATCGGCGATCGCCTCCTGGGCTTGCCGCTTGGTGCCGACGAAAAGCACGCGGCCGCCCCTCGCCACCGTATCGGAGATCGCCTTCAAGGCCTGATGTAGCAACGGCACCGTCTGGGCAAGGTCGATGATATGGATATTGTTGCGGGCGCCGAAAATGAACGGCGCCATTTTCGGGTTCCAGCGGTGCGACTGATGGCCGAAATGAGCCCCAGATTCGAGGAGACCGCGCATCGTGTATTCAGGCAAGGCCATGGTTAGTTGTTCTCCGGTTTTGGCCGCCACGGATCGTTATGGACCGCTCGCTCCGGCAGGATCGAGAGGCCACCGGGGGCGGCCCTTCAAGCAGGGCCGCGCAATCCGCGTGTGGAATGGGAGTGCTTATAGGAACCACGGCGACTGAGGGCAAGGCGATACCTATGATCCCGCCCTCCCGAGGACAAAGCCTTGGGTATTTTGTTTCGGTTAATAGCGCAAGCTGCGATGCGCTTGCCGCCTCCCAAATTGAAAGGAGTTCAATACAAATGCAATGTCCACCGAGTGAATTTAAGACAAGTGTTACTACAACCATGCGCTTAAGAATAGCGTCGGCTGCGAACCCGTTGTCATTCTGGTCCAAATCAATGGTTCCGGCGATCACAAAACCGTGATCCTGTAACGCTGGCGGGGGCTGGAGCGTTTAACGTTTCGTGCGCTCTCGCCTGAGCTCACGAGGTGCTCGCCTTGCGAGCCAATTCCCGAGGAGATCAATGTGAAGACCAATATCGTATCCGGTGCGACCCTCGCCGTTGCGGCGATCGCGCTTGCCATCGGCGGCCTATCCCCCGCCCCGGCTTCCGCCAAGAAGGCGGCGGTCCACTGCATGGGGATCAACGCCTGCAAGGGCAAGAGCGCCTGCAAGACCGCGAACAACGCCTGCAAGGGCCAGAACGCCTGCAAGGGGCAGGGGTACCTGCTAGAAAAATCAAAGCGTGCCTGCGAAAAGAAGGGCGGCACCGTCGGCTGATCCATTTCGAAGCCAGGCGGATTGCTTCGTCCGCCTGTCTCCTTCTCGGACGATGGCGACAGGAGCAATCTATGGAGCGGCCTACCCCGCTGGGTTTCGGCCTCGGTCTGCGGCCGGTCTACTACCAGGACATCCTTGAGAAAAATCCGAGGGTCGACTGGTTTGAAGTGATTTCCGAGAATTTCATGGTTCCTGGCGGCCGGCCGCTTGCGATGCTCGAGCGGATTCGCGGCGCCTATCCAGTTGTGATGCACGGCGTCTCGATGTCGATTGCTTCAACCGCGCCGCTCGATTTCGACTATCTCAGGGCGCTCAAGAGCCTTGCCGGCCGGATTCAGCCAGAATGGATCTCGGATCACTTGTGCTGGACCGGCGTGCACGGCGTCAATTTGCACGACCTCCTGCCCGTTCCTTATACCTCGGAGGCGCTCGACCATGTCGTCGACCGCATAAGGCGGGTCCAGGATTTCCTCGGGCGCCGCCTCGCGATCGAGAACGTGTCCAGCTACGTGACGTTCACCGAATCCGAAATGGACGAATGGACGTTCATCCGCGAGATGGCGGAGCGCGCCGATTGCTGGCTGCTCCTCGACGTCAACAACGTCTTCGTTTCTAGTTTCAATCATAGCTTCGATCAGGCAAGTTTCATCGCCGCCATTCCGGACGACCGCGTGGTCCAGCTCCATCTCGCGGGCCACACAGAAGCGGTGACGCACAAGATTGATACGCATGATCAGCCGATCTGTGAGGAAGTTTGGTCGCTCTATCATGAGGTCTGCCCACGGTTCGGATCAATCTCGACGATGATCGAGCGTGACGACAACTTCCCGCCGTTTGACGACCTCATGGCGGAACTCGATCGCGCGCGAGCGGTCGCTGCTGGCGCGAGAACCCAAGCGCAGGAGGCCGTGACATGAAGCTCGCCGAACTGCAAATGCGGTTCCAGGCCGGAATAGTGAAAAGCGATGACACCATTCTCGCCGCGATCGCGGATTCGCGCAGGACAGATCGCGCGACCTTGTTTGCGGTCTATCACGACGCCTATCGCTTGCGTCTGGCGGAATTTTTGTCGACCGACTTTCCGGTTCTCCGGGCTCACCTCGGCGAGGAAGCGTTCGGCCTTCTTGTCGAAGGCTATATCGAGTCGGTCCCTTCTCGTCAGCCCAACGCGCGATGGTACGGCACGCGCCTGCCCGATTTCATGCACAAGACGGCGCCATGGCGAAGGAACCGGAGCGCCATCGATCTAGCGCGGTTCGAACGCGCGCTGTTGGATGCCTTCGATGCCCCCGATGCGCCAATCAGCACTATCGATGCCTTGCGAGACATAAGCGCTGAAGACTGGCCGCGCCTCGCCTTCGAATTCCATCCGAGCGTCAGGCTTCTCGATCTCGCCGGCGGAATTGCGCGGATCTATGCGGCTCTCGCCGCGGAGGAAGAGGCTCCGGCCATCCAGCAAGGCGAGGAAGCGATCATCTTTTGGCGCAACGATGGCCAGTCGTTTTATCGCCCGCTCGCGGAAGACGAACGTCTGGCGGTGATGGAGGCACAACAGGGCATGAACTTTGGAGATATTTGTGCGCTTCTCGCATTCCAGCGCTACGACGCGGGCGTGACGCAGCGGGCCGCCGGCTTCCTCTCACAATGGTTCGCCGACGGTCTCGTCACGCGATTGGCGATTTCGGTTTGAAGCACCTCCGCTGGCTGGACTTTTGCGGACCAGCGATCGGAGTGCGGGTCCTTTGCGCACGAGTTCAAATGAGATGAAAGCGATGGACGTCGATGCAAGCGTTCTCGCGCGGCGGGCAAATATTGTCGCGGCGTTGCGGAGCATTGTTTCCGGCGAAGGCGTCATCGAACAAGAGACCGGCCGGCGGCCTTACGAAAGCGACGCGCTCACCGCCTACCGGGCCTTACCCATGGTCGTGGTGCTGCCGGACAATGTCGCGCAAGTGCGCGGTGTTCTCTCCTATTGTCACGAGAATAACGTCAAAGTCGTGCCGCGTGGCGCCGGAACCTCGCTCTCGGGCGGCGCCCTTCCGCTTGAGGACGGCGTTCTCCTCTCCATGATGAAATTCAACAAGATCAAGGAGATCGATTTCGCCAACCGGTTCGCGATCGTCGAGCCCGGCGTCACCAATCTCGCGATCACCTGTGCCGTCGAGGCGCAAGGCTTTTATTACGCCCCCGATCCGTCCTCGCAAATCGCCTGCTCGATCGGCGGCAACGTCGCGGAAAATTCCGGCGGCGTGCATTGTCTCAAATACGGCCTCACCACCAATAATGTTTTGGGCTGCGAGATGGTGCTGATGACCGGCGAGGTCATTCGGCTCGGCGGGCGCCATCTCGACCAAGCGGGCTACGATCTGCTCGCTCTTGTTATCGGCTCGGAGGGAATGCTCGGCGTCGTGACCGAGGTGACAGTACGCATTTTGCGCGCGCCAGAATCTGCCCGCGCGTTGTTGATTGCATTTAACTCCAGCGAGGAGGCGGGGGCCTGCGTCGCCGGCATTATCGCGGCGGGCATCGTTCCGGGGGGCATGGAAATGATGGACAAGCCCGCGATCCAGGCAGCGGAAGATTTTGTCCATGCCGGCTATCCGCGCGAGGCGGAGGCGCTTTTGATTGTCGAGCTCGACGGGCCGCCCGTCGAAGTCGATTATCTCGTTTCGCTCGTCGAAAAGATCGCGCTCGCCGGTGGCGCTTCGAACTGCCGGATTTCCGCCTCCGAGGCCGAGCGCCATGCATTCTGGGCCGGACGCAAGGCGGCGTTCCCGGCGGTCGGCCGCCTCTCGCCCGATTATTACTGCATGGACGGCACGATCCCGCGCAAGGAATTGGCAAAAGTTCTCTCGGGGATGCGGGAATTATCGGCGCGCCATGGCTTGCGGGTCGCGAATGTCTTTCACGCGGGCGATGGTAATTTGCATCCGTTGATCCTCTATGATGCCAACAAGCCCGGTGAACTCTCGCGCGCGGAAGAATTTGGCGCGGATATTTTGCGCCTCTGCGTTGCGGCCGGCGGTGTGTTGACGGGCGAACATGGCGTCGGCGTAGAGAAACGCGATCTGATGCCGGAAATGTTTTCCGAGATCGATCTCGCTCAACAGATCGCTGTGAAATGCGCGTTTGATTCAAAGCAGCTGCTAAATCCTGGAAAAGTCTTCCCGACGCTCCATCGCTGCGCGGAGCTGGGCAAAATGCATGTGCGCGGCGGGCGGCTGCCGTTCCCGGATATTCCGAGGTTTTAGGAATCTCATTCTGAAGAAGCCGCGCGTTGTCGCCCGCACCAAAATG
>JBOHJV010000060.1:0-17703 GCA_050728695.1 Methylocella sp. | reverse complement strand
GCTTGACCTTCTTGCCCCCTGCGCCCGCCGCCGAGACCTGCGCGCGGATGACGGTCGAATCGAACATCTGCACGAGATGCGCCGTTTCACTCAACGATGCGAACACCTCGAAAAAGGCCTCGAATACACCGCTCTGGCGCAACCGCGAGAAGCATTTCCAGACGCTGTTTCCATTCCCGAATTCGGCCGGAAGCGCCCGCCAGGTGATGTTGTGGACCGTGAAATAGGGCAAGGCTTCGAGAAACCTTCAGTCGTCCCGCCCCTTATCGCCCCGCCGCGACCGGCAGGCCGGGAATGCATCGAGCGCAATCGCCCATTCCTCCTCGGTCATTTTCGTCAGCATGGTCAGCCCTCCTAAGACTGACCACCCATGAATCATCGAAAAAGTGATTTGGGAATCCCACCACCCTATATTTCCCCATATCCGTCCCCACGGCCTAGGATTGTTGCATTAGCCCTACATGCCCTAAATCCAAAATTCAAAATTCTTGCATAAGAGCCGCGCCCCTGGTTTTTCAAGGACTTGCGTAATGCAATAGATACTTGCAAAATTCATGCGATTTGCCTCGCCGAGAACAGCCGCAAATTTTGGGTGCCGCGCCGAAAATCCCGCGCGGCGCTGAATTCCCTCTACAAGGGGCCGAGCCCCAGCCTTGCTCTCGCTGGTGGGTAGATTTTATAACGCGCGGATGCGCAAAAGAAGCACGGCAGCTAAAAAACCGGCCGCCAAAAATTCGGACGGTGCCACTTCCGCGCGGAAGACGAAGCTGAGTACGCCACCAGCGCAAATCGGCCGCGCCGCGAAACCGCAACACGCGGGACGAATCCCGCCGGACCCAGCAAGGGTGGAAGAAATTTTCCGCCGCTTCGAAGCCGCCAATCCGTACCCCAAAAGCGAACTCGACTTTGTGAACGCTTTTACCCTGCTCGTCGCGGCCGTGCTTTCGGCGCAAGCGACCGACGTCAGCGTCAACAAGGCCACGCGCGCGCTTTTCGCCGTGGCCGGCAGCCCAGCTAAAATGGCGGCGGTCGGCGAGGAAAAGCTCCGGGACATGATCAAGACGATTGGGCTTTACCGCGCCAAGGCAAAAAACGTGATCGCCTTGTCGCAGCGGCTCGTCAAGGATTTCGGTGGCGAGGTGCCGCACAGCCGCGAGGCGCTCGAAACGCTCCCCGGAGTAGGCCGCAAGACCGCCAATGTGGTCTTGAATATTGCTTTCGGGGCGCCTGTCATCGCCGTCGACACCCATATTTTCCGAGTTTCCAACCGCATTCCCCTGGCGGCCGGCAAGACGCCGCTCGAGGTCGAACGCGGGCTTGAGAAAATCATTCCCGGTGCGTTCAAGCCCCATGCTCATCATTGGCTGGTCCTGCATGGCAGGTATATTTGCAAGGCCCGCCGTCCGGAATGCGAACGCTGCCTAATCTCCGATCTCTGCCGATGGCCGGACAAGCGGGCCTGATTGCCTTCTGGCGCATGCGCCGCGCGGGCGCGCCAAACATCTCATACGACAATCGTGAGGCGCTCCGCGGCGCGGGTAATGCCGGTATAGAGCCAGCGGTTGCGGTGTTCGCGAAACGCGAAGCTTTCATCGAACAATACGACATGGTTCCATTGCGACCCCTGCGCCTTATGCACGGTGAGCGCATAGCCGTAAGCGAACTCATCCGACTCCCGCCGGATTGTTGGGCTTAGACTATCTTCCAGTCCTTGAAAGAATTCCGGCAGCACGCCGATGCGCAGCGGCTTGCGGGCCGGATCGTCCTCCGGCACAATGTTCAGCGCAAGCCTCTTCTTCCGGGTTGGCGCGGTGGATTTCACGAGCCAGATCCCACCGTTCAAAAGACCCTTGGTCTTGTTGTTTTTGAGACAGACCAGCTTGTCGTCCGCTTGCGGAAAAACATCGGCGCGCCCGAATAGTTCGCGCATCCTCTTGTTATACGAGTGGCGGGTGCGGTTGAGGCCAACGAGCAGCTGATCGGCCGCGGTCGCCGCGCCGGAATCGATGTTGGCCCGCTCGACGACGAGGCTCTCGCCATAAGCGCCGAGGGAAAGCCTTCCTCCTTCGCGCACAAGCATGGACATTTTGATGATCGGATTGTCCACCGCTTGGCGATGCACCTCGGTCAGCATCACGTCGGGCGGGCCTTCGGTGAAGAACCCGCCGCCCTTGACGGGAGGTAATTGCGCCGGATCGCCAAGGACCAGCACCGGCTTGCCGAAGGACAAAAGATCGCGGCCGAGCTCGGCATCGACCATCGAACATTCGTCGATGATGACGAGGCTCGATGTCGCAACGGCGCTGGCTTCGTTGAGAACGAAGGAAAGCTCTTGCGCATCGGTCTCCCGCCACCGGTAGATCAAGCTGTGGATCGTGCGCGCGTCCGCGCAGCCCTTGGAACGCAAAACGAGCGCGGCCTTTCCGGTGAAAGCCGCGAAGGCGACGCCGCCATCGATATCCTCGGCGATTTTTCTGGCGAGCGTGGTCTTGCCGGTCCCCGCATAGCCGAAGAGCCGGAACAATTGCGGCTCGCCGCGTTTCAACCAGTTAGTGACGGCCTTTAGCGCGGCCTCCTGCTGCGGCGGCCATATCATGCCCATGCCGTTCCAGAGCGCATCGGATTTCGCTCATCTCTCGAGGTTTACCAATCCGCATATACCCTCGCCAATAGCATTGCCACCCCGCGCTGAAGGAGGGAGCACGGCAAGGCCGAGCAACGGAAAAGGCTCGCTCGTGAAGGCAAAACGGTCGCCCCGGCGGTGCCCATTCGGCTGGGTGGAAAATAACAAATCGCGGGACATTCGTTCCAATCCCAAGCGAGGTCTGACAGTGGGGCCGGAAAACACGCTAGGCTCGCGCGCATGCAAAGCCTCGCCCCCATCCTTCGAGATGGCCTTGCAGCCTTCCTCAGCGCGGCAGCCTTGCGATGAGTTTCTCGTACAGCGGGTTCTCGGCCAAGAACACGTAGTCCTGCGCCGCCACGCAGACATGGGTCGCGCCATGCGCGATCAGCCAATCGGCGAGCGGCGCGGCCTTGTCTTTCGGGCAATTCAAGCTCAGGCGTCCATCGGCCGCATGGAAGCGCGCGCGGGCGGAAAACGCAGCCTTCGCTTCCGCGAACAAAGAATTCTCAAATCGCGAAAGCACGGCCAAGACCTCGCGCGTCGTGCGCGCCTCCTCTTCCGCCGCGATGCGCGAGAGAATGATGCGGGCGGTTTCGCGGGGGCCAGGACTCCAGTCGGCGCCAAGAGACGCCACGAGATTGGCTTGCGAGCGCAAAATCGTGCCGTCGTCGAGAATTTTGAGGGCATTGGCGAGAAGCGTCGCGCCGGTCGTCGTAATATCGACGATGAGCTCGGCCTTGCCCGCGGCCGGTGCGCCCTCGGTCGCGCCAAGACTCTCGACGATGCGGTAATCGGCGACATGCCGCTCAGCGAAAAAGCGCCGGGTCAGATGAACATATTTGGTCGCGACGCGCATCCGCTCGCCGCGCCGCGCCCGGAAGGCCGCCGCGACATCCTCCAGATCGGCCATGGTCTTCACATCGATCCACGCGCGCGGCACGGCAACCACCACATGGGCGTGGCCGAAGCCGAGCGGCGCCAAAAGCTCGACTTTCGCTTCGGCATCGGCAATGGCTTCGCGAACGAGATCCTCGCCGGTGACGCCGAGATGCACATGGCCGGCGGCCAATTGCGCGACAATTTCGGTTGCGGAAAGAAACGCTATTTGGACATTCTCCAGGCCGGCCACCGTGCCGTGGTAATCCCGCGCCCCGTGCGCGAGTTCGAGACCCGCGCGGGCGAAAAAAGCCGCGGCGTTTTCTTGCAACCGCCCCTTGGAGGGAACCGCGAGCACGAGAGGATTCTTGGCGCCATGTGAACTCATGGCGCCCCCCGTTCCGCGCCGAGGCGACCGCTCCAGATCGCCGCGCCGATGGCGGGAATCGGCTGTTTCGCGCCAAGCGTTTGCGGAAGCTCGTCGTAGCGGCCGCCTCTGATGGCAGGTTCTGCCGCGCCGTGCTCACGCGCCTCGAAAACGAAACCTGTGTAATAGTCGAGATTGCCGGTGAAGCGCGCGGCAAAATGGAGTATTGTGGCATTGAGCCCGTGCTGGGCGACAAGCCCAAGCCGTTTGTCGAAACTGTCGAGGGCGGCGGAAAGATCGAGGTTCGCTCCGGCGGCAAGCGCGCGCAACCGCGCGGACGCGTTCTTAGGCTCGCCTTCCACGCCCAGGAATTGCTCGATGACCGCGCGCTTTTCCGCGGAAAATCCCGAGCCCGCCTTGAGCGCCGCCTGTTCGAGGAAACGATCGGCGATCTCAGCTGGGCTGCGGCCACCCGCCGGGGCCACGCCCGCGATGGACAGAAGGTCCTCGACGAGCGCGCGGGCGCCTTGCTTATCGGCGCCTTCCAAAACGCCGAGCACGCCAGAATGGTCGGCGCCGTTCAAGCCTGGCCGCAGGATCGTGTCGAGGGATTTGCCTTGCGAATGGCCGCGCGCAATGCGGCGGCGCCACTGGGGCGTGAGATCGAGCGCGTCGAGCAGCCGGAAAAACAGCCCGGCGTCGCCGATCCGCACAATGAGCCGCGATGGGGCGGCCTCGCATTGTTCGGCGTCGCTTGCCGCTTCGAGCGCGAGGGCGAGGATTTCGGCGTCCGCCGCCTCCCGGTCGGCGCGGCCAAAACTTTCAATTCCAGCTTGCGTGAATTCGCTTGCGCGGCCCGGGAGAAACCGGAAAACTGGCCCGCAGTAGGAGAAGCGTGCGCTCTCTCCAGCACTCTCCGTGGCGAGATAGGCGACCAGGACTGGAATCGTGTATTCCGGACGCAGGCAATAGTCGGCGCCGGAAAGATCGCTTGTGAGGTAAAGCTGGCCGCGCAACTCCTCGCCGGAATCGAAGAAGATCGAAGCCGGTTGCAGGATCGGCGGCTCACACCGCGTGTATCCGGCGCCGGAGAGATGGGCGATGATGCGTTCGGCGCGCTGATCGGCAAAAGACAAAGGTCTGCCCCGGAAAGCTCAAGTATGTTCGCCTCTCTTAGCAAGGCGAGCCATGTTGCGCGACAGGTTTTGCGGGGAAAAGGCGCATGCGCGGGCGCCTGCGCCAGCGGCAACCCGCCACGGTGGATGGCTGATTTTACCCCTGATCCTTCGCCTTCGCGTGGCGGGCCCGGGAGAAAGGCGGCATGTTGCGCCGCGAGGGAAGCCGGCAATCCATCGGTCCAACCGATGGACCCCGATTGAATTAGTGCCGGATCCGCGCGCAGCGGCCGTGGGGCCCCACGCGATGTCGGCCGGGACCGCATCCGCCAACCGTGGGCACGATCTGCGTGATGGCGGCCTTGGCGACCGTAGCTCCTGGGGCGACGGTCATCGCGGACACCACGTCGGGTAAGACCAGACAGCAAATGAGCGAAGCAACGAATACAATGCTGCGCACGAGCGCCTCCTTGCGGGCGACGCCGGAATGGCGCCAGCGCGAAAATGAGCCTTTGGCAGCGCGAATGCAAACACAATGCTCGGCCGGCCGCCGGGTAAAGTTCAGGACACGCACGCCAAAATTAGAGACTTATTAAATCCCCACAAAGCGGCGCTGCGCGCTACTCACTAATAATAGCGATGGTGCCGGTGATGGCGGTAAGCCGAGCGGTGCTCGTACGCCCAATGGCGATGGTAGCGTGGATGGATGCCGAGCACCCCGTTGACGCCGCCGACCGTGCCGCCGACCGCGCCGCCGACGACCCCGCCAATCGGACCGGCAGCGGCATTACCTTGCGCCGCTCCGCGCTCCATTCCTCCAAAAACGCCTTGCGCCTGAACCGCGAGAGGCGAGGCGAGGAGAGCCGTAACCACGGCTATTCCGAATTTCTTCTGCATCGTCATTTCTCCGTGTTTTCCGTTGAACGCCGGGGCTAAACAGCGAGCTTTGTCAAAAGTTCCCCTGCGGTGGGGCGAGGTGGAAGTCTGCTGCGGCGGCGCGATTGCAAACACAAAGCTCAGCCGGCCCACGTGCAAAGTTCACGGCACTGGCATTGGCGAAGGCAATGATCGGACGGGCGATTACCCATGCCCACGTGGCGTCCGGCAAATGTTCCGGATAGGCTCCGGGACGGCGCAGTTTCGCGCCGCCTTGCAAGGAGGGCCCATCATGTTCAAGCTTTCATCCCCGCTGGCGATCGCCGGCGCACTTCTGTCCGTGTCTTGCCTTGACGCCGCCGCTCCGGCGCAGGCTCTATCTAAAGCGACCTTTGTCTCGGGCAAGGGCGTCGATACCGGCACTTGCTCGGAGGCCCAGCCTTGCCGCACCTTCCAATTCGCGATCAACCAAACCATTGCCTTCGGCACGGTCAAGGTGCTCGATCCGGCGAATTACGGCGCCATGACCATCACCCAATCGATCAGCATCGCGGGGATCGAAGGCGCCGGCATCAACCGCAGCGCCGGCGATGCCATCACCATCAACGCCGGGACAAACGACGTGGTCAACCTCACTCACCTGACCATCGATGGGCTCAAGACGGGGGGTAGCGGCATCGTGGTCAACTCGGGCGGGTCGTTGACGATCACCCATTGCGTCGTCCGGAATTACGCAAATGACGGAATCGTCGTTCAACCGACGGGAAAGACGAATTTCCTGGTCGCGGACGTGGTCGTGTCGGACAATTCCGGTCCTGGCATTATGGTCCGCCCGATAGGGGCTGGCAAGGTGTTCGCCGGCACCCTCGACCATGTCTTGATGAATTCCAATAGCCAGGGGTTAGTCGTCGACAGTGGCGCCACGAGCGCTGAAGCCGACGTCGTGTCCGTCGGCAGCATCGCCGCCAATAATCAATTCGATGGCTTTTTTGCTACCGGCAGCCGCGGGGCTCTCAGCCTTACCCATTCTGTGGCGTTCGGTAATCTACCGGATGTCCACCAAGCAGGAGGGATCTTTCTTATCAGCTTCGGCGACAACTCCATTGAAGGCTTTGTTGTTGGCACCCTGACCCCTATTGCTCCCCAGTGAAAACCCTTCGCCGTGTGACGTCACACACCATGCCGTCGGCCGGGCCAAGCGCCCTTGCCCTTGACTGGGAACCTCGCAACGACGGGCGGCGCCACGGAGCCGTGACCGAGAAGCGCGCTACGTGCTTGCTAAGTTTCCCTAGCGATGCTAGGCGCGCGCATGACCATCCGCTTCCACAAGGCAGATCTGCCGGACGATGCCGATTTTGGCGATTGCGTCGCGATCGACACCGAAACCTTAGGGTTGGTTCCGCATCGGGACCGGCTCTGCGTCGTTCAATTATCACGCGGCGACGGGGCCGCCGACGTCGTTCAAATCGGCCCCGGTCAGGCGCGGGCGAAAAACATCGAGCGGCTCCTTGCCGACCCAAAGGTCACAAAACTCTTTCATTTCGCCCGTTTCGATGTCGCTGTCTTGTTCAAGACTTTCGGCGTCATGGCGGCCCCCATTTACTGCACCAAGATCGCCTCAAAACTCGCCCGGACCTATACAGACCGGCACGGTTTGAAGGATCTTGCGCGCGAGCTTCTTGGCGTCGAACTGTCCAAGCAGAGCCAATCCTCCGATTGGGGCGACGCGACACTCTCGGAGGCGCAGCTTTCCTATGCGGCGTCCGACGTCCTCCATTTGCATGCCTTGCGCATCCGCCTCGACGCGATGCTCAAGCGCGAGAATCGGTACGAAATCGCCGTCGCCTGTTTCGATTTTGTCCCCGCGCGGGCCCGTCTCGACCTGATGGGCTGGACCGATGTGGATATTTTTTCGCATCAATAGGCGCGCCCGGCCTGCCTTGACTTCGCCTTGGTTGCTTGCTGTTTGCGCTATCTCGGCACACGCTTGCGCCCGCCCTGGCAGCGGTTGCCTGGCCGGAGCAAAGACCGATCAAGGTAAATCTGCCAGGTTAATGAGAATTTAGGATTTCTAAAGCCGTGTCCATGTTCGATCGCAATTTGAGGAATTTCGCGCGGCCTGGAGCTTGGGTCCCTTTGTCTCGGAACGTAACTCTGCGAAAGAAGAAATCGACAGGCGGCGCAAATGCGCCAGCGGGCGCCTTGAGCGGCGCCGGTAGCCTCGCGCGCCTGGAAACGCCGGCGCACGCCAAGTTCGCCTGGCCAGACGTCGCAACGGCCGGCAGCGAGGGGGTGGACGATCGCCCAGCGGCCTTCGGCGCGGTGCGTTTCGACGTGACGCCGGCGCTTTGGCGCGGGGGCTTCAAGGCGGCACACCGTCATTCGGCGTGGGTGCGGTTGTTTCGCCGCGTCGCGATCCCCGGTTCGCTTGTCGCGATCACGCTCATCTCCGCGGCGGCTCTATTGAACCCAGCAAGGCGCCTGCCGGGCGACATTTCCGTCGGCCGGGCCGCGCTTGAGGGCACCAAAATCACCCTGAATTTTCCGAATATCTCCGGGGTTCAGATGGATGGCCGCCCGTTTGAGATCAAGGCGCGTTCCGGAATTCAGGACGTCAAGGCGCCAGACATCATTGAACTCCTCGGCATCGATTCGAAGATCGGAGCGGCTGACGCCTCGACGATATCGGTAAGCGCGGCGCGGGGCATCTACGACAGCCTGCATGACAAAATGACCTTGGAAGGCGACATAAGAATCAAAAGCAGCTCGGGTTACGACATTTGGTTGAGAACAGCGCGGATCGATTTTACCACCGGTGGCCTTGTCTCCGAGGAGCCAGTCAAGGTCATTCTCGACGGCGGGACGATCGCCGCGAATCAACTGGACGTCAGCGACAATGGCCACAAAGTCTCGTTCGGCGGCGAGGTGACCTCGATGATCGACACCGGGGCCGGGAAGCCTGACACCGCCGGCCCCTTGACGGAAAGCGGGAAATGACCTGGCGCTTGGGTGGTGTTGCCGCACTGCTATTGCTGACTTCGGCGGTCCTTCCGGCGTATGCGCAAAAGCCGCGCTCCGGCGCAGTTCTGCCCGGCGGCAATTCCAAGGATCCCGTCAATATCGCCGCCGCCAAACTGGATTATTTCGACAAGGAACAAAAGCTTGTCTACACCGGCAACGTCGTTGCGACGCAAGGCGAGAGCAAACTCCAGGCGCGCACGCTCGTGATTTTCCTAACGCCGAAGGATCCCGCGGAACAGGCCGGAGTTCCGTCATCGTCGAGCCAGATTCGGCGCATGGAAGCGGCGGGACCGGTGACTATTGTTTCCAAGGACCAAATCGGGACCGGCGACAGCGGCGTCTATGAAAAATCGGAAAACAAAGTCTATCTTATCGGCGACGTGACATTAACCCAGGGACCGAATGTCACCAAAGGCGATAAATTGATTTATGATTTGAAAACCAATGAGGCGGCGGTAACCGGCCGGGTCAGGAGCATGTTTTTGCCGAGCGGCGGGACCGGAGACGGCAAAGAGCCAAGGCCGCCGAGACCGGATGGCGCCCAAAAGTCCGATCGCGCGGCAAGGGATTCTTGACGAGCAGGTTTCGCTGGGCGCGGCAAAAACTCTCGCTGGTCAGCCTCGCTAGGCCCCGCGAGCGAGAGGGGTTTGCTTGCGCCGGCAAGGGGGTTGACGACACGTCCCGGCGTCTGAATATCGCCGCTGCGCTTGATTCGCCTCGCTCTACTTGCCCGCGCGGCCTGAGGCCCGTTTTGCTTTGCTGGAAACTATGTTTCGATGGCGACGCGGCGGGGCTTCGGCAGGTTGGAATTTCGAAGGATCCTTCGCATTTTGCGCCCGCGACGAGCCCTTTTTCCTTTCGCCGCCTTTGCTCGGTTGCGCGGCGTGTTCCGGCCTGGCGCCGAGCCGCCGCCTCGCGCGGGAGATGGCGCTTGGATGATCGCCGCGGACCTCGATGTCGCGGGGCAGGGCGGCCCGCGCCTATCGCGGGATTGCCTGGAACTCGACGGTGAAGCGCCCCGCGACGCGACGGGCGGAAACGAGCCGGAAACGCGCGCGCAAGAGGTGCTGGCGGTTCATCGTTTGCGCAAATCCTACAAGGGCCGCCGTGTTATCGAGGGCGTGAGCTTGATGGTGCGGCGTGGCGAGGTGGTTGGCCTCCTCGGCCCGAACGGCGCCGGCAAGACCACGCTTTTTTACATGATTACCGGGCTGATACGGCCGGACAGCGGAAGGATCGAACTCGCGGGGCACGATGTGACGCGCCTGCCAATGTACCGGCGCGCGCGCCTCGGCATCGGCTATTTGCCGCAGGAAGCCTCGATTTTCCGCGGTCTCAACGTCGAGGACAATATCCGGGCGGTCCTTGAAATCGTCGAACCCGACAAGCTTAAGCGCGCCGGCGAGCTCGAAGCCTTGCTCGACGAGTTCGACCTCAAATCCTTGCGCAAGACGCCCTCGATCGCGCTCTCTGGCGGCGAGCGGCGGCGCTGCGAAATCGCGCGCGCCTTGGCTGGCCGGCCGTCCTTCATGCTTCTCGATGAACCGTTCGCCGGGATCGATCCCATTGCCGTGGCCGATATTCAGCTCCTCGTGCAGCACCTGAAACGGCGTGGCATCGGCGTTCTCGTCACCGATCACAATGTCCGCGAAACCTTGGGGCTGATTGACCGCGCCTACATTGTTCATGCCGGCCGCGTCTTGGTCGAGGGGACCCCGGCCAAGATTGTCGAAGACCCGAATGTCCGCCGCTTCTATCTAGGCGAGGAATTCCGGCTCTGACGGCGCTGTTCAAGGCCGCCCAGGAAATCATTTTCTAGTGCATAATCGGATCGCCAAAAGAGGGGTAGAGGGCCGATTTGTTGGGCTTGTGACCCATTGCGGAAGTCCCGCATCCGGTCGACGCCGCTTCGACGCGGGCGGCAAACGTCGCAGCGTCATCTACGGCCGGTCCACTGGCTCCACTGGCTCCAGTGTCTCAAGGTATTTTTCGACATGCTCACGCCATAGATCTGGGTATCCACTCAGGGAGTGGCCATCCCCGCCGGGAACATCAAATTCGATAAACTCTCCCGTGCCGCCCGCGTTTGCAAAGGTCTCGAAATTCGATCGGCTGTGCGCAATTGAGAACGTCCGATCGCCCCTGCCGTAGAGCCACAACGTCGCTCGATCATATTTCGCGCCGCGCTCAAATAGTCCTCCGTTGATCTCGCTTGCCGTCCGGTCACGCTCGCCGACCCAGCCCCCGACGAAGTTGATGACGCCGGCGATCTGTTGGGGATGTCCTCCCGCATACGCAATCGACAGGATTCCCCCTCCCGACTCCCCCCCGATGAGAAGCCGCTTACCGGCGACATCGGGACGCCGTTGGAGCGCCGCAATAGCCGCCTTAATGTCGTTGAGCGCCCGGTCCGCGCCCGCCAGGCATCTGCCCGGATCGGCAGAATAGCCCCGCGCCCGGTCCCACGCGAACCCCTCATCATGGTGCCCGTCCGACTTGCCGTAGCCGCGGCGTTGTGGAAAGGCGACCATCCATCCCTTTTCGAGGAAGACCTCCGCAAGCTCGGGGTGCGACTCCGTCAATGTAAGCGATGCCGGCGTCCCCCTGTAAATCCGACCATGGTTGAAAACAAGCAACGGGAAAGGCCCCGAACCCTTCGGCTTGAAAAGAACCACCTCGAGGCGGACGCGTTTCCAACCTTCAGCCAGGTCAGTATGGAGAAACTCGACCTCGCCCGAAGTCCAATGGATGGTCGCGCCGGGCCGGGTCAATTCGGCAAGCTCGATCCTCGACATTCTGGCTTGGCTGGGAGGTTGGAAGCAGATGAACCTCGCCAGCAACATATCCGCGGCTGTCAGCTTGTAAGTGGCCAAATCTAGGGTGAGAGTATCGCCTGATACTGTCCCCTCCTCCCGGCTCCACTCGCGCACGCACATCCCGCCAATCACGTCAAATGGGGGATCGCCGTTCGCCCAGACAACGCGCGCCTCGCCATCGGCGCGAATGTCTTCGACGATGAGGATGTGGCGCCAATAATTATCCCACGCACCGACCCATGCTCCGAGCAGCCGCTTCTGAGTTTCGGATGCCGACTGGGGGGCGGCCGAAACATGTGGGTCATCCGGGATGGGAACGCAATCGATGATGAGTTCGGCACCTTGAGGGGTGCCGCGCTCGTTCGATTTCCCACCAGAAACGGTTGTCTTGCCGTTCGCGCCTTGTTCCTCAACCGGCACCGTCAGCCACTTCTTGATGAGGTTGAGGACGGCACTTGATACCATGTGCCCGAACCATAGAAACACCGCGACGGCAATCGAGAAGGCGATTCCACGCATTGTGGCACCTCTCAACAAGCTGCGCATCAATCTTCTAGCGGTCGGCTCTCGCAAGAGGGCCTCCGCAAATGCGCCGAGCGGTCGTTGAGTGTGTACTATTTTAGCGCCCAAAGACAGCGCAAGCTGAAATTCAAACGGACCCCCCACTAAAAATGGCGGCGGTTGTGCACGCACGCGTATTTTGTGCTATGTCCATAAACCAAAGCAAGAACCAGGCCGACAATGGCGCGGTCGCGCCTAATCGCGGTCTGGCGACGGAAGTTTGAGGGTTTTACGGAGTCATGGCTCTTAGCGCCAAGCTCGTCATGCGTCAGAGCCAGTCGCTCGTGATGACGCCGCAGCTTTTGCAAGCCATCAAGCTTCTGCAATATTCCAATCTCGAGTTGACCACGTTCATCGAGGAGGAACTCGAGCGCAATCCTTTGCTCGAACGGGCCGAGGACAGCCCCTTGCCGCCTGGCCTCGATGGCGCGGGCCTCGATGGCGGGATCGATCCCGGCGCAATTTCGCCGGGCGAGGATTTCAACGAGGCAGCCGAGGCCGACTGGAGCTCGGCGTCCTCGAACGCTAACCGCGAGGACTTCGAGGCAATCCCTGGGGCCGAATTGGCGAATCGTTTCGACGACGGCCGGACGCCGGCGCCGGGAGAATACAGTTTGGCTTCGGGCGGCCTGGGCCTCTCGGCGACCAATTGGTCCGGGCCGTCGGGCGGGACCAGTGACGGCGCGGCGGCAAACCTCGAGGCCACAATCGCTTCGCCGGCCAATCTCAAGGATCATCTGGAAATGCAGTTGCGGCTCGCAACAGCGGCGGCGGCGGACCGGATGACCGGTCAGGTCTTGATCGACTCGATCGACGAGAACGGCTATTTCACGGGTTCGCTCGACGAGATCGCCGCGCGTCTTACTGTGCCGCTAGGACAGGCCGAACGCATCCTCCGCCTCATCCAAGGGTTCGATCCTTCCGGTATTGGCGCCCGCGACCTCGCCGAATGTCTCGCCATCCAATTGCGTGAGCGCGATCGGTTCGACCCCGCCATGCAAGCGCTCGTTTGCAATCTGAATCTGCTCGCAAAACGCGATTTCGCGGCGCTGCGCAGGATTTGCAAAGTCGACGAAGAAGATATTCTCGACATGCTGGGCGAGATCAGGCGGCTTGATCCCAAGCCCGGGCGTGTCTTCGGCGGCGGCTCGATCGCGCCGCTCCTGCCCGATGTCATCGTGCGGCCGCTGCCCGACGGCTCGTGGCATGTCGAACTCAACCCGGACGTTCTTCCGCGCCTTCTCGTCAATCACAGCTATACGACGCGGGTCGGCAAGGGGAAGGGGAAGGGGAAGGAAGCTGACCGGAATTTTATCTCGGCTTGCCGCCAAACGGCCAATTGGTTGACAAAGAGTCTTGAACAAAGGGCGCGCACGATTCTGAAAGTTTCCAGCGAAATCGTGCGCCAGCAAGATGGATTTTTTGCGCACGGCGTCGAATGTTTGCGCCCTCTCGATCTCAAGACGATCGCGGGGGCGGTCGGCGTGCATGAATCGACGGTCTCGAGGGTGACCTCCAACAAATATATGGCGACGCCACGCGGTCTCTTCGAGCTCAAATATTTTTTCACGGCCTCGATCTCCGCGCATGATGGCGGCGCCGCGCACTCGGCGGAATCGGTGCGATTCCGGATCAGGCGGATGATCGATCAGGAGAGCCCTTTGCGAATTCTGTCCGACGACGCACTCGTCGTCAGGTTGAAGGAGGCCAATATCGACATCGCCAGGCGCACGGTCGCCAAATACCGCGGAAGCCTGAAAATTCCTTCCTCCGTGGAACGCCGGCGCGAAAAGGCAAGGCGTTGATGCGGCGCGAACGCGGCCTTGCCTGACCCGCGCGCAATCTGAGCCTGCAGGCACAAGACTCGCGCCAACGGACCGCCAATTGGAGCATGATACCGGCCGCGACATCCGCTAAAGCGAAGAGATCGAGAGCATGTTGGTCCTTCCGCCAAAGCTTCTGCTGGGCGAGCGAGGAGCTGCCCGCGGTCATGGTGAATTTCTCAAGTTTTTATCTATATTAGAGGGACGAGCGTTAAATTGAGGGCTGGAATCGGCGGTTGTTCTTTACGACCGCTGGGACAACGTTCAGCGACCGGAATAGACGGCGCAACTCTAACGGCGCACTTCTAACGGAGAATAGGCAATGACTTTGCGCGTCTCGGGCAAGAATTTGGACATTGGCGAAGCTTTTCGCGCGCACATCGAGGCGCGAATCGGTTCCACCCTGGCGAAATACCGGGCCGGACCGGCCGACGGCCATGTAACGATTGAGCCGGAAGGGTCGGGATTCCGGGCGGATTGTGCCTTGCACCTGATGTCCGGCGTCACGCTGCAGGCGGATGCCCGGGCGCATGAGCCCTACGCCAGCTTCAGTCACGCCGCCGATCTCATCGAAAATCAGATCCGGCGCCACAGAGAGCGGCTCTTGGATCATCATGCCAGCACAGCGGACAGCAGGACCAAGCTCGAACACTTTTTGGACGAAAAGGCTTCCGACGCTTATCGCGACGAGCCCCGGACGGAGCAAGGCGAAACGCTCGAACTCCATCCGGCGGTCATCGCCGAGCCATTATCGAGGGTCAGGGAAATGACCGTTTCCGGGGCTGCGATGGAACTCGATTCGACCAACGCCCAAGTCGTGGTCTTTCGGCGCGCCTCCGATGGGCGGACCAATGTCGTCTATCGCCGCCCGGACGGAAATATCGGCTGGATCGATCCGGGCCGGGAGTGAAAAAGGCCGGTGCCTCGCGCGAGCCACGGGGCGGCGCTGCACCCCGCCTAGGCCTCAAATCATCCACAGTTATGTCAAAGTTCGGACACGGACCGGATTATTTCAAACCATGCTACTGACCGAATTGATCACCCCCGAGGCGATTGTCCCCTCGCTCAAGGTGAACTCGAAGAAGCACGCGCTGCAGGTTCTGAGCGATCGGGCGGGCTTGATATCCGGCCTTGAGCCGCGGGACATCTTCGATGCCTTGCTCCAACGCGAGCGTCTCGGCTCGACCGGAATCGGCGAAGGGATCGCCATTCCTCACAGCAAGCTCGCCGCGGCAAAAACGATGTTCGGGATTTTCGCGAGGCTTGCCCGCCCAATCGATTTTCTGGCCCTCGACGGCGCGCCCGTCGATCTCATTTGTCTTTTAATCGCCCCGGAGACGGCTGGCGCCGACCACTTGAAAGCGCTGGCGCGGCTGGCGCGCGTGCTCCGCGACCCAAGTGTTACGGCAAAGCTTCGCGCGGCGCGCGACGTTACCGGGCTCTACGCGGTGCTGACCGGCGAAATCGCCTCGCACGCGGCCTAACGCGGGTCCTGCCAAACCCGTCTACACCGCCGGCGCATCGTCTTGACTTCGCAGCGCAAAATAGCGAGTTTCCCCCGAAATTACCCAGCGCCGATCAAGCACTGGCGTTGGTTCCGGTTCGCGAATTGCCGTTCCTTGGGACGAAACGACGGCGGTTTGAGGGCGGCGCCAAGGCGGGTCCTATCCTTGGCATAACTCCTCCGGCGGCAATGCGAATCTATCTCGATTTTGAAAAACCAGTCGCGGAACTCGAAGCCAAGGTCCTGGAACTCCACCAGCTCGCGGCGAAGGGCGACGCCGTTGCCATTGGCGAGGAGCTGACCCGGCTCGAAGCCAAGGCCGAGAAAGCGCTCGCCGATCTTTATGCCAATCTGACGCCGTGGCAGAAGACCCAAGTCGCGCGGCATCCGCAGCGGCCGCATTTTAGCGATTATGTCAAGGCCCTTGTGCGCGATTTCACGCCCTTGGCGGGCGATCGGCAATTTGGCGAGGACGCCGCGATTGTCGGCGGTTTCGGCTGGTTTCGCGGCCGTGCGATCTGCGTTCTTGGGCAGGAAAAGGGCTCCGGCACCGAAGCACGCATTAAGCATAATTTCGGCATGGCGCGGCCGGAAGGCTATCGCAAGGCCGTGCGCCTCATGCAGCTTGCCGAGCGTTTTGGGTTGCCCGTCGTTTCGCTCGTCGATACCGCCGGCGCGTTTCCCGGCGTGGACGCGGAAGAACGCGGCCAAGCCGAAGCGATCGCGCGGGCGACCGATGCTTCGCTTTCACTAGGCGTCCCGAGCATTGCGGTCATTCTCGGCGAAGGCGGGTCCGGCGGCGCCATAGCGATCGCGAGCTGCAACAAGGTTTTGATGCTCGAACACGCGATCTACACCGTCGCCTCTCCCGAAGCCTCGGCTTCGATCCTTTGGCGCGATTCCGCCCGCGCCGAGGACGCCGCGACAAGTATGAAGATAACTGCGCAGGATCTGCTCAAATTTGGAATCATCGACCTCATCGTCGCGGAGCCAGTGGGTGGCGCCCATCGCGATCCTGACGCGGCGATCAATGCGGCTGGCGACGCGATCGGGGCGGCTTTGGAGGAATTTTGGGATATGCCGTCAAACGAACTCAAAGCATCCCGAGCTGCGAAATTCTTAAATATCGGACGCAAGATATAAGCCGCGCATGCCGTCGCTAGCTTTTGAAATGGGGTCGAGCGTCGTGCCGCGATAGCGCGGATTCCGCCGGTCCGCTCAAATTACCTTCTTGCGATCGCCGCCTGTATGCTGCTCCGGCAACGCCCCTTCGCGGTCGCTTACCGCGATCGCTTCGCGCGCGTTGCTTGGAGGAAGTGTCATGATCAAGATCACATCATTACAAGCCATCGCCGCGGCGCTTCTCGCCTGCGGCCTTTACGTCGCGCCGGCGCAGGCGGGACCAAACCGGACTTTTGTTTCCGGAACGGGAACCGACAGCGGCGCCTGCACGCGCGCAGCGCCGTGCCGGACTTTCGCCTTCGCGCTCACCGCGACAAACGCTGGCGGCGAGATCGACGTGCTCGACGCGGCCGGCTATGGCGCGGTGACCATCACCAAGGCGATCGGCATCGTCAACGACGGCGTCGGCGTCGCGGCCATTGGGGCTTCCTCGGGCAATGGCGTCACGATCAATGCCGGCGCATTCGACAGCGTTCACCTGCGCGGCCTGACCATCGAAGGACTTGGCAGCGGAGCGAACGGCATCCTGTTCAACACGGGCTTGAGCCTCGCCATCGAGAACTGCGTCGTCCGGGGTTTTGCCAATGCCGGGATAAATATCGCGCCCACCGGATCGGCGGCGGTCACCGGCGTGCTCAGCAAAGTTATAACGAGCAATAATGGCGACGGAATCATTGTGAATGGCTCGTCCATGACGGGGGCATCGCTCAAAGTCACCATCGTCGATAGCGTGGCTTCCAACAACGGCAATATCGGCATCGGTCCGGTCACCGGAGGCAGCGGCGCGTTTACCACCATCATGGTGCGCAATTCCGTTGCCAGCAACAACGCTAGTGGACTTCTCGCGCACAATGCCATTCTGGTGGTCGCGCATTCGGTGGTCACGGGGAATGCTGTTGGGGTGCAACGCGAGACCTTCGGCAGCATCGAAAGCTA
>JBOHJV010000059.1:0-18416 GCA_050728695.1 Methylocella sp. | reverse complement strand
CAGCCGGTCGGTCTCGGCGATGTCGACGGCGCGATCGAGGAAGGCGCCTTCCAGGGTACTCTATTCCCGAAGGAGGACGAGGCCGGGCGCGCCGTTTTCGAACAAATAGGCACCCGCCGGCGCGGGATTGTACGCGCGCGCAACATGGCGCAAGACCTCTACCTCCGCGCGCTGAAGCGCCACGAGCTGGTTTTCGCCGAGGGGCCTGCCGGCACCGGCAAGACGTGGCTTGCCGTCGGCTTCGCGGTTCTTTTGCTGGAACAAGGCGCGGTCGAACGTCTTATCCTGTCGCGGCCCGCGTTGGAAGCGGGCGAGAGGCTAGGTTTCTTGCCCGGCGACATGCGCGATAAGGTCGATCCTTATTTGCGGCCGATCTACGACGCGCTCGCCGATTTCATGGATGCCCGCATGCTCGAACGCGGCATGCAAATTGGGATGATCGAGGTCGCTCCCCTCGCGTTCATGCGCGGGCGAACCTTGAGCAACGCCTGCGTGCTGCTCGACGAGGCGCAAAACGCGACCTCGATGCAAATGAAAATGTTTTTAACGCGCCTCGGCGAAGGATCGCACATGATTGTGACCGGAGATCCGTCGCAAACCGATCTGCCGCCAGGCCAGAAGTCGGGGCTTAGCGAGGCGATCGAACTTCTCTCAGGACTCGAGGGAATAGGCCACGTCGTCTTTCGCGAAGGCGACGTCGTCCGCCATGATCTGGTGCGGCGGATCGTCGGTGCCTATGAGGCGGCGGCGCGGCCAGCCAGGTTCGAGGGACGTCGGACATGAATCCGGTGATCGACGTTGCGATCGAAGCTGAAGATTGGGCATCCCTCGATGACCCTTCGCAACTTGCCGAGGCGGCGATCCTCGCGGCGATCGGGGAAAGCGGCGTCTCGCTCGCCGCGAACGCCGAAATCAGCGTCCTTCTCTGCGACGACGGCGTTATCCGCGACCTCAACCGCAGATGGCGCGGAATCGATCAACCGGCCAATGTTCTTTCTTTTGCAGCTGGCGGCGATGCAGCTTTTGCGCCGCTCCTCGGCGATATCGTCATCGCGTTCGAGACCGCCTCGCTGGAGGCCTCCGCGGCAGGAAGGCCGTTGCGCGATCACGTCGCCCATCTTCTGGTGCATGGCTTTTTGCATCTTATCGGCCACGACCATGCCGTGGCGGCCGAAGCCGAGAGGATGGAGGCGCTGGAGCGCGCGATTCTTGGCAGGCTCAAGATTGCCGACCCCTTCCGGGAATCGTTGATCGAGGAAGCAGCCGGCGCCAATGACTGAACATGACCCTTTGAGCGAGGCAGGTAAAGCAGGGCCCGGCGGTAAGCCAAGCCTCCTCGACCGGTTGCGCGCCTTGTTCGGCCTCCGCGGGGTGTCGATTCGCGACGACATCGAGGATGCTCTCGCGGACACATCGATCGAGGACGATATTTCTCCGCAAGAGCGCGCGTTGTTGAAAAACGTCCTCGCCTTGCATGAAGTGCAAGTCGGCGATGTGATGGTTCCCCGCGCCGACATCGTCGCCGCGTCGCTTCAAACCAAGCTCGCCGACGTACTTGAGGTCTTTCGCACCGCCGGCCATTCCCGCCTGCCCGTGCACGGCGAAACCCTCGACGATCCGCGCGGCATGGTTCATATCCGCGATTTTGTCGCCTATCTCGGCGCCGCCCCGATCCCCCCGCATCGGAAGGAGAGCGCGGCCGATTCGCCGCCCACGGAGTTGGAGGGCGAAGCCGGCGCAAGCTGCCGCTGGCCACGCCGCGGCTTGGATTTGCCTTTATCGCAGGCCAATATTCTGCGCCCGGTTCTGTTTGTTCCAGCATCCATGCCGGCCCTCGATCTACTGGTGAAAATGCAAGCCACGAGAACCCACATGGCGCTCGTCATCGACGAATATGGCGGCACCGAAGGTCTAGCGTCGATCGAGGACATCGTGGAAATGATTGTCGGCGATATCGAGGACGAACACGATTCTGACGAAAGCCCGAAGATCGAAGCCGCCGCGGACGGCAATTTCATCGTCGACGCGCGCGCCGGTCTTAGCGAGGTTTTCCGTGCGATCGACGCCGATCCCACCCTGATCGGCGACGCGGGCGAAGTCGATACCTTGGGGGGGCTCGTCACGGCCCTCGCGGGGCATGTTCCGGCGCGCGGCGAAATCATTATCGAGGACGGCATCGAATTCGAAGTGGTGGACGCCGACGCGCGCCGCGTCAAGCGGGTCAAGATCCGGATCGTCGGCGCGCGTCCGCCCCCAAGGCAAATCGCGGACAGCCCCGCTGCCTCCGAGCTTGCCAAACAAGGCGGCCCCCCGGAGAGGGGTGGCCGATAATACTTTTCGCCGGCAATCGCTTTCGCGCCAGGTTTGGTCCAACGGATGGGAAATGCGCGAAGGTCCTTCGCGCAATCTCGTTAGAAATCATGATTGCGTTCGAGAAAGCCCGCCATGCTCGCGCTCGCCGCTTCGATCATTCTCGCATCTGGCTGGCGCCGCCGCCTAATCGCGCTCGCCGCCGGCGCCATCGGCGCGCTCGCCATGGCGCCCTTCAATTTTATTCCCGCGCTGATGATCCCGATGACCGTTGCCGTCTGGCTCATCGACGGTTGCGCGGAGACGCGCCAAACGCCTAGTCGGCGGTTTCGTTTGGGCCTGCCGACCGCACTCTGGCGCGCCTTCGGCGCCGGCTGGTGGTGGGGCTTTGGTTATTTCCTTGCCGGGCTCTGGTGGCTTGGCGCGGCGTTCCTCGTCGAGGCGGACGAATTCGCCTGGGCCTTGCCACTGGGCGTTGTCGGGCTCCCCGCCGCGCTCGCGATTTTTCCGGGTCTCGGTTTTATGCTGGCGCGGCTGCTTTGGTCGCCTGGCGCTGGCCGTCTGTTTGCGCTTGCCGCCGGATTGAGTTTTGCGGAATGGCTGCGTGGAAATACGTTGACCGGATTTCCTTGGAACACTTTTGGCATGGCGCTTGGCGGCAATCTCGTGACCGCGCAACTGGCCTCGCTCGTCGGCCTTTACGGTCTGACCGTCATCGCCGTCCTCGTTTTTTCAACTCCCGCGGTTCTCGGCGAAAAATCCGTGATGCAAGGCGCAAGGCGCCGGTTGCCGCCGGCAATCGCCGCCGCTGTTTTTTCCTTCGCCGCAATTTGTGCTTTTGGCGCTTTGCGTCTGGTGGGAACAACCGTGGGGCCGGTCGCGGGCGTAAAATTGCGCATCATGCAGCCCAATTTGACCCAGGACGCGAAATTCCGGCCGGAAAACAAAGCCCGCATACTGTCGCTCTATCTGACCTTGTCCACGCACGGGGCAAAGGATCATTCGGGCCTCGAGGATGTCACCGTGCTCGTCTGGCCGGAATCGGCATTCCCTTTCATCTTGTCGCGGGATGCCGGCGCCCTTGCCGAAATCGGCGCGGTTTTGCCGCAAGATACGGTTCTCGTCACCGGCGCCGCGCGCGCGGACGATGCGGCGCGGCGGTCCGCGTCCGGCCGCGTCCGGTACTTCAACGCCATTCAAGTCATAGCCAGCGGCGGCCATATTCTCGACAGCTACGACAAGGTGCATCTCGTGCCTTTCGGCGAATATTTGCCGTTTGAGGCTGCCTTCGATCGTCTCGGCGTGCGTCAATTCGCACATATCCCCGGCGGGTTCGACGCTGGTCCAAAATCGCGGTTATTGGTTGTGCCCGGATTGCCGGCCGTCGCGCCGTTGATTTGCTACGAGGCGATCTTTCCAGGCGAGGTTGTGCCCTCCGGGGCTCCGCGTCCGGGATTGCTTCTCAATGTCACGAACGACGGATGGTTTGGGGCGACCATCGGCCCTTACCAGCATTTCGCCCAAGCGCGGCTGCGCGCGATCGAGGAGGGGTTACCCTTGATCCGCGCCGCGAACACTGGAATTTCCGCGATTGTCGATCCCGATGGCCGCGTTTTGGCCGAACTGCCGCTCGGCGCCGAAGGCGTGCTCGATGGCGGTCTGCCGCAAACAATCGCGCCGCCGGTTTTCGCGCGTTTTCCGTTCGTCAGCGCCTTTACGGTCTGGATCGCCGTGCTCGCGATTGCCGTGTGCCGCCGCTGGAGGACCGGGCATATGAGCTTTATGCCATAGGCGCGCAGCAAGGCACGTTGTTTCGATGATTTCGCCGCCCGGAGCTATCGCCTCCCGTTAAAACGTAGGTGTCGCCAAAGTTATGAAATATAAGCATTCCCCACATATTTTAATGCAATTATATAGGCTTGTACGACCGCGCCGCACTGCGGCGATTTCGTCCGCGAAAGCTCAGAAATATTTTTAAATGCCGCGGCCGCTTCCATGCCTCGCGCCGATCGCCAGTGAGCATGATCGAGATCGTGCGCAAGATGATAATGACGTCGAGCAGCGGCGACGCGTTGCGCACGTACCACCCATCTAAAGCATTCTTTTCTTCGGCGGTGATGAGCTTGCCGCCGTGAATTTGCGCCCATCCGGTAATTCCCGGAGCCATGGCCAAACGCAACTCTCGGCTGGTCGGCTGATCGGCGGGCAAGAGAGGGCGCGGGCCGATGAGACTCATGTCGCCTCTGACGACATTATAAAGTTGGGGAAGTTCATCAAGTCTCGTTGCACGCAGGAACCGGCAAATGAATGAAATCCGTTCGTCGTTAGTGAGACGGCGCCCCGTCCCGTCGATCGGATGACGCATTGTCCTGAACTTATATATCGATATCGGGCGGCCGCTTCGTCCGAGACGACGCTGCCAGAACATGACGGGCGAGCCGATGCTGATCATCACGAGCAGGCCGGCCAGCGCGAACAGCGGAGAAAGAATGAGAATAAGGATTGCCGCAAACGCGGACTCGATCACGGGCTTCATCCGGAGATAGCCATTATTGACGATCGTCTCGGAAGGTCTGGAGTATGCGTGGACCTTCTCCTTTTCTCCATCACGGAAAGATACGCCGAGCTGCTCAGCGAGAAACTCGAGTTCTAGTCCACGATCGAGGCAGAGTGGCGCCAAACGGTCCTGCAATTCGTGCGCCCGGACACGATCGCGTTCGCACACGACGAAGCCGGCGACATTGACTCCGTGCTCGACCAAGACGGTGAGGAGCCTCTCCGCGTCATAGGTGCTCCCCATGATGAAATGGCCGTGGATCGAATGGCCATGTAAGCCCGGATCGTCATCGAGGATCGCAACAATTCGCCGATTATCGATGGCAGACGAATCGAGGAGACGTATGTAGAACTGCGCGAGTGGTCCCGTCCCCACGATGATCACGCTCCGTTCATCGGCGTGGGCATTGCCTGGCGCCATGCTAAAGTCATGTCGCTGGGCAATCGCACGGCGAACGAGCCCGCCGCCGATTAATACCGCCGTCAAAATCAGGAAGTGGATAGGCAGTATCGAACGCGGTACTTCTTCGAGTCGCGTAAACGTGAATAATACTACCGCGGTTGCTGTCACCGAGCAAGCGGATGCTTTGGTGATTTGAATAGCGTCGTAGAACGAAAAAAATTTTGCCAGCCCATGAGCAGCACGAAATTGAACAAAGAAAAAGATCGACAAAAAAGTTGCGACGCTAACGTACACCACAATAACCACCGGGTTGATGCTAGTGAATACGGACCCCTCGCGCGTCCAGAAAGCGGTAATGGGCGCGACCATCGCAGCGGCGACGTCAAGCATAAAGAGCCTGCGGCTCAGCCTGCTTTTCAAAGACGGAAGCCTTGATCCATGCATGCGCGAAACCCACACGTAGGAAAACGATATCAGAACTGGCTCCGCTTGTTTGAACGGCCTCCTCGGTTTGATAAGTGGGGCGCCCCCAGGCAAACCGACGCCACATGTGGCAGCGGAGCGGAGCAGACCTCGTAAGGCATCTGCCGGTCAAGGCTCGAATGCGGATTTTAACTAAACGAGGACAAGAGGTAGGGGTAAATGCGGTAGTAACACAAGACGTTTTTCGATTTTTCCACCGAACTATTGGCTTACGAATTTTTGACGAAATGTGGTTGCGAAATTTTAAAAAAAAACAGTCTCCAAACGGCAATCCTCTAGCATGAAGATTGCCGCCGCTGGCGCGGGGATTTCGAAAGTGGGCGCCGTCATTTGCCGAGCGAATCCCAATGCGCGCGCAGCCCGGTGAGTGTATCCCGCAGATGCTCGAAGCCGCGCGGGGCGATGAGCAAAAACATCTGGGCGTGGCCGAGCATCGCGGCCGCATGCGCGAACATTTCTGGTTGTTGCCCAATCTTGGCGCGAAGTCCCGGTCGATAAGCCTCATCGTCGAGCATCCGCATGGCGTCCGGTGGCGCCAAACGCTCGATTCCTGCTTTGAGCCGGGGTTGCGCCTCGCGCAGCACATAAATCGCCGAAAGTGGCGACGGCTGAGCGCGGGCATGGAAGGGATGGATATAGTATTTCTCGAATGATTCACACACGGCTTCGCCGCGTAGTTCAGCGAGATCAAGCCAGTTGATTGATTCTTTCCACAACTTCAATTGCCGTCCGTCCGGCAGTACCATTGGATGGCGGCTCGCATCCAGGTCAATAACGCAGATATCGTCGGCGACGAAGGCGCAGCCATCGCGGCATAGCGCGGCGGCCAGCGTCGATTTGCCCGCGCCCGAGGCGCCGCAGATCGCGATGGCGCGACCACCCCACGCGACCGCCGCGCCGTGAACCACGAGCGCGCCGCGCTGATAAAGCAGAATGCCGAAGGCGGCACCCAGCACGAAACCGGCGGCATCGCGGTCCGTTACGCCGGGTTCGGCCTCGACGGCGACATCGCGCCCCGCCGTAATCTGGAAGCGCGCCAACTGGGGAACGCGCAGGAGGAATGTTTCCCCCGCGATCTCCCATGCTGGCCCGCTTGCAGTCGCGCGATCCAACGCCATTGGCACCGGGCCGCGGCGGATCGCAATGTCCACGGCCGCGGCCTCTAAAGGTTCGGGGATCGCGCCCGGCAACTCCAACTCGGACGAAACGTGCAGACCACTGATGAGATAGCAGGGCATCGATACTCACTTCCATGTCACGCAAAAAGGCCGCATGATGCCTCGTCTGCTGGATCGCACAAGATCGAACCTGGCGCCGCTCGTTCCTGGGCGCAATGTCGGCCGTCGCGGCGGGGACGCCCCGCGCATGCGGCGCGACATCCGCGATCTTATCCAACTGCTCGGCCATCAGCCGAACCGCGCAAGCGGCGTCACGCTGGCAATGCCGGCGGCGCCCACGACAATCGTTCCGCCCGCTACCAGCCAGGCATGCGCGATCAGTTGGCCTTGCCCATTAAACCCCGCGCCAAGATGGAAGGACGAACCGCGGCCGCGCCACGTCAGCATCGCCTTTGCCGCCATGGCCTGCGGGAGGCATGCCGCGTTCCACGGCACATTGCGCGCGGCAGTCGTCACCGCCATGCGCACCCCCGACAACAATGCCTCGTCGCAGGCGTCTGTTTCTGGCGCGCGCGAAAGCCACGGCGCGATCAGACGAAAGGGAACCGTAAGGACGATCAGCCTGGCCAGCGCCAGCGCCAGGATCGCCTCGAAGACCCGAAGGCGGTCGGCCCGACTCATGCCGAGAAACGTCCAACACTTACGCCGCGGCCGCATGGGCAAAGCCGCTTTCGATGAGCTCGTTGACGAAATTCAGCACCTCGGCTTCGCAGGTCTTTGCATTGACCTCGAACTCCTCGCATAGCCGCGCGCAGAGCGAGGCGACCGTCATCGGGCGCTCGAGCAATTCCCAAATTCGCGAAGCTACCGCATTGAGGCCATAGTAGCGGCCCGCGGCGACGCTCATCATCACGGCCTCGTCCGCGCCGGCGCGGGCGTAAAGTGTCTCGCCGGCGCGACTAACTATCGTATCAAGCGTGATCGAGATGGGTAATGCCATCCGTGCGATATCCCCGTCAATCGATGCGATGTGTCTAGAGGACTAGGACAAAACTTTTCATTTCCTTCGTCGTGGTGGGACGGGGGTCAGGACGCAGGACCGGTCAGAGGATCGATCTCAAATAAGATAGGCAGCAATTTGTGGTGCTGCGTGTTGCGGATTGGATGGGACTCCTGGAGCAACCGGGGGGTAATCCACGGGCGCCTGCTGGGAGGCTCGGGTGGCGGGCCAGAAGGGCCGGAGGGGGGAGGATTTGGGGTTGGTCCTGACGATGCCATCGTGGAAGGTGCGCCGTACGATGTGGACAGGGGAAGCCGAAGAGAGATAATGCGCGCGGCACCGTGAGGCAAGCGATAATCGACAGCGTTCAGCGATGGCCATTGAGGGCATTGCGGCCGTTTGTTTAAATTCACCCGATGCCAGGCACGGCAAAAGGAATTAGCGTGGAAGCCGTCACCAAACTTTTTCAGCCGGAAAAGCCGCATGCAGTGCGGATCTCCGCCACCTCTCTGTTGGCGCCAATTCGGCCGGAAATCCGGCATGAAACAATGTCCCTAACGAGATGAGGCATGCTTACGAGGCGGAGGGGCGGATGAACGAAGGAGCGGATCAAGGTGATAGTCATTCGGTGGAATCCCCGGAATTGGCCTTGCTCCTCGTCCTTCTCCGCTGGCCCGCGGCGCCCAAGGCCGTGGCGTGGCGGCTGACAGCCGCGGCGGCGATCGATTGGCCGACGTTTCTCGCCCTGGCGCGCCGCCACCGCGTCGTCTCCCTCGTGGCGGCAACGCTTGCCGAAGCCGAAACGGCCGGTGTCGAACTGGGCGTGGACGGGGCGGCCGCGGCCGCGACTCTGCGGCGGCACGCGCGCGCACTCGCGCGGGGCAGCCTGAGCCAGATCGCCGAGGCGGTGGGGCTGATGAGACTGCTAGCGGAGACAGGCATCGCCTGCATGCAGCTCAAGGGGCCACCGTTGTCGGTCCGCGCTTTCGGCCAGCCGCTGCTGCGCGATGGGCGCGACATCGACTTGCTGATCGAGTCCCCGCGTCTCGCGCAGGCGGAGGCAGAGCTCACTTCGGCTGGTTACCGGCGAGTGAAACCGGACGCCGGTTTCGGCTGGTGGTCGCAAGCGCTCTATCGGCGCTATTCCCACGAATATGTGTTCGCGTCCCCGGCCGGAATTACGGTTGAACTCAAAGCGCGCCTTCAGCCGGCCGCGGGCCTGCTCCCTCTTTCAGTGCCGGAGGTGCTGCGGCGCGCCCAGGTTGTCGTGGTTGCGGGAGCGCGGCTCGCCACCCTAAGCGACGCCGACATGATGGTGTACCTCTGTGCCCATGCGAGCCGGCACTGCTGGTTCCGCCTAAAATGGCTGGCCGATATCGGCGCGCTGCTCGGTAGTCCAGAGCTGGCGCACGTGCTGATGGCCGATGCCGACCGTCTTGGTCTCGCGGTTCCCGCGCTGGAGGCGCTGAAACTCGCTCGTGACTGGTTGCAAGTCGAGGTGCCAGAGGACCTACTGACGCGGGCGCGCCGCGATTGGCGGGTGACCCGACGGCAGTCGGCAGTCCTTCGGGCGGTGACGCAGCTCGGGCCGAACGGCGACCCTTTCGCGATCCCAGGCTTCGCGAAGCGGCTGGAGCGGTCGGAATACGGCCTGCGGTCGAATCTTGCATATCGCTGTGCCCTACTGGAGTGGCATATGATGGTGGCGGCCTATTCGGCTCTGCGCGCCTTGCGGCCGGCCGGTATAAGAACTAACAACAGCTGGCGCGCGCGCTGATGGCTTCGTCCCCACTCTCAATCCGCCCACGAGCCCATCCCGAATCTGCCCCCACGGATCGCGATTTGACTTCGCGTCGGACGCCGACGACAGTAATTGGAGGTTCGATCGAAAAAGGATGCTAATTGCAATGGCGATGCAGGAGCATGCGCTGGTGGGTCGGGCTCGCGCGCCAGCGTGCGCCTCCCAAGGCCTGCGACTCGGTGTTTTCCGGCACCGCTTCGACAAATGGATCGCGCTCAGCCAATACGGCTTTCCATTTTCCTTCGGTCCCTGCCGCACGCAGGTAAGCCGCTTCCGCGCCCTCGCCCGCCGGACTCGATTTGCGCGGCACGGCCGGTTGTTCCGCGCGCTTGCCCATGTTGCGATGACGCTTTGCTGGCCGGTTGGCGCTTGCTTGACCGCACGCGCCACATGCGCGCGCATGCGGCGCGGCAAAGGCCCACATGAGACGCGCCTTTTCTTCGACATGATTTGGCTGGCGCTTCGCCATAGCATTCCTCCGCTCGAATACGCTCTCTACCGTTTCAACGAGCCGGCGCGGCGCAAGGACATGCACGAATACGTCTATTGGAACGATCTTCCCGGCCTTTCGGCGTTGAACGAAGGGCTCGGGGCGGACAACTGCGACGTGCAGGACAAGGACCGCTTTGCCCGGATTTGCGCGGCGAATGGTTTTCCCCATGTGCGAACGCTAGCGGTGTTCGAGAACGGCCGGCAAGTTCATCCGGCGACGCCCTTCGCTCCTGATGCCGCGCAAATCTTTGTCAAGGCCCTGCGTCTCAAAGGCGGCGCAGGTGGCGCCAAATGGATCCGGGACGGGGCGGCCTATCGCGACACTGGCGGCCGACGCGTTCCGGCCGCCAAACTTGGCGACGAATTTCGCAAAGAGGATTGCCTCGCGCAGCCTTTCATCGAAAACCATCCTGCTATCGCGCTTGTGACCAACGGCGCGCTGGCGTCGCTGCGGATCGTGACCGGGCTTGATGGTGGCGACGAAACGGAGTTCGTTACTTCGCTCATCACTCTGCCGCATGGCACGTGCGATACGTCAGCCGGAATTATTTGCAGCATCGAACGGGAAACCGGCCGCGTCCGGCGCGCCGCGTTTCCAGACGGCGGGGTGGCCGAGCGTCATCCGGACACCGGCTTGCCCATCGTTGGCATCATGCTACCCTTCTGGCACGCAAGTATTGAACTTGTGCGCCGCGCGCACAAAATCGCTTTTGCGCGCTTTGCGTTCCTTGGATGGGACGTCGCGCTGACGCATGACGGACCGGTGCTCCTTGAGACCAATTCGGGCTGGGGCGCGCTTTTTCATCAGGTGCTTGACGGGCCGCTCGGCCACACCGCGTTTTCGCGCCTCGTCTGCCGATATGCGTGAGCCGCAATGCGCTTGATCTGCGGAATGCTGCATCTCGATGGCACAAGCGCGAACGATGAGCGTCTGCGGGCGATGGCGATGCAGATGGACGTGGAGCGGCTTCGTCCCTCATTGTGCCTGTGGCGGAGCGGACCAGCCGGCTTCGCCGTCCTCGATTTTTCCGCGCGCGAGGCGCAAGCTTCTGAATTGCCTGAACTTGGCGCATCGGCAATCGCCGCCGATGTGCGGCTCGACGAACCTGTCGAGCTTCGATCGAAATTGGCACGCAGTGCGCCGGTTACGGAAGATGCGTTGCTTCTGGCCGCGCTGGAACGGTTTGGGCCCGCGGGTCTCGACCAGGTGCGGGGCGATTTCGCCTTGGCAAGTTGGAACAAAACGAGCGAACGGCTTGTCTGCGCCCGGGACGCGTTTGGCATCCGCCCGCTCGCTTATGTTCACCAGCCGGGCAGGCTCTTTGCATTCGCGTCGTTTCCAAACGCCTTGTTCGGCAGCGGCATCGTGCCAAAGAAAATCGACGAAGACGCTTTGGCGCGACGCATGGTGCTTAGGTTCCGCGCCGATGATTGTCTCGTCGCGGGCATCAAGCGCCTGCCTCCCGCGCATTACGTCGAAGTGTCGCGCGAAGGGCTATCGCTGACCTGCTATTGGCGGCTCAATCGCACTGCCTTGGGCCTGCGGCGTTGTACCCCGGAGAAGGCCGCGCGCGAATTGCGTCGGCTGGTGGACGAGGCCGTCAAATGCCGCCTGCCGCGCAACGGGGAGATCGGCGCGCATTTGAGTGGCGGGCTCGATTCCTCGGCAATCGCGGTTCTGGCCGCGCGGCGGCTTCGCGAAGAAGGACGCACCTTACATGCCTATTCGTTCCTCGACCGGCAGCGCAACGACATCACGCTCGAAGACGAAACCGAATTCGTCAAGGCCGTACTGGAACAGGAGGGTGATTTCGATTGGACGCCGATTCGTCCGCCGGCGGGGGTGACAATTGACGCACCGATGGATGCGGACAAGATGACGCCGCTGCGCGCGGACGCGCCCGATAACGCGGTGTGCTTGCGCGCGGAGGAACAGGGCGTCGGGCTGGTGCTGTCGGGCTGGGGCGGCGACGAAGGCGCGACCTTCAACGGCAGAGGCACGTTGGCCGAGTTGTTCTTGCGCGGGCGCTGGCGCGCGCTTGCCCGCGAAGTCGCGGCGCTGAAACGCGAGCGGGGTTTTCCGGCGTCGCGCATTTTCTACGGCGAGGTCCTTTCCTACCTGTTGCCTGGCCCCGCGAAGCGCCTGGCAAGAGCCATCACCAGTAGAAAACCCGATGCGCAAACACTGATTGGACGAATATTGTCAGTCGCGGCGCGCCGCCGGCTTGCCGCATCCGGGGGCCAGGAACTTAGCATGGCACCCGATGGGCGCGAGAACCGCTGGCGATTGATGACAAGCCCCCATATCGCCGAGCGGGCCGAAATCTGGGCGCAAACCGGCGCCCGACACGGCCTGGCCTTCGCATTTCCGCTGCTTGATCGACCCGTGGTCGAGTTTTCGCTTTCTCTGCCTAGCGCACTTTTCCTGCATGACGGTTTTCGCCGTCGTCTCTTTCGTGACGCCATGGCCGATGTGTTGCCGGCGAAGGTGCGTTTAAGGCACCAGAAATATCAACCGTTTCCGAGCCACATGCTCGATCTTGCAGAAAGCAAGGGCGACTTCCTCGCGCAAATCGATGCTTATGGGCAAAACGAAAGCATATGCGGTATGATCAATCTCGCGCATCTGCGCCGGCTGGTCGAGGCACTTCCGTCGGCGGATCGCGTGCGCGAGGTATTGCGCCAAGGCGACCAACCCGCTGGCGCCTCGTCGCAGATCGTGGCGGCACACATTTTGGAGGCGGCGGCCTATCTCGAACAGCACGGCGCGCCGGCTGTAATCGGTTTTCCCGTGGAAATGCGGCGTCCGCCGTAGGCGGCGGTTGTCCGACGCTCCCGTGGCCAGGATCACGCTTTTTTCGACCGCCGAGCTCCGCCGCCGCGAAGGGCGATTTTTGTGCGCCCCGTGCAATCCGCGATGAGACCCGAAAGGCACAGCGCTACTCGGTGTCCGCGGTTCATGTTGCGAAGGCACCCGCAACCCCTGTACCGCGGCCTCGGACTTGTCTGCTTGAGACCGGCGCCTCGAAGGATCGCGGCTCAGCGGCAAATCGTATACGGCCAATTGACCCAGTTATAGGCGTTCCCAACTCTCACATATTGCGTCCAGCAAACGGGCGTATACGCAGGCGGGCTGAATGGAGCATATCCTTGTCCGGCTTGTGCCGCTCCCGCGACTCCGAGGCCCGCAACGCCGAACTGGCCGAAGGCAGCAGCAGCGTTGGCGGCAGGAGCGTTGTCCAAGGCTTTGGCAGATGTGAACGCGAGCGGTGCGGCAATGAGCGCCGTTAGTCCAATTTTAAACATTGTGGGTCCTCTCCCATTTGCGGACCGCGTACGCAAACGCTACGCTACTGATTTGGTTCCAAGCTAAGCCGGCTATATCAAAATTAGGATAAGACCAGCGCCTGAAACCCCCGCAAGGGGTAAAATACGGAAATTGCCGGCCAGCGACTGGGGCGCCCGAGCCTAACCCGCGGGAAAAGAATCAGCTCTATAAGCCGCATTACTAGCGGCCGAACCGCGCGTGGGCCGCCTTTCGGCCAGCGAGGAATTTCATGACCGCTTCGCCCGCACGCTAGGAAGGAAATTGTGATGCACGCCTCCACGCCTCACCGCCCACATCACCGGTAACTTGGTCATCCTGGCCGCGCGTATCGTTAGCGGCGGCGAAGCGCAGATCGCCCCGATGCTGTCGGTTCCGGTCTTCATTGTCATGGTCGGCCTAACGAGACTGCTGGCGGGCGGATTGGAATCAATCGGCCTCGCCTCGCTTCGCCCTCTATTGTTGGTGCGGTACCTGTTTCTCGCCGGCTTTTACGCCCTCTGCGTCGCAGCCGGCCCGCGCATCGACGCGAATGCGACAAATGCAATCCTCGCGGGCATGCTCCGCGTCTCGGCGATGGCCGTGCGGAACGCACTCATGCGGATTTCGCTTAAAGGAGCGCCGTCCGCAGCGGTGATGACGAGCAACGTCACCCGCTTCGCGATCGATGTCGGCGAGGTGCCGGTCGGGGGCGATCCGGCCGATGTAGCCAAGGCGCGCAACCGAGCGGCGCGTACTCCGCCGGCGATTGTCGGCTTCACCGTCGGTTGCGCCCTCGGTGCGGCATGCGAGGCCGCACTTGGCAGGCGGTCCCTGGCTTTGCCTTCTGGCCTCGCCCTGCTCGCGTTTGCTATGGGTTTTGCGGCCGAGGCCGACGATGGACCGCACTGATGAGCCGAGCAGACCCTTTGGCACCAGGATCGCCGCAAACCGGCTCGCTTGCTGCCCGGCGGGTGGCGGATGCGCTACGGGCCGCGGGTCCGCCGCTGCTCTTCGGTCTGCGTCTATGGGCTTCAGTCTGCCTCGCGCTTTACGTGGCATTCTGGCTCGAGCTCGACAATGCCTTCTGGGCCGGCACTACAGCCGCGATTGTTTGTCAGCCGCAGCTTGGTGCTTCGCTGCGCAAGGGATGGTACCGCATGATCGGCACTTGTGTCGGTGCCGTTGTGATCGTGGTGCTGACTGCATGGTTCCCGCAGGACCGCGCGCCGTTTCTCGTGGCATTGGCGCTGTGGGCCGCCGCATGCGCTCTCGTCGCTACGCTTCTGCATAACTTTGCGTCCTATTCGGCGGCGCTAGCCGGCTACACGGCCGCGATCATCGCGGCCGATGAGCTCGGCGCGACGGGCGGCCCAAACGCGGATGCGGTCTTCCTGCTCGCGGTCTTTCGCGCCAGCGAGATCTGCATCGGTATCGTAAGCGCTGGCATCGTTCTCGCCGGGACCGATTTCGGCGGCGCCCGCCGTCGGCTGGCCGGGTTATTCGCGGCCCTGTCGGCGGAAATCATGGGCCAGTTTACCGGCATGTTGGCGTTGGCTGGGCCGGAAATGCCGGAGACGCAACCCGCTCGGCGCGAGCTGGTCCGGCGGGTTATCGCGCTCGACCCGGTCATCGACGTGGCGAAAGGAGAATCCGCTCAAATCCGTTACCATTCGCCAGTGTTGCAGACGGCCGTGGATGGTTTGTTCGCCGCCCTGGTCAGCTGGCGCATGGTGGCGGTGCTGCTGGCGCGGCTGCCGGACAACAAGGCTCGGCAGGAGGCCGACGCTATCCTGCGACGCATTCCGCGGGAGCTGCGATCGGCGGAGCACGGCGTGCCGGCGGACTGGACCGCCGACTCCGTTCGCCTGCGCCAGAACTGCGAGGCGGCGGTGCGGACGTTGACCACTCTGCCGGCCAGCACGCCATCGCTAAGGCTGCTTGCCGACCAGACGGCTAAGTTGCTCGACGGCATTTCGGATGCCCTCAACGGGCTGGCGCTGCTTGTCGACAGCCCCGTCCGGCCACTTGCTCCCTATCATCCTGGCTTTCGGCTGCGCGTAGCCGATTGGCTGCCTTCTCTCGTCAATGCAGGGCGCGCGTTCGTCGCGATCGGCATCGTTGAACTCTTCTGGATCGCGACCGAATGGCCGAATGGTGCCTTCGCCATCGTATTTGCCGCGATCGTGGTTCTCCTGTTGGGGCCGCTAGCCGAACGGGCCTACGCGGCCACCATGGGTTTTACAATCGGCATCTTCCTCGCAACAGTTTTCACGGCGATCATCGCATTTGCCGTGCTGCCGGGGCTTGAGACCTTCGAGGCCTTCAGCCTCGCCATAGGTCTTTACCTGATACCCGTCGGTGCTCTGTTGGCCCTACCAGGGCAGACGATGATTTTTAGGGCCATGATAATCGGATTCGCGCCGCTGCTCGCCCCCGCGAACGAGATGAGCTACGATCCTCAGCAATTTTACAACGCCGCGCTGTCGATCTTTGCAGGCAGCGGCGTCGCGGCGCTTTCATTTCGCTTGCTGCCGCCCCTGTCGCCGGCGTTTCGGACCCGCCGGCTCCTGGCACTCACCTTGCGCGATCTGCGCCGCCTCGCAGTGGGTCACATCCCATGGACGGTCGAGGATTGGGAGGGCCGCATTTATGGCCGGCTCGCGGCAATGCCGGACGCGGCCGAGCCATTGCAGCGTTCGCAGCTGGTGACGGCGCTCGCGCTAGGCAGCGAAATCATCCGAATTCGCCCCATCGCTTTTTCGCTCGGTCATACTGCGGACCTCGACGCGGCACTCGACGCCCTGGCGCGAGGAAACGGCGCGATCGCGACCGCCCGGCTTGCCCGACTCGATGAGCGCGTTGCCTCTCTCCCCGACGGCGGCTCAGAGGCGTCCCTTGCTCTCCGAGCGCGCGGGAGTATCCTTGCAATCTCGGAGGCGCTTATCCAGCATGCCTCCTACTTCGACGCCGGAGTGCCCGTGTGAGGTTCACCGAGATCGACCTGTTCGGCGTCTATGTTGCGCCGATGTCGTTGATGATGGTCGCGGCGTGGCTCGTCACGATCGCGCTGCGCCGCGTCGCGGACCGTTTCGGCGTGTTGCGTCACGTCTGGCATCCGGCTCTGTTCACGTTTGCCGTCTATATGATCGTACTTTCGTCCATAACGCTTATCGTTGCGCGCTAAGCTCGCCATGTCGGAAACTCAAGCCAAAGCGAAGAGCGACAAGACGGCAGGCGATCGCGACGCCACCTGTTCTCCCGAGCTTCCCCCCGAGCGGTTTACCCGCGAGACGGCGAAGCGGCGCATAAGGATCGTTCCAGTTTTGATCACTCTGGTGACGGTTGCGCTTGCCGCGCCGCTCGCTTGGGCGATGTGGGACGCCTATATGGGCGCACCCTGGACGCGCGACGGCACCGTGCGCGTCTATGTGGTCACCATGGCACCCGAGGTTGCCGGGCGAATCGTTGAGTTCCCGATCGCCGACAACCAGTTCGTGCACAAGGGCGACTTGTTGATGGTGATCGACCCGAGAGACTACACGATCGCCGTCAGCCGTGACGAGGCGGCGGTGAAGCAGACCGAGGCCAATGCGCGGAACGCAGAATTACAGTCACAACGCCGGCAGAAGCTGACCCAATTGGCGGTCACTATAGAGGACCAGCAGACCTTTGCGGCGACGGCGGTTGCCACCCAAGCGCTATATCAGCAAGCCTTGGCAAACCTAGACCAGGCGCGGGTCAACCTCGAGCGCACCCAGGTCCGCTCCCCTGTCAATGGCTGGGTTACCCACCTCCTCGCGCAACTCGGCGACTATGCGAATGTCGGGCAGAACATAATCTCCCTCGTAAACGCGGATTCGTTCTGGATTGACGGCTATTTCGAGGAGATCAATCTCGGCTCGATCCGCGAAGGTGACCCTGCCGAGGTCAAACTGCTGGGCTATAGCCAGATCGTTCGTGGCCATGTCGACAGCATCGCGCGCGCCATCAACGTCCCGAACGCGCAAGCCAATCAGCAAGGGCTCGCAACGGTCAATCCGATCTTCACCTGGGTGCGCCTCGCCCAGCGCATTCCGGTGCGCATCCACATCGATGAGGTGCCGGAGGGTGTGGTCCTTGCGGCCGGGATGACAGCCACGGTGCAAATCGACCCACGACCCAGGCCGTGACGCGTTGCCGGGCTTTGCTGCGACGCGTCAGTTTGCCATGCGATTCCAAGTTATTTTTCGAAGTAAAGACGCTTAGAGGCTCGGCGCCTGGCTTAATTATGCAGTACTCCAGCATTTACGCCGTGCAGCGCTTCATCCGGCATTTGAGCGCGGTGTCTCCAATGTGATCCTAATCTCAGCGACGGTGGTCTAGGCATTGCTTGGGTCACGTTTGGCGCGAGCGCGTCCAAACCTCGGAACCGCCAGCAGAGCCGGTCCTGGCCAACGGACCAGCCGGCCCTATGCTGGCGCGACACGCAAATTGACTTCGGTTCGCATTTCGCCATCATCATCGGCAGGGAAGCGAATGATTTCGACAATCCAGATTCTGGTATTGCTGCTGGGCGTGGTTGCGGCGGTTGCGGTCTTCGCAAACCGGCTCGAGATCCCGGCGGCCAATCTTTTGGTGCTGACCGGGGTGGTGCTGGCCCTCGTCCCGGGCCTGCCGCCCATGGAACTCGCTCCTCAAGCGGTACTGCTTCTGGTCCTGCCACCGATCATCTACGCGTCAGCGGTGGCAATGAGCTGGCGTGAGTTCCGGTTCAATCTGCGCCCAATTTCCTTACTTGCCGTGGGTTGCGTCATCTTCACGACGGCGGGCGTTGCCGCGGCGGCCCATTGGCTGCTGGGTCTAGAATGGCCGGTGGGCTTCTTGTTAGGCGCCATCGTTTCGCCGCCAGATACCATGGCTCCGCTTTCCATCGCCCGCAGATTAAAAATTCCTAGGCGCATCCTTGT
>JBOHJV010000058.1:0-18623 GCA_050728695.1 Methylocella sp. | reverse complement strand
CATTTTCGCAATAGCTCTCGTTCTGGTTGCACCAAGCACTCCCGTTTGAGCGCGGAAGAATCTGGCCTGCAGCAACCCAGCAACAGGTAACATTACCTAACACAGGTAAATTACGAAAGCAAGAGGGAGGGATGTAAGATCGCGCAAACGAACCGTTCGGCTAAAGCTTGACTCAGCGCCTCTTAAGCAAGTGCGGCCTTGCATCGCGAAAATCGTCGAAGCGGCCCGCCACGATGGCGTGGCGCATGTCCTCCATAAAATCCTGGTAATAGGCGAGATTGATTTCCGTCAGCTGCATACATATAGACTTGGCACCTCCCCCCACGAACAAGAGCCTTCGCTTGCCGCGCGGCGAACGAACTTGCAGGATTCATGGTCAAAATCACTTATATCGACTCCTTTGGCGAAGCCCGGACCATCGAGGCGCAAGAAGGCGCGACGGTCATGGAAAACGCCATCCGCAACGCGATCCCCGAGATCACCGCCGAATGCGGCGGCGGCTGTGCCTGCGCGACGTGCCATGTCTATGTCGGCGAAAAATGGGTGGGCCTCACGGGCAAAGCGTCGGACCAGGAAGAAGATATGCTGGATTTTGCGTATAAGGTTCAGCCCAACTCGCGGCTTAGTTGTCAGATCAAGGTCACGCCGGAACTCGACGGGCTTGTCGTAACCACGCCGGACCGGCAGGGCTAGGCGTTTTTTTGCCGGAGCGGTGTATCGCGCGAGCCTACGCGGCTCCCCGCTAACAGCGCAGCGCGGACCCGCGCGAGCGGCATAATCCGACCGCTTCTTTTCGATATTATTTTGGAGCAAGGAATGAACGAAAGCATAAAAACCGGCGTGGTCATTGTCGGCGCCGGGCCGGCCGGACTCTTTGCCGTGTTCGAGCTTGGCCTGCTCGATATCGAAGCGCATCTCATAGACATTTTGCCGAAACCCGGCGGCCAATGCGCCGAGCTTTATCCCGAAAAGCCGATCTATGACATTCCTGGCTTTCAAAAACTTTCCGGGCAGGAGCTCGTCGATGCCTTGCTGCGGCAAATCAAGCCGTTCCAACCCTCCTTCCATTTTGGCGAAATGGTCGAGGCCCTTGAAATTCTGGGGAGCGCCGAAGCACCGTCGTTTCGCCTCCGCACCAGCAGCGGGCCAACCTTCGAATGCAAGGCCGTCATCGTCGCGGCCGGCGGCGGCTCGTTTCAGCCGAAGAAGCCGCCGATTGCCGGTATCGAGGCCTTTGAGGGCAAATCAGTCTTTTACGCCGTGCGCAAAATCGAGGATTTTCGTGGCAAACATGTGGTGATCGTCGGCGGCGGCGATTCGGCGCTCGATTGGACTCTCAATCTTCAGCCTGCCGCCAAGCATTTGACCTTGGTTCACCGCCGCGACGAATTCCGCGCCGCGCCGCATTCGGTCAAGGCCATGCGGGAGCTTGCCGCCGCAGGGCGGATAGATTTGCGCCTCGGCCAAATTGCCTCACTTACCGGCGAAGCGGGCGAGCTCTCCTCCGTGACTCTCAGGGACGCGAGCGGCGGATCGCACGACATCCCCTGCCAAAGGCTTATCCCTTTTTTCGGGCTCACGATGAAGCTCGGCCCGGTTGCCGGTTGGGGCCTGAACCTGCACGAGAACCTCGTTCCGGTCGATGCCGGAACCTTCGAGACCAATGTCCCCGGCATTTTCGCGATCGGTGACATCAGTCATTATCCGGGCAAGTTGAAACTCATTTTGTGCGGCTTCCACGAGGGCGCGCTAGCAGCGCAAAAAATCTACCATTATGTCTACCCAAATAAGAGGCTGACGTTCCAATACACGACATCTTCCACCTCCTTGCAAAAAAAGCTCGGCGTGAATTGAATCCGCCCCGCCATATCGCGCCGGCTAGGGAGAGTACATGATCCGCGTCGCGCTCTATGCCGGTTCTTTCGATCCCTTGACCTACGGCCATGTCGATGTCATCGAAAGCGCCGGGGCGCTGTGCGAAGAGCTTGTCGTCGCGATCGGCACGCATCCCGGCAAGACGCCAATGCTCGGCGCGAAGGAGCGCGCCGGTCTTGTCGAGCAGGTGTGCGGCAGCCTTCCAGTGGCCTTCGCGTGTAAACTTTCGGTGCGCACATTTTCGGGACTTGCGATTGAGACCGCGCGCGCCGTTGGGGCGAGTGTCATGCTGCGCGGCCTTCGCGACAACACGGATCTTGACGCCGAGATGCGAATGGCGGCGATGAACGCGACGATGGCGCCGGAGATCAAAACGGTGTTTGTCGCGGCTTCGCCCGCGGTTCGTCATATTAGCGCGACATTGGTACGCCAAATTGCCTGGCTTGGCGGCGACGTGTCGGCATTCGTGCCCGAGGCGGTAGCGCATGCGCTCGCCAAGCAGCGCCCACCCAAATGACCCTGCGGCTTGCTTTTGTATAAAAGGACGGGACTAGAATGACGTTTCAACGGATGACGATCAGCGCTGTTTTAGGCCTGGGTTTCGCCTTCGGCGTGGCCTTCGGGTTTGCCCCGGTTTCGAATGGGCTTGCCGCCGCGCCATCGCAAGACCTCCAACACACGCTCTATCTCGACACCAAGGACGGCCGCGTCACGATCCTGCTCCGGCCCGATCTCGCCCCCAAGCACGTGGCCCAAATCGAGGCCTTGACGAAGCGTGGCTTTTATAATGGCCTTGTCTTCCACCGGGTCATCGACGGCTTCATGGCGCAGACGGGCGATCCGACTGGGACCGGAATGGGCAAATCGGATCAGCCCGATATTCCGGCGGAATTTTCCGCCGAGCCATTTCGGCGCGGCACCGTCGGGATGGCTCGCTCGCAAGACCCGGACTCGGCCAATTCGCAGTTTTTCATCTGCTTTGCCGATGCGGCGTTCCTGAACAACAAATATACCGTTGTCGGCGAGGTGGTTTCGGGCATGGACGTGGTCGACAAGATCAAGAAGGGCGCCAAGGAAGACAATGGCGCGGTGACCGCTCCCGATAAAATCGTCAAGATGCAGCTCGCCGCGGACGCGGCTTCGGGCAAGAAATAAGTATTGGGCTAGGCGTTACCCAAGTCCCAGTTTCGGCGGCAGGGAATTGCGAAAGGCCAACGCCACGCGTTCGGACTGCGCGCCGGTCATCGCGCCGCCGGGTTTGACTTGGCGCGATGCTTGCTGTTAATAAGCCGCCACAGGCTGCGGCGGATCGCTCGCCGCGTCCAGGGGATGGGGTACCCCCTTTAACCGCCGGCAAGGCTGATGACTCCTGCAACGTCGATTCGGCGGGCCGTTTTGCGATCTCGCCGGCAGGAGGAAGCCCCAAATGGATCAAGACCTAACCATATTCCTCGCGCCGATTGGCATCATCATCGGCGGTGGCCTCATCGCCTTCGGCGGTCTGACCCTATTTGGTCTCGATTTACTTTTTAAGACCAAAAGCCAAGCTATACTGGGAATTTGCGGGGGCCTTGTGATTCTTGGCGCGCTCGAAATCCGATTCTATTCGTCGAGCGCATCTTTTTTGGAAAACCAGAAAGTCGTGGTTTCCTACTGTCACGTTGTCGCGGAAAAAGCGAATCCCGGCCAGCGAGGCACCCAAAGCGATGCCATCAACAAGTCGCTCGCCGCGTGTTTGAGCAAGGAAGGATATGAATGGAGCCCCGAGCACCGGCGCTGCAAGGAGGCGCCGCTTGCGATGAATGAATATTGTTATCTCCCAACGGCATTTTTCAGCCGGCTGATCACCAAGATGCAGCTGGCGTTCGAGTGACGCTTGGGTTCTAGATGGCTTTCGGACATCGGCGACCCACGGCCAAGCGGCAGATGGAAACAACGACCGACATCCTCCCCTAGAGCTCCGGTGCGTCACTCGCCTGCTGTTGCGCAAAAATCAAGCATTTTGCGCTGATAGGCAGTAAGGTTTTATCATGAGAGAAATCCAACTTTTTACGATCCGCCCAGCGTTAGTCGGAGATATCAGCTTTATTGCTGACATAGAGGCTGAGACTCTGAAAGAAACGACAGATGCGCCACCTGCCCACTTGCGCGAAGAGGTTTTAGATTTTTATACGCGTAAGATATTTGGCATTTGTGCGTTGCTTGTAGCAGACGTGAGCGGCACAGTGGTCGGCTATACTGGCTTCCGAAAGGATTGGATTGAACATTTACGTGTACGCTCCCAATATCATCGGTTAGGAATAGGGAAAGCCTTACTCAATTATGCAAAGGAGATTCATCCGTATCTTCAACTTTGGTGTTTTCAGCATATCCCCGCGCGCAATTTCTATAAGAGCCAAGGCTTCCTCGAAGTAGAATTTACTGACGGAGCAGAAAATGACGAAAAGCTACCAGACGTGCGCATGGAATGGAGGCGCAGTTTCAGCGCATGAATCAAGATTTATGCATAGAAGCTAACGAGCTGATTTCATTCGTCCTTTTCTGTGCATAAATTACGTGCAAAACTGCCGCATGATCTACGGCTATGTGCGGGTATCGGCGGACGAGCAAAGATTTGACGCTCAAGTTCGCCAACTGACGCATGCCGGCTTAACTGCCATCTCTGTCGCGGCCACCATAGTCTCGGCCGCCCGCGACGAGGGAGAACCATGAAATCATCTCATAGTCAACGGCGCTGGCCGCTCGCGTCCCATTTTTCGATTGGCTCGCCTACGAACCGCGCGGCAGCCTTTGCGACGGAGCGCCCGGAAATTTCTAAGCGAGGCGCGATCTCGGCCAAGGGCACTAAGACGAAAGCGCGTTCGAAAAGATCCTTATGCGGCAAATTCAATTGGGCATGCGCGAACGGCGCATCGCCGTGGAAAAGTATATCGATGTCGATGAGGCGCGGCCCCCAGCGGACCGACGGTTTCCGACCCATGTCGATCTCAACCGCATTGGTCGCGGCAAGGAGTTCGAGCGGCGGCAAGCGAGTTTCGCCCACCGCGCAGGCATTGGCGAAAAAGTCCTGCTCCACATAACCCCACGGCGGCGTGCGGTAGATCGACGAAACCGCTCTCACTCGGACAATACCGCGCTCCTCCAATAGCTCCAGCGCCCACGCGATATTGCCCGCCTTGTCGCCGATATTGCTCCCGAAGCCAAGGCCGGTGCTGGTCATCGGGCCAGCGCCCAAAAGGTCAGCGGCGGGCGATGGCATCGAAAACCTTGAAGGCGGCGGCGTGTTCGGCCGCATCGTGCACCCGGAATATGGAGGCGCCGTTGGCGGCCGCCGCGAGGTTGGCGGCGAGCGTGCGAGCGAGGCTTGTCTCGACCGGCGTGGCGGTAAGCCCGGTAAGCAGCGACTTCCGCGAAACCCCGACTAGGATCGGCAGGCCATAGTCTTTCAGCGAGGCAAGATTGGCGAGGGCCGTGAAATTTTGCGCCCGGCTTTTGCCAAACCCTATGCCGGGATCGAGTATGAGGCGCCCAAAAGGGATTCCCGCGTTCGCGGCGAGGCGCAAGGAACGCTCGAAGAAGCGGCGCATGTCCGCGACGATGTCGAGACCGGGATCGACGCCGTCGCGATTATGCATCAGAACCGCCGCGGCACCGGTTTCGGCGACCGTGTCCGCCATGGCGGGATCCTTCTGGAATCCCCAAACATCGTTGACGGCGCTCGCGCCGAGTTCAATCGCGCGGCGCGCGACCTTGGCTTTGGAAGTGTCGATCGAAAAGGGAACATCAATGGAACTCGCCAGTCTGCCGAGAATGGGTTCGAGACGGGCGAGTTCCTCTTCCACAGCTATGGGCGTATGGCCTGGGCGTGTCGATTCCGCCCCCACATCGATGATGTCGGCGCCATCCGTCGCGAGCTTTTCCGCCTGCTGCATTGCGGCATCGAATGTCAAGAATTTGCCGCCGTCGGAAAAGGAATCGGGCGTTATGTTCAAGATGCCCATAATGACGGACCGCGTGGCGAGGAGGCCGAGGAACCTGTCGCGGCGCTCGACCATGGCGAGACGATCGATTTGCGAGATGGAAGCGGGGCTTCCGTTCATTGTTTCGATAACCCTTGCTCGATGGAGGATGAATGAAATTGTTGCGTCGAAAGTTGGCGCGCAGTAACCCGGCAGCCGCTCTTGGCGCCGCCATCCTACGCGGGAAAGAGGATTTCGCCCTTTCCGAGGGCCGCCATGTCTCCGGCGAAACGGACGAGCGGGCGGGAAAGAAGTCTCGCGGCTTTGCTGCTTTCGGGGTGCAGCAGGCCTGCAAAAACGCGGGCGAAGGCCAAATCATGAGCGCCGCAATCGACGAACGCTGGTCCCAGTTCGGGCGGATACGCGAGCACGATCGTGCCCCGCCGCATCAGGTAACCGGGCAGGCTGCCGCACTCGCCGAGCACGATCAGCGTTCCGGCGATCATGCGGCTTCCGATATAATCCCCGGCGAAGCCTTCGATCACAATGGTGCCGCGACGCAATCGGTCGCCCGCGCGTTCATCTGCGTTTCCCCGCACGATCAACAGGCCGCCGGTCATGCCCTCCATCTCGCCTTCAAGCGGCGCGCCGAGAAAGCCGCCGGCATCGCCCGCGATCTCGATCCTGCCTCGAGACATGGCCGAGCCCGCGTAGGGCCCGCAATCGCCCATCGCGACGAGATTGCCGCCGCTCATGTTGCGGCCAAGCGATTTGCCGCAATCGCCTTCGACGACGATTTCTCCGCACTTCATATCCTTGCCAATGTTGTCCAGGCGCGATGACCCGCCCTCGAACCGGATCGAGTCCAGGCCACCGGATCGGATCTTAAAAACATCGCCGACGGTGACTTTTTCGCGGGTGGTCTCCACTTCGATCGCTGCGATCTCCTTTGGCGATTTGCCAGCGAGCAGATGCGGGACGAGAGGAGCGAGGTCGAGCCTTTGACCGGGCTCCTGCTTGAGGGCGAAGATGAGCGGTTTCACGGCAAAAGATCTTTCAGATGAAAGTGGAAAGGGCCGAGCTTGCCGCCGTAATTGCCGGCGCCGACGCGCACCGCGCCATGTTCCGGCCCGAGCTTCACGATCGCAGCTAAGCCTACGCGCATGGCACAGGCGACGGCCTCTTCCGTCAACCCGTCGATGACGATTTCGAGGACGCAGCCGACATCCTCGTCGAGATTTGTCGCCACCGCTCCGCGCAGGGTCGGGCAATAAGCGTCGTTGGTCGAAGCCATCATGCCTTTGTATTTGGAGCCGACCTTGGAGCCGGACCGCACGATGCCGCCTGGGAAAGGCAGAATGACGCCCTCGACGCCGTTCATCGCCGCGACCGCAAGTTCGGCCGCGCGCATGGCCGTTTTGGCGGTTGCACCCATGATGAGGAGATTGCCGCCGCCAACCGCTTTTTTGGTGAGCCCCGTCGTCGCCTCGCAAAGGAACTCGCCATCCATGACCGGAATGCGCCAGAAGTGCCGGTCGGCGAACTTTTTCGAGACTTGCCAGCCATCGCCAAAATAGCGAAGAGAATCGCCGAGTGGCAATCTGTCGGCGCCATCGTGATCGGCGAAACAGGCGGAGCCGGGCGATGTCAGGACGCATTGGCCCGCCCGGTTGACAAGCTGTGTCCCCAACGTGTCGCTCGACATGGCGAACATCAGGACGCGGACGCCTGGGCGCCCGTCGGGCGTCTCTTTCCCCGGCCGTTCGCAATCGATGCCCGCCTCGGCGCCGCAGCCGATAACGGAGGTCGCAAACCCGGTCATGGTGGTGGCCGCCTGCCTGGCCCAACGGAGATTGGGCGCGGTGATCAGGATCGCCGTTCCGCGCATGGGGAAGGCTTCGGCGAAACTATCGTCGATGCGGACGCCATTTCTTTTCATCTTGCGCACGCGACCTCCGCGAAGGCATCGGCGCGCGGAAGCAGATGCTCGTTCACCGCAAACAAGTCGCGCGAATTGCCGAAGTGGCGGTCGTAATAGCCGGCAAGGCGGCGATCGATCGCCTTCTCATAGCCGGGATTGACCTTGAGCGCCTTGCCCCAGCGATAATGGCTGACGCGCCCGTCGCGCACGACAAGATCGCCATCCTTGAAAACAAGATGCGCGAATCGAAACATTTTCGCCAAATCCGAGCCGGGCGAATAGACGGCGATATCGGCGAGGCCGCCTTCGCCAAGATGGCCGCGATCCGTAAGCCCGAGCAGTTTTGCCGGCGCGGCGCGGGTCATGGTCGCGATCTCGCTAAAAGTGTATTCGCGCGCGATCGACGGCAGCGTCGTCATGGCGAGCGCTTCTTGCGGCAGCCGCGCGATGGCCTCGGCGCGGGCGTCACGGTTCATGATCAGCGAGAATATCTCCGGATAGGTCGTAAACGGCGCGCCGTTCGGATGATCGGTCGTGAAGAAAACCCGCCACGGATCATCGATCAGCAAGAACAATTCCAATCCACAAGCCCATTGCACGGCATTGGCGAAATCATTCTCGCGATAGAGATACGGAACGATGCCGGCACCGTTTCCATCGCCGTCGTGGATCACGGATTTTTTCGGGCGCGCCATTTCAGAACCATTGAACTGGCGCAGCACGTCGGCCGAAATGGTGACGGTTTGCCGGAACATGACCTGCCCGACATCAATTGTGACATTGGGCGCGGCGTTCACGGCCGCGGCGAGTTCGGCGGCGGCGGACGAAAAGCCCCGGTCGCCTTCGGCTCCGTAAGAGTAGAATTGCAAATGCGCGAAGTGCATGCGTTCGCCCCGCGCGGCTTCGATCGTCGCAAGCGCGGTCGCGACATTGCCCGGAATGCCGAGATTATTGGCGTGCAGATGCAAGGGGTGCGGGATTGTGAGATCTTCTACCGCTCGCTGCAGGGCCTCGACAATTTTGCGCGACGTGAGGCCGTAGAAGGGCACCACATCGTCGAGGCCAAAAGTCCGCGCATTGTATTTGAACGCCACCGCCCCGCCCGCATTGATGCATTTGACGCCAAGGCCATGGCTCGCCGCCAAGGCAGACGCGACGTAATCGGCCACCGCCGCTTGTCCTTCGCCATCGCGCAGCAAGGACAACAGGAAATCGTCGTTGCCGAGGACGGTCAGAATCCCTTTGTCGATGATCGGAATGTCGGAGAGTTCGAGATGGGCCTGGAGCGCCTGATGCGGGACAATCGCGGGCTCGATCACAGTGGTAAAGCCCATCGAAGCGTAGATGGTCCCGGTCTCGAATGTCGACCATTTGGCGGTGCAAAGCGGCAACCGGAGAGGGTTCGGCAAATGGTTTTGATGTCTTTCGGGAAGCAGCAGGCGCGCGATATTCACATTGCCGCCGGCGATATGGGAATGAATATCGATCGCGCCCGCCATGACGATCTTGCCGGAGACGTCATGCACTTCGTCCGCAAGCCCGCCCGGCGGCGCCGCGACGATGCGGTCGTTTTCGATCCATAGATCGCCGGTCTCGTCTCGCCCGTTCCTAGGATCGACGATGCGCCCGCCTTTCAGGAGAATCAGCATGAGACGTCTCCCCCAAGGTGTTTTGCGATTTGGCCGATAATCGCCGCGACCGAAGGGGCGGGGCTGCGATGCGAGGCGAGGCGGCCAACAAGGGAACTCGTTTCCCGCGCAAACTCTGCTGCGTCATGATCTATCCCAGGACAACCAACTTCGATGCTGACCTGCGGCTCGCGCGCGAAAGCCGTTTGCGGAGAGGCAAGCGCGACAAGCGGAATATTTTTCTTCCATGGCGGCGCCTCGGGGCCATAGGCGGAGATCCACAGCGCGGCATCTGCCTCGCCGCTCTCGATCATGCGGGTTGCATCGAACCGCCATGTGTCATGCTCGGGAAAGCCGCGGCCGAAGGAAGTCCGCACTGGAAAGCCGGTCATCCAGCCCGATGCCTGCACGACGCCGGCCGCATTGGAATCGCAGCCGAGAGGCAGCCCGGAAAAACGCGTTGTCTTGTTGAGATCGCGGATCAGGCCATGCAGCATTTCGATCGACAGGCTATCAAGTGAATCTCCGCCCCAGACCGTGACCCCAAACCGCGCGTTCTTGAGAAGTTCCGCGAATTCGTCGAGCTTGCGCAGCATGCGTTTGGCGCAGCTTACCGGCCTGCCGGCGACGCGCGCGCGCAACGCCGCGAGCGCCATATGCAAATTCGAAGAGTCTAGAGTTTCGATTGTCAGCCCTTCAACCTTCGCGCCGCCGCGCCCGGGCGCGATCCACAGCAGTTTGCGCGGCTCGCGGGCAAGATCGAACGGCGGGATTTCGGCGGGCGACAGGTGCGCCATCATTGCCGGCCAGAGTCTTGTCAAATCCTCGCCGGTGAAGAGCAAGACATCGGCGCGCAGAAGCACCTCGTTTGGTGTCGTGAACATCAGCCCAGCCTGGCGCATGACGTCGAGGTCGGCGAAAATCCGCGCGGAATGCATATGATCATAGGCGCCGCGAAGCCTTTCGGCGAGCAGAATGGACGCGCGGGCGCCCGCGACATCGGTGCCGAGACCGGCGATGACAGGCATTCGCGCAGTCGACAATATCGCCGCGGCGCGCTCCGCTGCAGCCGCAAGTGATGCAGGCTTGCCGTCAATCCGGGCTTCGCTCATGTCTCCTCCCAGCCTCTCGTCCGAGCGACTATGGCGCGGCTTGTTGGTCGCGCCGGGCTTAATGAACGCGCGTTTTTCCCGGGCGGCGGGCGCTGCCGGCATCGACGCAAGCTCACGGCTATGTCATGCCGCCAATCCGTGCAAGACAGCGATTAATTTTTGGCGGCGTCTGTCGCGGGACAATTTTATAGCGGCAATGGCCGAGGACGCAGCAATGATCGTTGACGCAGATGCAATAGTATGCCCTTACGCCCATTTTTGGACGTTATGTTGGAAAGCGCGGGTTTGAGGAATTTTTTGTTCGAGGCGAAGACAAACCGGCGGGAGGAGTCCATGCCTTATCAAAAAACAGTTCGCGATATTGCGGGAGCCGCGGCTGCCGCCACTCGCTCGCAAGAGGTTGCTCGCCCCGGCGGGCGAGGGGTAAGCGATTGGTTCGCCTACAAAGGCCGGCCCGCCGCCCGGCCAGTGCCGCCGCCCAAGGCTCCGGCGCCGCCGCCAAAGCAAACCCCGGCGTCAGCTCCCGCCGCGCCGAAGCCGCCCGCGCCCGCGAAGGAAGCCGATGCGGGGCAAAAATAGGCGGTTGAACGTGGCGGCTTTGACTCTTTGAGAACACAAGGCGGTTGGGCATTTGCCACTGCCCTGCGCGGTGTGCGGTGGGCTTGGCGGGGGCGCGCCGGTTCGCCATATTGGCATAGGTCTTGGCGCGTCCGCACGGCCTTGCAAGGCGCGAACCGACCAGAAAAGCACTCGTTCCGTCTCGATTGGTGGGCGAAGGCAGCTCGATGCACGTCATCGAAATTGATTTTTGCGACCCCGCCGACGCCGCGCACGCGCTTCGCGATCTGCCATATTTGACCTTTCTCGATAGTTCTATGGCTGACAGGAAGCTCGGCCGCTACAGTTTTGTCGCGGCGGATCCCTTTGCGCGGATCATCGCCGGTGAGGCGGGGGAGGGCTGGGCCTCGCGCTTGAAGTCCATGTTGGTGGCAAACAGAACGCCGTCCTTGCCCGGATTGCCTCGTTTTCAGGGCGGCGCCGCCGGGCTTTTTTCCTATGAGCTTGGGCGCAGTCTGGAACGCCTTCCGAAGCCCGCGCTGGATCAACTCGATTTTCCCGATCTTTCGCTTGGACTTTACGATGTTGTCGTCGCCTTCGATTTGTTCGAGCGGCGCGGGTTTATACTCTCAACTGGACTTCCCGAGATGGATTCGGGAGTGTGCGAGCGGCGGGCTATCGAGCGCGGGCGCTGGTTCGAGGCGCGGCTCCGGCGCGCCGAAGTTGCATCCCCGGCGGGGAACATCTCGCTCGATGGCTGGACCAGCAATTTCACGCGGGTACGCTATGAGCTTATGGTTCGCGAAGTCATCGAGCGGATTCTCTCCGGTGACATCTTTCAAGCCAATGTGGCGCAGCGGTTCGAAGCTCCGGTGCCGCCCGACTTCGATCATTTTGGTTTCTACCGCCGCTTGCGCACGCTCAATCCGGCCCCTTTTTCGGCCTACCTTGACCACGAGGATTTCATCATCGCCTCGGCCTCGCCCGAGAGATTTCTCAAGGTCGAGGAAGATCGCGTCGAGACCCGGCCGATCAAAGGCACCCGGCGCCGCTTCGCCGACGCCGTGCTCGACTTCCTGCAAGCGCGGGCGCTTACCGAGAGCCGCAAGGATCGCGCCGAGAACGTCATGATCGTCGATCTCTTGCGCAACGATCTTTCGAAGGTTTGCCTGCCGGGCTCGGTGCAAGTGCCGCAACTTTGCGGCCTCGAGACCTTTGCCTCGGTCCATCACCTGGTCTCTTGCGTCGTCGGGCGTCTGCGGGAAGGCCAGGGCGCGGCCGATGTTCTGGCCGCGGCGTTTCCCGGCGGCTCGGTCACGGGCGCGCCAAAGGTTCGCGCGATGCAAATCATCGCCGAAATGGAGGGCCATGCGCGCGGCCCCTATTGTGGCGCGATCGGCTATATCGGATTCGATGGCGCCATGGACACCAGCATCGTTATCCGCACCGCGAGCTTTCGGCGCGGCACCTGCGTCGTGCAGGCGGGTGGGGGGATCGTCACGGCGTCCGATCCCGCCGCCGAATATGACGAGACGCTGGACAAGGCGAGGGCAATTTTCGAGGCTTTCGGCGCAAAGGCATTCGCGAGGTGATTCTCGTCATCGACAATTATGATTCCTTCGTGCACACGGTCGCCAATTATCTCCGCGAGCTCGGCGCCGTACCGGAAGTCGTGCGCAACGATGCGGCCCTTCCGCGCGAAAAACCGGAAGCCATCGTGATTTCGCCTGGGCCCTGCACGCCGATTGAGGCTGGAGTGTCGATGCGGCTCGTTTCGGAATATTCCGGGCGCGTGCCGATCCTAGGAATTTGCCTTGGTCATCAATGTATCGGCCAGGTGTTTGGCGGGCGGGTGACGCGCGCCCAGCGCCCGATGCACGGCGAAGCGAGCCTGGTTCGCCATGCCGCATCAAGCATTCTGGAAGGCTTGCCCAATCCAGTCAATGTCGGGCGTTATCACTCGCTGATCGTGGAGCTTGATAAGCCAGATGGTCCGCTCAAAGCGACGGCCTGGTCGACCGAACGCGAGATCATGGCTTTGCAACATCGCCGGCATCCGACCTTTGGCGTGCAGTTTCATCCTGAATCGATCCTCACAGACCATGGCCATCGGATGCTTCGCAATTTTCTCGGCCACCTCGGGCGCCAATGATGCGTGTATGGCAGAACGGCCAGATTGTCATGCCGGAAGAGGCGCATGTCTCCGTAGCCGATCGCGGTCTTTTGCTTGGCGACGGTTTGTTCGAGACGATGGCGTTTTACAACGCAAAGGTTTTTGATCTCGATGCGCATCTTGAACGGCTCGCGTCCGGCCTCGGCGTTTTGGGTTTTGTCCAGGCGGTCGATTTCGCCAAGGTTCGCTTCGCCATTGGGCGTTATCTTGCCGCCGAGGAAGCGTCTTGCGGCGTCTTGCGCGTAACCGTGACGAGGGGAGCCGGACCGCGCGGCCTCGCTCCGCCAGAGGCGCCGAGTCCGGCGATTTTCATGACGATGTCGCCCATGCCAGCCGCGCGGAAGACTCCCCTTTCCCTCCAGATCGCAACCGTGACGCGGCGCAACGAGCATTCGCCTCTCTCGCGCATCAAGGCGTTGCCCTACGTCGACAATTTGCTGGCGCTCGCCGAGGCCCGAGCGCTTGGCGCGGACGACGCGCTGCTGCTTAATACGCGCGGAACCATCGCTTGCGCGTCCGTCGCCAACATCTTCGTCATCCGGGACGGGCGCCTGGAAACGCCGCCCATAAGCGACGGCGCATTGCCTGGTACGATGCGGGCGCTGGTCCTTTGCCTGGCGAAACAGGCGGGGTTGGCGGCGGTCGAAAATTCGCTCAAAGTCGGTGACCTTGCCGAGGCGGACCACGTATTTCTGACCAACAGCATAAGCCGCGTGATGGAGGCCAGGGACTGCAATGGCTTGCTGCTTGGCGGGCGAGCTGGCGTCGCCGTCGAGCGGTTGCGCGCGCTTATCGCGTCCCGGTTCGATGCGGGATGAGCCCGCCCGCACAACAAATGAACGCGCCGGCATCCGGGGCAAAATCCTTCATCGTTGCGCGGGCAATTCGGCTGCGTGCGCTTCAGCGCAAGAACTTGGCCCGCTTCCTGTTCGACCAACTTGGCGGCAATGGCCGATTGCGTCCCCTTGGCGTCGCCTTCGCGCCCTTCTTTGCCCGGAACGCCAGAAGCTCCGGGATCGATTCGATCACGTGGTTTTTTCCATCGACGGCGCGCGGCAGGAAAACACGCGAGGCCGCGTAAGTGTCGGCGGAACGCAGAGCGTTTTGCCTTTGCCCGACATTGCCCTGGCTTTTTCCTCGGTTTTCGCTTACATTAGAGTGGCGGAGCTGCGGGGTGCGTGTTGGATCAGCATTCCCGGGGCCTTATCGTTCTCCAAGGGAGCTGTCCCTGGCCTTGCCCGTGGGCTTGGCCACACGGCGCCCACCTACATTGTAGGTTCCCGGGATCGATATCCCACGGCCATCGCGGCCCCGCGCTTGCAAATCTTCCAGCCGGATGCGTCATGTTCCTCACCAAGCCGGCCTTGCGCGCGCGGGCTTTGGCACGGCGGGGCGAGACGAGCTGCGAGGCCGCCGACGCCTACGCCGCGCATCTCGCGACCGAAGGCCTCGCCCTTGTGACGCGCTTCCGCCCCGGCGTCGCCGCCGCCTATCTTCCACTCGCGGGCGAACCCTCGACACTGCCGCTCCTCGAAAATCTTGCAAATGCCGGGGTCAAAACGGCTTTGCCAGTTACCGGGCGGCGGGGCACGCCTCTTTTGTTCCGGCTGTGGCGGCCAGGCGAACCCACCCGACAAGGTAAAATGGCCATCGAGGAGCCTCTGCCCGCCGCCCCGGAAGCCGCGCCCGATCTTTTGTTCGTGCCCCTGGCCGCGTTCGACCGGGCGGGGCATCGGATCGGCTATGGCGCCGGCTTCTACGACCGTAGTCTAGCGGGGCTCCGCGCCAAAAAGCCAATTTGCGCGATTGGCGTCGCCTATGCGAGTCAGGAGTTCCCAAAAATTCCGCGCGAGGAGCACGACGAAAGCCTCGATTACGTGCTCACCGAACTCGAGTTGATTAGCTGCCAGGCTCTTCGTTAGCGTGCGCATCTTTTTCGTCGGCGACGTAGTCGGCCGCGCCGGCCGCGCGGTTCTTCTGGAAAATTTACCAAAGTTGCGCCAGGCCTGGGGACTCGACTTCGTTGTTGTAAACGGCGAGAACGCGGCCGGCGGCTTTGGGATTACCGAGACGATCTGCGCCGATATTCTCGCGGCGGGCGCGGACTGCGTGACGCTAGGCAATCATGCCTTCGACCAGCGCGAGGCTCTCGTCTTCATCGCACGAGAGCGGCGTCTGATCCGGCCACTGAACTATCCGAGCGGTGCGCCCGGCGGCGGCGCCAATCTCATCGAAACGACAACCGGCGCGCAGGTGCTCGTCGTCAGTCTCATGGGCCGCGTTTTCATGGATGCGATGGACGATCCTTTCGCGGCGATCGCACGCGAAATATCGGCCTGCCCCTTGGGAGTTGGCTGCGACGCCTTGATTGTCGATTTCCATGCCGAGGCATCGAGCGAAAAGCAGGCTTTCGCGCATTTCGTCGATGGCCGCGTTTCGCTCGTCGCGGGCACGCATACCCATGTGCCTTCGGCCGACTATCAAATACTGCCAAATGGCACGGCCTTTGCGACCGACACCGGAATGACTGGGGATTATGATTCGGTGATCGGCATGGACAAGGAGGAACCGGTTCGCAGGTTCACAACCAAGCTTCCCGCGGCGCGGTTCGAACCGGCATCCGGCGCGGCAACCCTCTGTGGCATCGCGGTCGAGCTCGATGCCAAGGGCTTAGCCGCGAAAATCGCTCCCGTGCGGATCGGCGGCAGGCTTTCGCAGGCGCGGCCGGAGTTCTGGGAGGCTACTTGAGGAAAACATAGATGTCGGCTTCGAGGCTCGCGTCGTCTGGTTCCGTCGTATCGGTAAGGTATTCCTCGACGAAGCGGTTTTGCGATTCGAGGCCTTTCTCATCGAGAAAAGCGGTGATGAGATCGTAGGTTGAATCGATATCGTCGTAGGCGCCGCGATGCAGGAATTTCATCGCCTTTCCGGACGGGGACTCGCCGATTTTCACGCCATCGGAGAGATCCTTGACCTCGGGTTTTTCGGCTAGCGGCACCATCGCCTCGAACTGAAAGCTTTTGTCGTCGGTTGCCAGAAACAACGCGAAAGGATGTCCCGCAGGAGTGAGCCCGGCCTTTTTGATCGCCGCGTCGACTTTGGCTATCTCGCCGACCACTGACTTGAATCCATCCACCCATTCCGCGCTCGCGCTCTTGAAGGCCACCGGGCGGGATGTCAGTTCAAGGGTCACCGCCGAGGCGTCGTCCGGCACCCCCGGCGGCGGTTTGGAGCCAGTTTCGGCGGGAGCGGACAGAGTCGGTTTTGCGTTCATGCCGGGCGAGACAGGGGCTGGCGCGGCATCTCCGGCGGCGGGCGCCGCGGGGGGGGTCTGCGCGAAGAGGGGCTCCGGCCGCGCGGCCAGTACCGCCAAAAACAGGCCAAAAGCCAGTTCAACGCAGAGCGAACGGTTGACGCTGCCTATCCTCATGTACCGCTCCAAAATTGTGGTTCGCGCCAACGGGACTCCACACTTGACGGTCGGGCGCGAGACTACCAATCCTGGCATAAAAAGGCGAGGGGCTGCGATAAAACTCACTGCCGGTCGAAATTTTTCTGTATCATGGGAAGCAATTAACGTGCCGCGCTTTCTGGTCCGCCGGGCGAGGCGAATTCGCCGACCGTGATCAAGGTCGATTTCGCAAATTGACGTCCCATGCCGCGGGCCAGACTTCGTCAAAATTAAGTTATACGCGGACCCATGCACGCGGATCGGGAGCAACAGATGAATGGACATGGCCCCTTTAAGCCCACTCGCACATAGGCTCGTCGTCAAAATGAATGGGCTTGGCAACGAGATCGCCGTTCTCGATTTGCGCGGCAGCGGCTTGACCGTCAGCGGGCCAGAAGCGCGCGCGATCGGGCGCGGCGAGGGCCTTGCCTTCGATCAGCTCATGGTGCTGCGTGAGCCGCGCTCGGCCAAGGCCGATGCCTTGATGACGATCTATAATAGCGATGGTTCGCAAGCCGGGGCCTGCGGCAATGGGACACGCTGCGTCGCCTATATACTGACGCGGGGAACGCCGCGCGATAGAATCGTTCTGGAGACCGCCACCGCGCGGCTCGAATGCCTGCGCCGGGCCGAGATGATATTTACCGTCGATATGGGCCGCCCGCGCTTCGCTTGGAATGATATCCCGCTCCGCGAGCCGTTCCACGACACGCGAAAGATCGAATTGCAGATCGGTCCGATCGACGCGCCTATTTTGCATACGCCTTCGGCCGTGAGCATGGGCAATCCGCATGCGATATTCTGGGTCGACGATATCGAGGCCTATGATCTTGGCAAAATCGGCCCCTTGCTCGAAAATCACCCGATCTTTCCCGAGCGCGCCAATATTTCGCTTGCCCATGTCGCTTCCCGCGCGCACATCTTGTTAAGAGTCTGGGAGCGTGGCGCGGGCTTGACCCTCGCCTGCGGTTCGGCCGCCTGCGCCGCCCTAGTCGCCGCTGCGCGGAAGGGACTGGCCGACCAGCGCGCCGTCGTCAGCCTGCCGGGGGGCGATCTCGATATCGAATGGCGGGAGAGCGACGGCCATGTCACTATGACCGGCCCCGTCGCATTCGAATTCGAGACACGGCTCGATCCCAGTCTCTTCAAGGACATCGCGGCGTGACACCGCAGCAGCCCGAACCACAAGACGTCAAAATCCTGACCTTCGGCTGCCGGCTCAATCTTGTCGAGTCCGAGGCCATGCGCCGCGCCGCCTTGGCTTGTGGGCGAACCAATCTCGTCATTGTCAACACCTGTGCGGTGACCGCAGAAGCGGTTCGGCAGGCGCGGCAAACCATCCGCCGCGTCAAGCGCGAGCGGCCCGATGCGGAAATCTTCGTCACCGGCTGCGCCGCCCAGATCGATCCTACGCAATTTGCCGCCATGCCGGAGGTTTCGCGGGTGCTCGGCAATGCGGACAAAGCCGGTCTTGCGAGCTGGGCGCCTCTCGGTGCCAGGATCAAGGTTTCCAACATCATGCTCGCGAAAACGGCGCCGAATGTTTTGACCGAGGGCATCGAGGATCGCACGCGGGCGTTTCTCGCGGTGCAGACCGGCTGCGATCATCGCTGCAGCTTTTGCATCATCCCCTTTGGACGCGGCCCCTCCCGCTCGGTGCCGATGGACGAAGTTGTCCGCGCGGCGCGCCGGCTAGCTGACAACGGTTTTCGCGAGATCGTTTTGACCGGCGTCGACCTCACTTCTTATGGCGCCGATCTTTGCGGTGCCTCCGCGCTTGGAGCACTCGTCAAGGCCCTGTTGCGCGCGGCGCCAAAGGTCGAACGGCTGCGGTTATCCTCGATCGATTGCATCGAGGCGGACCAAGATCTGATTGAAGCGTTCGCGGAGGAGCCGCGCCTCATGCCGCATCTCCATCTCTCTTTGCAATCTGGCGAGGATCTTAT
>JBOHJV010000057.1:0-18650 GCA_050728695.1 Methylocella sp. | reverse complement strand
TACCGCTTAGAGATCAGCACGAGGACGACTGAGCATCACAGGGCCGCGGTCATGCAAAAGATGCAGGCGCGCACTATTTCCCACCTTTTGCGGATGGCGCTCAATTTTGGGCATTTCAACGGCGCCAATAACAGCGCAACGTAGGTAGTTTCCACGATTCTCGCGACCGGCCCCAAGCTTTATATACTCAAATCAGGGTGTAACGGAGCTTGCGGCAATCTCACCCTCAACAAACCCCTCATCGGGGGAATGTCGGCTAGCTGGACGGAGTCGCCATGGCGCCTTTTCTGCAAGTTGGCGGTGAGTGGGATATTGTTCAAAACAATGGTTTTAGGGTGAGAATAAATGTCACTCAGGATCGAGATCGCCTGAGCGCGTTCGCCCCGCATCCCAAAGGTTCAGTGCAGAGCGCTGAAGCTAAAGGCTTCGTTCGGGGGCCGGATATTGAGATGACCATCACCTGGGACAATGGCACCAAAGACCTCTACACCGGGAAACTGACACACGGTCTTTTTCCGGACTCAGGGCTTCCTGAAGGGTCATACAAAGGACCTGAACAACCCTGGAAACGAGGCGGTTGGGAGAGTGACGGGCGCGTTTTCCACGTCGCATGACAGACCCTATTGACTGGCGCGCGGGCCGCGAACAGCAGGCCGCGTTCGCCTGCCGCTCCGGCTAAACCTTCGCGCTCCAAGCAGTTACCCGAACGCGAAATGGGAACGATTCGAATTGCATCGAGTCGCCAGCGGGAAGCGAGAGCGGGCACACCGCCTGTAAAACTAGAAAATCAATAATGTGGAGGAAGACCATTTATGTCGAGACCTGAAATATCCGAGGCTAAACGCCGCGATTGGCGAATGCTCTCTTATGGCGCGCCGCTGCTGGTGCCCTTAGCAGAGTAGCCGTAGCTGAACTCACGGACGCCGCAATGCGAAAGGTCATCGCCCGGATCAAGGTTAAATGCATATCCCTATTTGACGTGGCCGTTAGAGGTAAATACAGTTGCGATGGGTCATTTGGGGAAGGAGACCGGCAACACTGCCTACGAGACAATTCGGTTTAGCGACAAATCAAGGAAAGAACCAACGGTCACCCTTCATGGCCGTAGAAAATACTCCAGCCCGCACCGGTAGCTGGCGGCACGCCTGGGGGGCGGCGCCATGAGCGACGACAGCAAGCTTATCGCTCTCATCGATTCTATTTACGCGGCGGTACTCGACCGCGATGTCTGGCCAACGATGCTGGCGAAGCTCACCGATGCCACCGGAGCGTTGCAGGCCATCATTGCGACCATGGACCGGCGCACCGATACCTTCGCTTCGATCTCGCGGCGCGCCTATAAAGATTTGGAGGCGAGCTACAAGGATTACTGGGCGTTCCGTAATCCGCTCTGGGACAACGCCACGGCTCTGCCGGCGGGCGAAGTGTTCTCGCTCGATAGCCTCATGCCGCGCCAGGATTTCGCCAGGACGCCTATTTTCAACGAATGGTGGAATACGGCCGATTATGGCCTCGAGATGCTTGGCGCCAATTTGCTCGTCGAAGACAAGGTGTCGTCTTTGATCTGCGTCGTCAACGCGCGAGGGAGCGATCCGCCGACGCGCGAGCAGGCTCGCATTTTCGAAGCGGCTCTGCGCCACGTCGTGCGCGCCGCGCGCATCCACCGCCAACTCTGGACGCTCGACCTCATGCGCGGCGTCGCGCCGGACCGGCTCGAAAACTTGCGCGAAGGAGCCATCCTGGTCGACGCCGCGGCATATGCGCTATTCGCCAACGCCCCGGCGCGGGCGGTGCTCGACACGGGCGATGGTCTCGTTCTCAAGGGTGGTTACCTCGCCACCACCGACGGCGCGGACACTTTGCAACGGCTGATCGCGTCTTGCGCGCGCGGGATTGGTCCGCTGCGCGGGCCGCTCGGCGGAGAACTCGGCGTGCGGCGCGGCCCAAATCGCCTGTGTCTCCATGTAACGGTGACGCCGCTTCGATCCAAAGACCCGGCGCCCGAGATCCCTTGGCTAGGATTGCGGCCTCCGACGGCTATTGTCACGGTGGTTGATCCCGAAACGGGCCGGCGGCACCTTGCGCAAAGTCTGCGCAAGAGTTTTGGCTTGACCGGCGCCGAAACCGGGCTTGCGGCCGAGATCCTCAAGGGCGACGGCCGCGTGGCGGCGGCGCGGCGGCGCGGTATTTCGGTCGCGACGGCCCGCGCCCAACTCTCCAGCATTTTTGAAAAGACCGGAACCCATCGTCAGGCCGAACTCGTCCATCTCCTGCTCGAACTCGCCGACAAATGAGAGCTTGGAAAATGAGAGGTCTGACCGCGTCTCCGTCACAAGGCGTAGCGTCCTTTGATCGCTCGCATGCCGGCTCAATCTCCTACGAGGTGCTGCGTACGCCGACCCGGCGCCTGTTTTTGGCCGCGGTTGCCGCATCCACGCTGGCGCGTGCGCGCGCCGCGGCACGGCAGGTTGTCGTTGGCTCCAAGCTCGATCTCGAAGGCGGGCTCCTCGGTCACATGATGCTGCTCGCTCTTGGCGAGGGCAAGATCGAAGCGGAAAACCGGCTGCGGATTGGCCCGACCTCGATTTTGCGGGCGGCGCTTTTGTCCGGCGCCATCGACCTTTGCCCGGAATATACCGGCAACGCCGCTTTTTTCTTTCATGAAGACGGCGATCCTGTCTGGAAGGACGCGGCCGCCGGTTTTGCCCGCGCGAAAAAACTCGATTATGAGAGAAACCGCCTTGTCTGGCTCACTCCGGCTCCGGCCGACAATAGCTGGGTGATCGCGGTCCCTGAATCGCTGGCGCGGACACAAAATCTGCGGACCATGGAGGATTTCGCCCGCTTTGCGCGGGACGGCAACAATGTCAAACTCGCCGCTTCGGCGGAATTCATTGAGAGCGCGGCTGGCCTTCCCGCCTTCGAGGCGGTCTATGGTTTCCGGCTTGCCGCCCGCCAGCTCCTCGTTCTCTCTGGCGGCGAAACCTCGGCCACCATGAAAGCGGCGGCGGACGGAATTTCGGGCGTCAATGCCGCGATGGCCTACGCCACCGACGGCGCGCTCAAAGCCCTCGACCTTCGTGCTCTCGAAGATACCCGCCATGCCGAGCCGGTCTATGCGCCAGCGCCCGTGGTACGGGAAGCAACCCTCGCGAGCTATCCGGAAATTGGCAATATTCTTAGCCCGGTTTTCGCGCAACTCGATCTTGCGAGCCTGCGGGATTTGAACGAAAAAGTCGCCGTCGAGGGCGATGATCCAGGCGCCGTGGCAAGGGAATTTTTCCGCTCGCGAGGGCTCTTTCGATAATCCTTTCGCCCCGGCTTTTGGTGCGTACGCGGGATGGCTGAGATGCCGAAAGTGCGTGACCGCGTTCTTCTTGCGCTTTGTAGCCTTGGCCTTGCCGGGGTTTTTTTCGGCGGCTTTTTGAACTGCGCGCCCAACCGCCTCGCGACCGGCGTTGCCTACCCTTTGTCTCAGGCCCCGCCTCTGGAAGCCGCGGCGGCAATGATTGGGCTTTGCGGTCTGGCGCTTGTGAGCTTTGCCCCGCGGCCGAAACTCCGCTCCGCGGCAACGATCCTAGCCGCGGCACTGATTCTTTGGGGGAGCCTTGCGGCCGCCGGCCACTTCGCGGCGCTTCTCATGCAGAAAAGCCCGCCCGCGGCACGCGCGTCGCCAGGTCCTGCGTTCTGGACCTTGGCAAGCGTCGCGATCCTCGCGATCGTCGATGCCATGCAAAGAGGAAATTTTGGTTTTTTCGCCCGCGCCCGCATAGGGGCGGCTTTTTGCGCGGGCTTCTTCCTGATGGCCTTGGCGGGCGAATTCGACAACCTTTCGCTCGCCAGGGAATTTTTGAACAACCGGGGCGCCTTCGTGACCGAGCTCTTGCGCCATCTCGGTCTCGTCTGCGCGGCAATTTTCTTCGCCCTGTTGATTGGTGTGCCGCTGACCATGCTCGTTTTGCGCAAGAAGGCGGCGGCGGGTTTTGTCTTTGCGAATCTCAGCATATTGCAGACGATTCCTTCCATTGCGCTGTTTGGCGTCTTGATCACGCCGATGTCGAAATTGAGCGAGGAGCTGCCTTTTCTGCGCGCGCTTGGAGTCAATGGAACCGGCCCGGCGCCAGCTGTCTTAGCCTTGACGCTCTACTCGCTTCTGCCCCTCGTCCGCTGCTTCCATACTGGGTTCAGCGAAGTCGCGATGGAGGTCAAGGACGCGGCCGCCGCCATCGGCTTCGGCAGGCGCCGCATGTTTATCGAAGTCGAATTGCCGCTCGCCTTGCCCGCGCTGGTTTCCGGGTTGCGCGTGGTGACGATCCAGGCGATCGGCCTAGCCAGCGTCGCCGCTTTGATCGGCGCGGGAGGGCTTGGCACGTTCATCTTTCAAGGCATTGGACAATATGCCCTCGATCTTGTCCTGGTGGGAGCTATTCCGGTCATCCTGTTGGCGCTTTTGGCGAACCTTATTTTTGAAATGCTGCTTGGCCTCGCGCGGAGAAACCTTTGATCGAGCTCAACAATGTGTCGAAGAACTTTGCCGCCACGTCGGCGGTCTCCGATTTTTCGCTGAAAATCGAGAGCGGCGCTTTTTTCGTCCTCGTCGGCCCGTCTGGCTGCGGCAAATCGACCGTTCTGCGCATGATCAATGCGATGATTGTCCCTGACGAGGGACAAATCGAAGTGCGTGGCCAAGACATTCGTGCGATGAAGCCCGAAAAGCTCCGGCGCGGCATCGGCTATGTGATCCAGTCGGCGGGCCTTTTTCCGCATTGGACGGCGGCCGACAATATTCTGGCGGTGCCCCGCCTCCTCAAATGGAGCCCGTCGAAATGCGCGGCGCGGCTCGACGCGCTCGTCGCGTTGTTGCGCATCGATCCCGCCCTTTTGGAGCGCTACCCTAGGCAATTGTCCGGCGGTCAGCAGCAACGCATCGGCGTTGCCCGCGCGCTCGCCGCGGACCCCGACATTATCTTGATGGACGAGCCATTCGCGGCGCTCGATCCGGTGAGCCGAGTGGCCTTGCAAGAAGAGTTGCGCGGGATCCATGCGCGGAGCGGCAAGACAATCGTCTTTGTCACCCATGACATGGACGAAGGTTTGCGGCTCGCCACCGGCATGGCGGTGATGAACAACGGTCGCCTGATCCAGGCTGGCACGCCTGCTTCGATTCTCCTGGCGCCGGCGCATGATTTCGTGCGCGATTTCTTAGGCGGCGAAGGGTTGCAGTTACGGCTTCTCGACCTTGTGCCGGTCCGCAAGCTTATGAAAGCGGGCAAGACGCGCGCGGGCGTGACGATTGGCCCGGACGCCAGTCTCAAAAGTGCCTTGAACCTGATGCTGGCGCGCCGCTGTTCTTCTCTCGGCGTCGAGGACGAGCGCGGGGCGAGGCTCGGCGAGATCCACTTGAACGACATTGTCGCGAGGCGCGATGCCAGCTAGTCGCGAATGGTCGCTCACCTTGATCCGCATGGGGCGCCGGCCGGGGGTCTGGCTTACGCTCTTATTGGTCTCCGCCATCGTCCTTATGCCGGCAGCCGGACCGCTCATGCGCGCGCTGTTCCCAGGCGATCCCCGCCCGGTCTACACGCGCGCGAGCTTTTTCGAGCTCACGCTAGCCCACGCGGAGCTGGTCGCGTTCTCGAGTCTCGCCGCAGCGGCGATCGGGATCGGCCTAGGGATTTTCATCACCCGCGAAAGCGGGCGCGAATTTACAGCGATCATCGGCGCGATTGCCGCCACGGGACAGACCTTTCCGCCGGTCGCGGTGCTCGCGCTCGCGATTCCAGTGCTGGGCTATGGGGCGGCCCCAGCAATCGCGGCGCTTTGCGTCTATGCCATTTTTCCAGTCTTCGAGGCGACGGTGACGGGTCTTCGCGCGGTGCCCGCCGCCGTCCGCGACGCGGCAATGGGAGTGGGCTTCGCGCGACGGGACGTCTTATGGCGAGTAGAGCTGCCGCTCGCGTTTCCTTTCATTCTCGCCGGATTTCGCAACGCGGTCATCATTAATATCGGAACGGCGGCGATCGGATCGGCCGCCGGCGCTTTATCGCTGGGTTCGCCGATCATTGAGGGACTTTCCGCCTCGAACCCGGCGTATGTCTTGGAGGGCGCCGCGATCGTCGCGCTGCTCGCCATGGTCGTGGACCGCTGTTTTGCCTGGCTCGAGGAACGCGCCCGCCCCGGCGGCCCGCGCCCAACGTAGCGTCTGCCGATGCGCGCTACGAAAATGCGCTAGACCATCGCTGGTCCAACGCTGGTGGAAATCAATTCATGCACGCTGAAAAGATTTTGGTCGTCGGTCCATACGCGGCCTGGCAGCCATCCCGCTGAGCAGGAGATATCCTGAAATTGGCCGATGGAATATTTGTAGGAATTCTCGGTATGGATGGTTTCGCCGGCGAAAAATCGAAAGCTTAGGCCGCGGATTCTCACCGCTTGATCCCTCATGCTGACAATATGCATCTCGACGCGGCCCTCGCGGGGATCGTAGATCGCCTCGTGGCGGAAGCCCGCGAGATCGAACGAGCCTTCGAGCTCGCGGTTGATCCGCGTCAAAAGGTTGAGGTTGAAGGCTGCGGTAACGCCAGCCGCGTCATTATAGGCGCGGATCAGCGTTCGGGCGTCCTTCCTCAGGTCCACGCCGACAATGAGCTTGCCCTCTGGCGACAGCAAGCGCCGCATGGCGCCGAGCAAAGCTCCGGCGGCAAAGGGCGAGAAATTGCCAATCGTCGAGCCGGGAAAGAAACCCAATTTTCGTGGCTGGGCGAGGTCCGGCGGCAAGGCGAGCGGCCGCGAGAAATCGCTAGCGATGGGGCGCACATTCAGCGCCGGAAAACGCTTAATCAGACGCCGCTTCGCCTCCTCAAGGGCGCTTTCGGACACGTCGATCGGCACATAGGCGCGCAGCCGCGGCAAGCCCGCGAGCAAAATCTCCGTCTTGCGGCTCGAGCCCGAACCGAATTCGACGAGCACCGCGCCGTCATCCACGCGGCTCGCGATCTCCGCCGCATGAGCGGCGAGAATCGCGATCTCGGTCCTCGTTGGATAGTATGCGGGCAGGCGGGTGATCTCTTCGAAGAGTTCGCTGCCCCGCGCATCGTAGAAGAATCGGCAAGGCAGGCTTTTGCGCGGCTTTGACAGACCCTCGATCACGCTGGCGGCGAACTCGCGGTCCGGGTCGGCGATGACATCGGGCAGGCGAAGCGCTTTGTTGCTCGTCCACATCATTCGACCTCCGAGGCAAGTCGCAGCCCCATGAACTGCCAGCGCTGGTGCGGATAGAAAAAATTGCGATAGCTCGCGCGCGCGTGCCCCTCTGGCGTCGCGCAAGAGCCGCCGCGCAAAACCTGCTGGCCGACCATGAACTTGCCGTTGTATTCGCCAAGCGCCCCCGCTGGGGCGCGGTAGCCCGGATAAGGCAGATAAGCGCTCTGGGTCCATTCCCAGACGTCGCCGAACATTTGGCGGGGCCGCCCATCGCGGCGCGGCGCGGCTGGCAGGGGCCGCAGCGCACCCGAGGCGAGCGTGTTGCCCGTCGCCGCAACGCCCGTTGCCGCAACCTCCCATTCGAATTCGGTTGCAAGCCGATGGCCCGCCCAGCGCGCGAAAGCGTCCGCCTCGTAATAGCTTACGTGCGCGACTGGAGCCGCGCGATCGATCGGCCGCATGCCTTCGAGCGACATAGCGAGCCATTGCCCGTCGCGCTCCTCCCAATAGAGCGGAGCCTGCCAGCCTTCCTGATTGACGATCTCCCAGCCATCGGCGAGCCAGAGCGCGTAGGTTCGATAGCCGCCATCTTCCATGAATGCGAGCCATTCCGCGTTGGCGACGAGGCGGTCGGCGAGACGGAACGGATGGATCAATTGGCTGTGGCGCGGCGCCTCATTGTCAAACGCGAAGCCTTTGCCGCCATGGCCTATGTCGTGGATCCCGCCGGAATATTCGATCCAGCGCAAAGGTACCGGCTCACCTTGTTCCGCGCGTGGGCGCGGCGCCAGGTAGGCCGGCCGCTGCGGATTTGCGGCGAAAAGCGCAAGAATGTCGGTCAGCACCAACTCCTGATGCTGTTGTTCGTGATTGATGCCGATCTCGATAATTTGCGCCAGCTCGGAGAACGGGGCCACATTGCCCGAAAGAAGCTTTTTGAGCCCCGCGTCCACATGGGCGCGGTAGGCGAAGACGCGATCGCTCGACGGTCGCGTGAGGAGCCCGCGTTTTCCGCGCGGCTGGCGTGCGCCTTGGGATTCGTAATAGGAATTGAAGCAATAGTTGAATGTATCGTCGAACGGCTCATAGCCGTTAAGGTGGCTAGCGAGAACGAAGGCCTCGAAGAACCAAGTCGTATGCGCAAGATGCCATTTGGTCGGACTGGCGTCGTCCATCGCCTGGACGGTCATGTCCTCGGCGCCGAGCGGGCGGGCGAGATCCAGGGAACGGCGCCGCGTCTCGAACAAGCGCCCGCTTAAAGAGCGAGGCTCGCGCGGCGCGGCCGCAAAGGCCGAAGACAATCGCGCCAAATTTGCCTCCCCTACAGCCGGGACTACGATGGGCGCCGCGGTTTGGCGAGAAAGGTCCTCCTCCCCTCGGCGCGTTGCCAAGACAAATCATTTTTGCGCGAATTACCAGCTCATGTGTCGATGCAGGACGGTTATGGCTGTTATGCGGCAGAGAGCGAAAAGGGTATAACGATTGGACGTAAAAGCGTGCCACGGTGAACGCGGGAGCGCGTCAAATGTTCCTGTAGAAGTGGGGATTTGATATTTCAGCCTCGATCGCGGGGAAAACGCGCCTGCCGCGCTCAGATCCCCGCATACCACTCGTAGCCGCGATCTTCCCAAAACCCGCCTTTGCCGCGCCCGAACCCATCGAGCCGGCCGGTGACCTCGATGCGCATCACATATTTTGCATGCTTGTAGCCGAGCTGGCGTTCGACCCGCAGCCGCAGGGGGGCACCGTGGCCAATGGTGAGCGGGGCATCGCCGAGACTGTGCGCAAGGATGGTTTGCGGATGGAAAGCGTCGATAAGATCGATGCTTTCATAATACTGTCCGGTGCCGTCGAGCGTTTGTTCAAGAACGTCGGCGCAATGGAAGACTACGAACCGCGCTGCGGGCAGAAGCGCGGCCCGCGCGAGCACGATCGCTAATGGCACGCCCTGCCATTTGCCGATCGCGCTCCATCCCTCGACGCAGTCATGGCGCGTGATCTGGGTCCGTTGCGGCAGGTTCCGCAAATCCGCGAGCGACAAATTGAGAGGCGTTTCGACGAGCCCCTCGACGCGCAGCTGCCAAGCGGCGAAATTGTTTTCTCGCAAGGCCGCGTATTCCTCGCCCTCGGGCATGCTCGTGCCGTTCACCTTGAAGACTGGCGAGACATCGGCGGGGCTGAATTCGCGGGCGAGCGAGCTGCCGCCGCCGAGCCGCCGCTGGACGCGATAGGTCAGCCACTCCGCGGAGGCAAGAAATTCTTCGAAATCCGGGGCTTTCGAGAGCCGGTCGCAGCCAGCGAGCAGCGTGCCGCCGAGGCTTGCCGCCCCAAGCGCAAGAAACCGGCGCCGGGGAACCCAAACGCTACCCATGATCGTCCTCGACAAAAATCGCAAATCTTCCAGTGATCATTCCGCGCAGCTCGTTGAGAGGCCCGGCCAGCAGCACCATCGCGACATGCACGAAAACAAACAGCGCAATGAGAGTTGCCGTGATGAAATGGATCGTGCGTGCGGATTGGCGCCCGCCAAGGAGATCGACAAGCTGCGGCAAAATCGCATCCATCCCCGGCGACATGGATAGGCCGGTCAGGATCATCAGGGGCGATAGAACAAAAATCACGGTGAGATAAGTCAGTTTCTGGAGCGGGTTATAACCCCGCGATGCCTCGCCGCGCGGAAATTTCAATCGCAGATGGTTGGCGACGTCGTCGAGAAGCGCGCGCGCGCGCAGCTGCTGTTTGCTCGGCAGAAGATCGCGCAATAAATGTCCGCTGGCGACTGCGGCCAGGAGATAAATCAAAAGGTTCGCGGCGAATGCCCAAGCGAAAAAGAAATGCCAGCGGCGCCCCAAGGCGAGATCGCGCCAGGAAGGAAGCGTCGCCCAGCGCGGGAACGCGCGCTCCACCGTGCCGCCGTTCGCGTTGCGGGAGACGCCGAGGATCCCGGTCGTTTTGAGTGCCGATGAACCAATCCGGGCGAACCCCGCAGGCGGCCCATCGCCCGAATCGTCCGCCCCGATCTCGAATGCCGCGTGGCCAGGGTCGGCGCCGATTTGTCCCCAATAAAGGGCCGGGTGCGCGTTGAAGATTTGCAGACCGCTCATCAGCAGCACGACCACGCAGAGAAGATTGCTCCAATGGGTCAACCTTGTGATGCGCGTGTGCCGGTAGACGAGTAGCCGGCGAGGGCGCCGCGACGATCGAGGGTGTGCCGCATGAATGTTAGGCATGTCCGGTCCCCAGTTCGCTTCGCCCGCTTCGCTCGCGCGAACGGGGCCAAGAAAGGGGCTGTTCCCTCGATCCCTCAGCTCCCTTCCGGTAGGAATTTGAGGGCGACGCCATTCATGCAGTAGCGCAGGCCGGTCGGTGGCGGCCCGTCGTTAAAGACGTGGCCGAGGTGCCCACCGCAACGCCCGCAATGCACCTCGGTGCGGTTCATCGCGAAACTCCCGTCGGCTTTCGTGCCAACCGCGCCCTCGATCGGACGAAAGAAGCTCGGCCAGCCGGTTCCGCTCTCGAACTTGGTCTCCGACCTGAAGAGCGGCAGCTCGCAGCCGGCGCAGGCGAAGATACCCTTGCGATGCTCGGAAAGCAGCGGGCTGCTGAAGGCGGGCTCGGTGTCCTCATGCCGGAGCACTTGATACTGGGCCGGGTTGAGAAGGCGCCGCCATTCCGCGTCCGTCTTTGTCACCTGGAGCTTCTCCGCTTCGGCGAGGAGCCAAGTGGGGAAGACGAAACCGCCAACCGCCGTCACTGCTAACATCGACAGTAATTCGCGCCGCAACATTTTCAAGACTCCTTTTTACCGTTGGCCGCCGTCCACCAGCACCGCCTGCGCGCGGTAGGAATCCGGGTAGAGTTTTTTCAAATTTACGATTTTCGGCAGGTCGTAAACCGCGATGTAGAGGCTGTCTGGATGCAGCGTGGCGTAGTTTTGATGATAGGGTTCGGCGGGATAGAAGGCCTGCAGCAGCTCCACCTTGGTTACGATCGGGCGCGGAAAGACATGCGCCCTGTCGAGTTCGCCGATCGTGGCCTCGGCGTCGCGTTGCTGAGCGTCGCTCGTGGCAAAAACTTCGGAGCGATACTGTGTGCCTTCGTCGGGGTCCTGCCGGTTCAGTTGCGTTGGGTCGTGCGCCACCGAAAAATAGATCTGCAACAAGCGGCGAAAGGAGATCTGGCTTGGATCGAAGGTGATCTCGACCGATTCGGCGTGTCCGGTGCGGCCGGAGCTGACTTGTTCGTAGCTGGGGTTAACCTTAGTGCCGCCCGCATATCCCGAAACCGCGCGCGTCACGCCCAAGGTATGCTGGAACACCGCCTGAACGCCCCAAAAGCAGCCGCCGGCAAAAACCGCTTTCCCGGTTTCGCTGGGGGCGGAATCCGGCAGACCGGCGAGCGGCGGATCGATAGGCCTTTGGAGCTCTACCGCCGCCGGACTCGCCAGATCGACGAAAACGGCGATGCCAAGCACGGTTAGAAAGAGCCCGAGGGCGGTGCTTGCCGTGCGTAAGGCGTGGCGGCGGAAATGGGACGAGTGGCTTTGCATGGCGTTATGCGATCTTTCGTTGGAAGGGGCGCCGGATCCGTGGTCCGGCATTGCGCCCACGAGCTCATATTCGTCTGGGGCCCGTTTTGGTTACAGATCGTGACGATAAACTTTACGTGTGCCGTCAAACCCGTCGCGCTCTTAGCCCGTCCAGCACCCGCGGACCCGCTCCGGCGCAAGGCCCGGAGCGACCCGCGGCCGCGCGGATTTACTTCTGTGTAGCGCCCATCGCGTCGCCGACCATATGGCCGGACTTCATGCTGTCGGATTCCATGTGGCCAGATTTCATCGTATCCGCCTTCATGCCGTCGGAGTGCATGGCAACGGGCTTCATGTAGTCCGCCTTCATGCTTCCGGGCTTCGTGGTTTCCGGCTTCATGGCGTCCTCGGCCGACGCCGCTGCGGCGAACAGCGATCCGGCGGCGACAAAGGCCAAGGCGACAAAGGTGGTGATCGCGTTTGTCCTCTTCATAGTCATTACTCCTTTTCATGGTTGGCGCCGGTATGGGCGCACTTTCGGTCACCGCCCGAAGCTGAGGGCGAGGGGCGGTGTGGTGGGACGACGGAGTCGCGGCCGAAGCCGCTCAGGACCCCTAGGCCCGAAGAGGGGCGGCGTTCTTCAATCAGGCGACCTTGGCGAGGTGACCGAGGCCGAGCGCCTCGACGACATGCGCCTGTATGGGTGCAGTCTGCTCGTTTACGGTATCGGAGCCGAATGCGGCGCCGACCACGATACGCGCGGGGCGGCTGCCCTTGGCCTGTACCACGAGCCTTGCGATTGCTTGGGCAACGTCGTGTGGGTTTGGGGCATCGGCCGCTTGGAACGTTGTCATGAAATGCTTGAACATAGCGCCGGGAATCGCGCCGACCGCTCCGTAGGCCGCTGCTCGGTCGATATCGGCCGGCTGCTGAACGTTCGCATACATTGGGGTCGGATAGGCGCTTGGCTGGACCAGCGCGACGTCGATACCGAGCTGCGAGACCTCGTAACGGAGGCTGTCAGTGAGCGCCTCGACTGCGAACTTGCTAGCGCCGTAGATACCGAAGAATGGGAAGGTCACGCGGCCGAGGATCGAGCCGATATTGATGATCAGCCCGTCACCTTGTTCGCGCATCACCGGCAGGACCGCGCGGGTGGTGCGTAGCAATCCCACGACGTTGGTGTTGAGCACGATCTTCGCCTGGTCCGGAGTAAATGCTTCGGTGACCCCGGCCGATGCGATGCCGGCGTTGTTGATGAGCACGTCGATGCGATTTGCGCGCGCCAGTACCTCCTTCACGGCCCGGTCGACCGAAGCGTCGATGCTGACATCGAGCTCGACGACCTCGATGCCTTGCCGGCGCAATGCGTCCGCGTGTTCGCGATTCTTGCCCCGCGGATCGCGCATCGAGGCAAAAACATTGTGGCCTGCTCGCTTGAGCGTTTCGGCAGTGTCGTAGCCGAAGCCCGTTGACGTACCGGTGATCAGAAGCGATTTGATGGACATAACGCAATCTCCGTTGATGATGAGGGTTGTGGGGATGCCGTCTGCCGTTATGAGCTCGACGAATGCCGCAAGGATGAATCATCCGGCGGCGGTGGACCGGATGCCTCGGCAGGTGAGAACCGCGCGTGATGCTTTGAGGCAGCCGTGAGTGAAGCGCGAGCGACCTTTCGCCAGGAATGCGCGAGCCCTCGGAGATCGGCGAGTTCCGCCGATTCTTCCAGCGCCCCAGCACCCTTCTTGATCAGTTGGTTGAATCGGGTGATTGACCAAGCCGGATTGGGCCGATCCACAAGGGTGATCGGTGCGCCTGCGCCGATCAGGCCGGGTTCAAGAATGCGGAGATACCAGCCGCTGAAGCCCAAGCGAACCATTGCCCTGCCCATTTGCGGGTCTTCGAAACGCAGCGCCAACTTGAAACAGGGTTGGCGCGGCTGCGTTACTTGCGCCGTGGCGCGACCGATGCGGAAGATGTCGCCGATCGCGACGTTGTCCTCATCGAATCCTTCGGTTGTCAGATTCTCGCCAAAGCCGCCCGGCACAAGCAACGCCGCATGCTGAGGCATCGTTGTGCGCCAGCTTCTGTAGTGCTCGACCGGGTAGCAGTAGACGGCTTTGGCGGGCCCACCATGCACGCGCCGGTCGGCCTGCTCGTCGCCAGCAAGCCCGAACCGCCCGGCCATGACGGGCTCATCGACCGGCCGCTTGATGAAACCACTCGGCACGCCCTTCGGCCCAAGTGGAGCGACACCGCCTACTTGTACTGAGACGATCAAACCTGAGACGGCGGGCATGTCAGACGTCCTGATGAAGGGCGGCGCCGGGGTTACTCGGCTGCTGTTTGTTGCGCCAGGTCGCGGCCGAGGAACTTGCGAATGGCGGCGGCAATCTCGTGGGCGTGGGTTTCAAGCGCGAAATGGCCGGTATCGTAGAAATGTACTTCGGCATTGGGGTCGTCGCGTTTGAAGGCTTCGGCGCCGGGGGCGAGGAAGAACGGATCGTTCTTGCCCCAAACCGCGAGCAACGGCGGATGATGGTTGCGCAAGTATGCCTGGAATTGCGGGTAGAGCGCGACGTTGCTCGCATAGTCCAGGAACAGGTCGAGCTGAATCTCGTCGTTGCCCGGCCGCGCCAGGAGCGCCATGTCGAGCGTATAGGATTCCGGCGCAACCCGCGTCTCGTCGGTCACACCGTGCATGTATTGAAACTTGGTCGTCTCCGGCTTGAGGAAGTCGCGCAGCGCTGCGCGGTTCGTTTCCGTCGGCTCTTTCCAGTATTTCTGGATCGGGTTCCAGCCCTGGCTCAGACCTTCCTCGTAAGCATTGCCGTTCTGGGAAATGATCGCCGTGACCCGCTCGGGATGGGCCAGCGCGAGCCGGAAACCGACGGGTGCGCCGTAGTCGAAGACATAGATCGCGTAGCGTTTGAGCCCGACGGCCTGCGTGAAACCGTCCACGACTTTCGTCAGATTGTCGAAGGTGTATTTGAACTCGGCGCGTGCCGGCGCATCGGAGAAGCCGAAGCCCAGCAAGTCTGGCGCGACAATGTGATAGCGGTCCGCAAGGAGCGGAATGAGGTTGCGAACCATGTGCGACGAAGTTGGGAACCCGTGCAATAACAAAAGGGTCGGGGCCTGACGGTTGCCTGCTTCACGGTAGAAAACCTTACGACCGTCGATCTCTGCAGTGCGGTAGCGAATCATGACTAGGATCTCCTTTTGCTGGGAATTGGCGCCTGCGGGGACGCCGACGGCGCCAACGCTGGTAACTTATGTTCATTGCCTTCGGGCGCGACGCTGGCAAAGGCCGTGTCGGAGAGGAAAAGGGTGTAAGCGAAAAGCGCGGCCTCTAGAGAACCGAAAAGGGCGATCCTGGGAGAACCGAGAAGTGCGAGCTCGAGAATGGTCATTGTCAGTCTCCCTTGTTGCTGCCTGCGGCTAAGATAGGCTTTTCCGTCGCAGCTGAGCCTTTGTGCCATTGTTTGCGCTCTTGCGCGTACTCCGCGAACATCTGGCCATCAACCGTGCCAGTGCCGAGCACGTACCAAACGGTGTCACCGAAGACCGGATCGGGCATACCAACGACATCGAAGTGAACGTCTGGTCCATAGAGCCGGGCAAGCTCACTCGCGTAGATTTCCGCATCCCGTCGCGTGAGATATTCAGCGATCATGACGTTACCTCCCTGTCATGGTCGATTTTGTCTCCTGGTGGCCCAGCAACGGCGATCGGCATGGTGTTGCGGGCGTGAGCAGAAGATGGCTCAGATCGCCGTCCGATAGAATTGAGTGAAAGCGACTTTCTCTATTGCGAATGCCGCAACAATGATCCCCGGCTAAGGCGATGAAATTCCCGCGCGACGTGCTGGCGGTATCGTCGAGAAACCACGTAGGTGGTTTCCTCTATGATAGAATTTGAACATCACATTTTTGGCTACGCGCCGAATTTCCTTCGAAGTCCCTGAGCGGCATGGTCAAGAAAGAGCCGGACCTTGGAGGGAAAATGGCGTCCGGCTGGGCGCACGATGTGGATCGGCAGGGGCGGCGGTTCATAGGCGACTAAAACCGCCTGAAGCCGCCCCGCCGTCACGTGTAGGTCGGCTTGATAGGACATAGCGCAGGCAAGTCCCAATCCGTCGAGCGCGGCGTCGACCGCGGCATCCGTCGAATTCACGATCAGGCGCGGGTTGACCGCGACGGGGGCAATCCCCCGCTTTCCATGCAACGACCAACGATCGGCAATTGGCGTCGTCGCCGTGCATGCGATCACGCGATGATTGGAAAGATCATGCGGCGTCCTTGGCACGCCGTTGCGGGCAAGATACTCCGGACTTGCATATATGGCCCGGCGAACCTCCCCGACGCGGACGGCGCGCAGCGAGGAATCGGGTAAGTGTCCGAGCCTGACGCCAAGATCGAGACCCTCATCGACCAACGACACGACCCGATCGAGGAGGAGAAGCCGGACATCCACCTGCACGTAGTGGTCGAGGAAGCTTCGCACGAGGGGCAGTACGTGCAGCCGGCCGAACATTTGGGGCGCGGTGATACTAATGACACCGCGAGGTTCGACGCTCTCGCGTAAATTCACTGCTTCGAGTTCGTCATAGGCCGCGAGCAAGCGCCGGCAGCTTTCAAGATAGCGTGTGCCCGCGTCGGTCAGCGACACCGAGCGGGTTGTTCGATTAAACAGGCGGCTCTGCAGATGATCCTCAAGGGCCGCGACGGCGCGTGTAACGGCCGCCGGCGAGCGGTTCAATTGTCTTGCGGCCTCGGCGAAACTTTCATGCTCCGCGACGGCGATGAAGATCGTGAGGGCTTCTGGGCGGACCATGCCACTATTGCAATATACGAAATATTGAAGCGCAAACTCTCAAATTTCATTGCGTTCTGCAACCTAAATCCGGGGCGAAGTCACCTGGGCCGACTATTCCTGCGGCATGCGCGTAGAGGTCCGTTGATAGAGGTGGTCGCTACGCAACGTGAGAGAAGACCTGAGATTTATTTTGGCGATGCCCCCCAGATGCATTCCGGTCGGTCGCCACGTCGAGCGCGGCTGGGGTCAAAAAGGCGATACGCCCATTGTTGAAACCACGCGCGCGTCATGGCCTGCGTGCCAACTTCACGTCAGCCGCCTCACTCGCGGCTGGAATCATTCAGAACCTGCGCCACCAGCTCGATCCGCCGCGCCGCCTCGTTCAGGGACACCGCGACTTGCTCGGCCCATTCGGGGGCGGGAGTCGAAGGAGCCTTCAGCCGCGCGAGTTCGGCTTCGAGCTCGCGGACGCGGGCGTTCGCCTCCGCCCATTCGTCGGCGAGGGTGATCGCCGCCATGATGATGAGACGCTGGTCGCCGATCTCGCCGAAACGAGCCCGCAGCGCGGAAATCTTGGCATCGACCAATTGGGCGAGGTCGCCGAGACGGACTTCCTCGCCTTCGTCGCAGGCCACCCGGTAGACCCGGCCATCGATCATAACCGCTAGCTCTGCCATCATGCCCTCGCTGAAGGTCCGCAGGCTTTTTTGGCCGTCGCGGGTGGCTGCCTTTCATGCTAAAAAGCGTCTTGGGGGACGGCCATGACGCAAGCTGCATCCGTGACGGCGGCGCTCCTCGTCATCGGCGACGAGATCCTTTCGGGGCGCACCAAGGACCAGAACATCGCCTATATCGCGGATTACGTTGGCAAGATCGGCATCGATCTGCGCGAGGTGCGCGTCGTTTTGGATGTGATGGCCGAGATTGTCGCGGCGGTCAATGCGCTGCGTGCGCGTTATGATTATCTCTTCACGACCGGGGGCATCGGTCCGACACACGACGACATCACCGCCGCCGCGGTCGCCGCCGCGCTCGATGTCGATATCTCGGAAGATCCGCGTGCGATAAAACGTTTGCTTGAGCGAATGAAGCCCGAGGATCTGAACGAGGCGCGCCGGAAGATGGCGCGCATTCCGCGTGGCGCCCGCCTCATCGAGAACAAGATATCGGCGGCGCCCGGCTTTTCGATCGCCAATGTCATCGTTATGGCGGGGGTTCCCGCGATCATGCAAGCGATGCTCGACGAGGTCGCGCCGAGGCTCAAAACCGGCGCTCGGATGATCGCCGAGACCGTTAGAGCGGGGGGACTGTTCGAGGGAGACTATGCGGCCGCGCTCGGCGATCTCGCCGCCGCCAACCCGGAGCTTTCGATCGGCTCGTATCCCGTTTTCCGCGACGGCGGCTTTCACAATGAGATCGTGATTCGCGGCAAGGACGCGACAAAGGTCGCAGCGGCCGCGGCGGCGATCGGCGCCATGCTGGCCCATCTCGCCAAAGGGCGGGCGTGAGTTTTGATGCAAAAAGCGCACAAAGCCTGAGGCGGCAAGCGGGCGCCGACCTTTACCAGAATACAAAGAACTGCCGCGCCAGCGTCGAGACGCGTAAGAAATACTTCGCTTCGCGTCTCAAGAATACGCTAGACACCGCAGCCATTAACGTCCGGACATCCAAGGTCAGATCCTTCTGGCGTTGCGAAGTGTAGACTTTTATTGCTCATGCCGTTTTCGTTTGGCCGATTCTGACGTCGGCGCTATACATTAAAGAGTCGATGCGGGCGTGGCGGAACGGTAGACGCAACGGACTTAAGCGACATGAGTGCGCTTTGGGAAACCGAAGATGCAGAACTGCTCAAATTCGGGGGAACCTCTCAACCTGGCAATCCCGAGCCAAGCCCGCGAACGCGGGAAGGTGTAGAGACTAGACGGGCAGCACCTAAGGCGAACGGCAAAGCGCCGCGAACGCTACGGTGAAGGGATAGTCCAGACCACAAACGAGCCAAAGCGCGCACGCGCCAGGCGAGGCGGCGAAAGCCGTAGATGGTACGAAAATCCGTTGGGGGCAACCCCGTGAGGGTTCGATTCCCTCCGCCCGCACCATTAAG
>JBOHJV010000056.1:0-18719 GCA_050728695.1 Methylocella sp. | reverse complement strand
TCGCCCGCGATGTCCGCGGCAGCATCGTCTTCGATTCCGCGACGCTCGAAACCGTGGCCACGCCAAAAGAGACCTCGTAGGCCTCGGACAGGGCGGCTGACGCGGCGACGCAAGCGAAGGCAGAGGAGGATTCACCAAAGGTCTGCCCGGACCCTGGGCCAGATGCGCCGCATGGCGCCTCGGAGCGGGCGAAAGCCTACCAGGCGCAGATCAGCAAGCTCATTAATCCGCAGCGGCCATTGGAGCCAGGGCTCGCGGTCACCTTAAACGGTGTCCTTTTCGACGAATGCAACGAGAGCAACGGGACGATGATCGAGACCAAGGGGCCGCGCTTCGCGTACCTGTTACGATTTTCATCTATCGAGGCCAATCTTGTTAAGGATTGGACCGATCAGGCCACGCGACAGGTCGACGCGAGCGGCGGCCGGGCTATCGAGTGGTATTTCGCGGAGCAAGCGGCGGCGGATAAGGCGCGAAAAATCTTCAATGATAATTATGACCTCAGAGGAAAAATTACCGTGTTCACCGTGCCGGCGGAGGTGCCGTGATGCAACGTGTGTACGAACAGGGCTACTACATTCATGCCTATTGGGAGCGCCGCGCGGAAACACCCGAGGCGCTCGCCGCGCGCTTCGTGCGCCTGATCGACCGGCTGCGGGAGATCGATCCCGTTTTCGCGCTCTGGACCTGCGTCTCCAAGCGCCCAAAAAAATTCGAGACCATGCGCGACCGCTACGCGGAGGAAGTGGCTGCAGGCCTTTCCAAGGACGATTGGGGCGAGCCAGAACCGATCTATGGTTATTGGTTCGGCGCCTTGACGAGGGAACAGGCTAGGGAGCGAATATTCTCTGCGCGGATCCATGCGGGCTCAACTTACCCCAAACCTTTTGCAAACGATGCTGTGCTCTCGAGGAGCAGCGGCATCATCACCGACCCTTCGGTCATTACTTACAATATCTTCAAGCCCGCCCTCCTCGCCATGGCCGAAGCCTGGGACCCAGTCTGCTGCGCTGCTTACCCGGATGCGCTTATTGAGCGTGTTCCTGGCGGCATTAATTTTCACGAAGCTTGGATCCAATATCTGTGCCCCTGGCTTGCTTCGATTATTACGCCGCCGTCAGCGCCGGTGATTGTCGAGCATCTGCCAAATGGCGGTCTTCTGATGTCGGCGACGGCGCAAACCTTCGATGTCTCGAACCCAGCCCATATGGCCGCCGCGCGCGACATGGCGGCTTCGATCGCGCCCCTCAACGCGCTCCCCTGGGAGGACCGCGCCCGCGCCTGACCCGGCGGCGGAGGGAGATCACGAGCCTCTCCGCCGGTGGCGGACTGGGTCAAAGCACGGGCGATGGTTTAAACGGATTGGAAGCGATTTGGCATCATGCTAATTGACTAGCCGCCGACTCAGACGGCGAGCGACGCGCACCTGCTAGTCGGGATCGCGGAGAGAACCCTCTTGTCCGTCCGCGCCGGAAGCCGGGATCGAAACGAAGTACGCAACCTATTGGAACAGCTGGACCAGAGCGCTAACCCGGTCATCGGCGCCGTGCTGAACCAATGCAACCCGAAAACCAGCGGCCGGCGGAGCCAGCCTATCACGGATATCGCCGCCATCTGCGAAAATGAGCGCGTGAATGGAACAAGTGACGAAATGGAAACCTGAGTTCGAGAGCCAGGAAGAGGCCGCGATCGCGCTGACTTTCATCATTGCGTCCTACAACACGCGCGAGCTTCTCTCTGACTGCCTCAGGTCGATTTATCGGAATCCGCCGTGCGAACCTTACGAAATCATTGTCGTCGACGACGCCTCCAAGGATGGAACGAGCGAAATGGTCGGCGCTTGTTTTCCCGAAGTCCGGCTTCTGCGGAACGAGACGAACCGTCACTATGCTTATTCGAACAATTGGGCCTTCACCATCGCGCAAGGGCAATACGTGCTGTTGCTGAATAGCGACACGATCGTCCTTCCGCGGGCAATCGATGGAATGCTCGCTTTTTTGAAAATGCACCCTGAGGCGGGCGTCGTTGGCTGCAGGTTGCTTAATGGGGACGGAACGATCCAGTGGTCGGTGAAGTCACTCCCCAACGCGGGCTCGGCGCTGTTCGGCGCCCGTTCGATCATTACCCGGACGTTTCCAAACAACCGCTATTCGCGGAGCCACTTGCTGCACCTTGGGCGCGACATGACCGCACCGTTCCTTGTCGAGTCCGGCTACCTTTCCAGCGCGGCTTTTATGGTGCCCCGCGAGGTAGCATGCGAAGTCGGAAACCTTGACCCGCGCTTAGCCTATCATGTCGACGCCGATTACTGTAAGAGAATTGCCGATGCCGGCTACAAATGCTATTATCTACCAACGGCGACCATAATTCATCTGAACCACAAGGGCGGCACCTTGGCCGATTTGCGAACGCGGTTTCGCTCGCTGCTGATGTTCGAGGTCCACAGCTATCTCTATTATCGGAAGCATATTCAGCGCTCGATGTGGAACCCCATGCGGATCTTTGTTCCGCTCGGTCTCTTCTGTCACTTTTTGATCTTGATCGCGGCCCAGACTTGCACTGAATTCGCCATCACTTCGCGGTCCCTCTTGCGGCCAAAGGCGTCAGGCCGTTGAAACGAGGGCGGCCGAAATCTGCGGCGCGCGGCCGCCGTCTCGGGTCAAAACTTTTGAACTTGCTCAATTCATAATTCTGGGACTCCCAAGGCCGGCCCCTTCTGACGCCGTATGGCGGCTACCGGGGCCGCGCCCGGCGCGACGAACTTTGCCCCCTCATCGCCAGCAGTTCGTGCATAACGCTTCCGCTGACAGACGCGCTCGACCAGCTCCCGCGAACAGTCAACGCGTCGACCGCGCGCCGCGCGGGCGGCCAAGGCCCCGCGTCAAGGTTGCCCGAGCGCGCACTCACACACACTCCGCCATCTTTTGATTTGCTCCGGCCGGGTCACGGGAATTTCGATTTCGATCGCACGCAACCGGTCAAAGAAATAAATTCCTTTTGGCGCATCTAGCGTCCGGCAAATTTCGGCCTGCTTCGCAACAGCCATCGTCTTGTAAAGAAGGCTCATGTGCGGGTTCAAGACATAGTTCACGGGCCTTGCACTACGATCTCTTATCGCGTCCGACATGCGGCGCACGACTTCGGAATCTTGAAATTGTATGAAAAGAGTTTTTGTGTACACGCTCGTGTAGTCAAGTTTTACCGGTATTAATTCTCCATGCGGAAACAGGCTCGCGATCGCGCGCGCTATGGTGTTTGTTTGATCGTCGTCGAAAGGTCCGGAAAATATTGTGACATGTGGCTCAAAATCGATTGCGTCATATTTCTTCGCCAATCGTTGGACAATTGAGCGCAACTGCCTATTGAGCGGCTCGGCCGGAAGAAGCCAAAAGCTGTGCTCTTTATATAAGTCGGGTCGTGATTGCGGTTCAACTTGAATTGTCATCCCATTGCTTGCTCATTTGGAGTGCAGCTTACTGACGAGGAATCTATATCGTATTGTGCACCTCACGCTTTGCCATTCCTTGGCTGCTATTCTGTCAAATTCCAGCTTTCGTGCAACAGTCTTGAATCGCAAATGGACGATAGCACAAAGCACGCGCCACGCTCAGGGGACGCTCAGCGATGACACTGCGGACTTCCTCGGATATTCTGTGCGCTCAACGGGTCGCAGGACATCGACCTACCCTTGATGGATGGAGAGCCGTCGTCTCTCGCGGAGAATGCACGGATGGGCAGCAACGCCTCGTTCTACTTTGGCAACGCAGCAGTAGATCAGCTACGTAACACCGGCTGGTTCGTCGGCCAGTTCGTTCCGGCCGAGTTGGGACTACGGCGTCAGACTGACGTTGAGTTGAAATGGGGGTTGCACAAGGATGGCGAAAAGCGATCCCGTCCGTTGGCGAACGGAAACGCCACCACGATTTCTGTCCTGATTCGCGGTGGCGCCTTGCGCGTGACCTTCGACGTGGGCGAGACACCGCAGGTCGTTACGCTGCAAAAGGAAGGGGACTATGTCGTTTTCGGACCCGATGTCGTGCACTTCTGGGAGGCAGAAGGCGAACCTATCGTCCTCTCGGTACGATTTCCGTCCGTCGAGGTTGCACCGCCAACGTTGCCTGCTGGCGGCTGACCGGACAGCAGCAGGAATAGCCGCTTCACTTGTTTCGCGTGATTTGAATTTGACGGGCAAACTCGTCAAGCACTGCGGCGGAGGGCAAAGGTGTTGCCGTCGTTTGTGTGGAATTGGCCGACGCGCGCCCAGGCGGCTAGAATGCGAGCGACGGTCTCGACTCTTGCCCCTTTGCGAAAAGTCGAGGCGATGGCGCGGGCGTCGAGAGGCGCCTTCGCCTCCGCCAGGACTGCGTAGACGGCCGCCATGCGCTCGACATCGCTCGCCGGAAAGGCAGGCTTTGGCGCCGTCGCGGCGGCGATGACGAGCGGCGCTTCCAGCTGTTCCTCGCTCGGCATTGCAGGCTCCGGTGGCAGGCCCGCCCGCGTGCGCTGATAATTTGGGCGCAGCCAGCGCACGAGGCCGCGCTTTTCCTCCGCCGCCCGCTCGGCGTTGAGGGCCACGAGCTTTTCCAAAATTTCATCTTCCGAGAGATTTTCCGGCCAGCCGTAAGCCTCCGCCACCAGCGCATCGAGGTTTTCGTGCAATTCGTGCAGGATCAGCACGAGGCCTTTCTCTTTGATGGTTTCATCCTCGGCGTTCAACGGCTCGCCCGCGCGGAGCTTTTCCAGCACATTGTAGATTTGGGTGAGGGTGAGGCCGGGGTGTTCCCCTTGGATATTTTTGCGTAGCGCGTCCAATTCTTCCGCCGTTTCGCGGATGCGGGCTTTGAGTTCTTCGGACGGGTCTGGGAACGGGAAGGAACCAAAGCATTTTGATTTTACATAGACTGGATCGTTTCCAACTCCAAGCCACCCACCTGCGCGCAAGGCCCACGAAACATGAGTGCGGGAAGACAAAACACCTAAATCGTACGCGTCGGCCGATCCGACGCAGAGCAATTTGTTATCCGGCAATATGCTCGCGTCGAGAAACTGGAAGACGCGATGTTTTGCCGTCTCGACAGTAGCGATGTAGCGCGGCAGCCCTTCGAGCGCAGGGCGAAGTTCGCTGCGTGGCTCGCCAAAAATCCACCAGTTCTGCCGGTAGGATTCGCGGTTGTTCACATCACGGCCGTTCGGCTTGCCATCCCCGTCCTTGCATTCCTTCACGGTTGCAAGCACGTGTTGGTAGACTTCCGGAAAGCGCTTGCGAACCTCGTCCGCCTCCAGCCCGAACAAATCGATGACCATGACACCGCGCGGCGTGCCGGTGAGATCGCGGCCGTTGCGATAGAGCCGGATATGGTTTTCGAGCCCCGGCCTACGGCCAAGGCCCAAATGTTGGGCTTCGGCGGGCGCAACGATGAAGCCATCGCCATGCAGCTTCACGCCGGGCGAACAAAGGAAGGCGTTGGCTTGCAGTGCGCAAGCTTTCGTCACATCCGCGCCCACCGTCAAATCGCTATTGATTTTTCCGCGGATCTCTCTCAGCTCAACATTTGGCGCATCCGTATCGAGACCCTCTTCCTTCGTCACTTCCAATAGCCGCCCCTCCCGCACACCCTCTGCCGCCACGGTCATCGCAATGCGCACCGCCGCGGCATCGCGCGTTGCCCTGGTCCAGGGATGGTCCGCAATCGCCATCAGCAAGGACACAGGATTTTTGGCGCCCAAATGTCTTTCCATGACGCGCCGCTGAAAGACTTGGGAAAGCGAATTCGTCGTAACCAGACCGAACCGCTTCAGCCGCGCGTCGTTTCGCGTCAAAAGCTCGGCGGCAAAATCCCACCAATACATGACGTAATCGGCGCTTTCGTTCATACGCGGATGCGCCGCCCATAGCGCCTTCGCATAGTCTTCTCCCATGCGCCCGCGAATGTCCTTGCCGCCAATGAAAGGCGGATTGCCGACGATATAATCGGCCTCCGGCCATTCCGGACGTTTCGGGTTTGTGTAGCGATAGACTTCGATGCGATTGCCCTCGCCGTCGGTCCTTGCGATGGGCTTAGCGCGTTCGTTACGCGCGAGTTCCTTCGCGTCACAGGCGAGCACGGCATCGCGCACCTCGATCGTCTTGAAATCGCGCAGGATCGGCTCGGGCGGCATGCCCCCACGCGTGCGAAAATGCCATTGCAAAAAGCCGATCCATAGCACTAATTCGGTAATGGCCGCCGCGCGAGGGTTGACTTCGAGCCCGAAAAATTGATGCGGGTCGATGGTTTTGAGCTCGTAACCGGAAAAGCGGGCTTGTCCCGCGAGGGAGGCCAAAGCCTCCAAAACTTCGCCTTCGAGGCGCTTCATCAATTCGAGCGACACATACAAAAAATTGCCGGTGCCGCAGGCCGGGTCGAGAACGCGAACGCCGCAAAGCTTTTCGTGAAAAGCCTGCACCAGCGCGGCCGCACCCTTCGGATCGCCTTCCGCCCGCTTTCCCTCCGCTGCCGCCTGGACAATCGCCCATTCGGCCTTCAGCGGCTCCAGAATCGTCGCGACGACCAGCCGCTCGACAAAGGCGCGGGGCGTGTAATGCGCGCCGAGTTTTTTGCGCTCGGCGGGGTTCAACGCCTGTTCGAGAAGCGTGCCGAAAATGGCTGGCTCGACCAGCTTCCAATCCTTGCGAGCGGCCGCGTAAAGTTCGCCGATTTCCTCACCTGGCAGGGGAAGCACCGTGCGGGTCTTGAACAAATAACCGTTGAATTGCCGGACGTCCCGCTCGAGCGCATAGGCGAAGCCGCCTTTGTCCATCACCTCCCAAAGTTGCCCGACAAGGCGCGGAAAGAGGGACGGATTATCTTTGCATCGCTTGAGAATCTCGCGAAAACTGTCCTTTGGCAGTAATTCGACATCCTCGGCGAACATGGTGAAGAGGCAGCGCATGAGAAATAGCGCGACGGTTTCGGGTTCATACTTCTTATCTTCAAGATGTTTGGAAACTTTTGCCAATCGCTCCGCGATCTCGCGGGTAGCCTTGGCCGCGATTTTTGTCGGGTCGAGTTTTTGGGGATCGAGCCAGATTAGGCGCAGCCGCGCGCGAACCGCCTCTTGGCGCAGCTCTTCGAGATAAATGCGAAAACCCTGCCGGTCTGGAAACTGTGCGTAGTTTTTCCCCTGGCCTGTGAAGTCGGCATAAATCTCAAAACAATGGCCGACATCGCAAACGATAAGGAACGGCGGCCAGCCTTCGGACGCAGGCAGCGCCTTGGCGTAATGCTCCGCCTGCTGGCGCGCGTTCAACATGAGAACGTTCCACGTGCGAGAAGCTGTGCGGACGCCGAGCGGGGCGGTCTCCTGAGGCTCGTCATCAAAGAGGCTGCTTTGTTGCGCCTTCTCGGTGCCGGGCCGCCTGCTCTGCTTGGCCTCAAGGACAAAGGAACCGCGCTTGTAGAGGTCGATGCGTCCGCTCGCGGTGGAACCGTCCGGCTCGCGAAAGGTGACGGCGCGCTCGAAAGCATAGGCGTTTAGCGCGGCGTCGTGCGAGGCCTGATCCGGGCGCGGCACCGCCAGCGCATCGCAAAGCTCGGAAAGGAACGACTGATAATTGGCGCGTTCTGCCCCGCCCTCGCCTGTGGTCCAGCGAGCGATGAACGAGTCGAGGTCGACAACCGGCGCGATAGGCATGAGCGTGGCGGCGATCATGCTCTTACGGACCAAAAATATCAAATCCCAGTCGTCGGCGAGGCCGCTGATACGTTTGCGCGAAACTGGTCCCCATGTCCGCCATCGGCTATAATAGCCTGTACGCGTTTTGGGAGGATCGCAATGGACGAGGACAGTTTCAACATCGCTCTGCGCAAATTCCTCAAGGCGGTCGGCATCACCTCGCAACGGGAGATCGAGCGCGTCGTCCGCGAAGGCAAGGTCGAGGGCACAAAACTAAAGCTTCGGATGACGCTCACGGCCGAGAACGCGCCGCTCAATCATATTGTCGAAGAGACGATCGACCTTCGTTAATCGCCGTCGATTTGCAGCGTCTCGGGGCGCGCAAACCGCCGGTTGCCGCGGCAGGTCCCCGAGCGGCGGGATCAGCGCCGCCGGGAAACCCCGCCTCCCTCCGCACCTTGCGCCGAACGAGCCCTTCGTTTATGCCGAAAACGTCGCCGCATCGAAGTTTTGGGCCGCCATTTGTCCGTTGAAGATAAGCCCGTTGCCATTATCATGGGCAGCGAATCGGATTTCGAGACGATGCGCCATGCTAGCGCCCTCCTCGACGCACTCAAGATCGGCTTCGCGGCCAAGATCGTCTCGGCGCACCGGACGCCGGAGCGGCTCGTTTCATTCGCGAAAGGCGCCAAGGCGGCGGGCTTCAAGATCATCATTGCGGGGGCAGGCGCCGCCGCCCACTTGCCTGGCATGACCGCCGCGCTGACCACGCTTCCGGTTTTGGGAGTTCCCATCGAAACAACGGCGCTTGGCGGGCGAGATTCCCTCTTCTCGATCGTGCAGATGCCGGCGGGCGTCCCTGTCGGCACCTTGGCGATTGGCAAACCCGGCGCGATCAACGCCGCGCTCCTCGCCGCCGCGATCCTCGCCTTGGCCGATCCGGCAATCGATGCGCGGCTTTCCGCCTGGCGAGCCGCGCAAACCGAGGCGGTGGCCGAACGGCCCTCGCGGGAGGCCTGAGCCGTGGCGTTTGAACTTGTCCCCGGCGCGACGATCGGGATTTTAGGTGGCGGACAATTGGGGCGCATGCTCGCTCTCGCGGCGGCGAAACTCGGGCTCAAGACCCATGTGTATGCGCAAGACCCAGAGAGCCCGGCGTTCGACGTGGCAAGCGCGCGGACGATTGCTCCCTACGAGGACGAGCTGACATTGGCGGAGTTTGCCGGCACGGTCGAGCTTGTCACTTATGAATTCGAGAACATCCCCTCCCGCGCCGCTGCAATTCTCGCCGATTCCTGCATTGTGCGGCCAGGCCCCGACGCGCTTGCGGTTTGCCAGGATCGCCTCGCCGAGAAGGAGTTTTTGGCGGCGGCGGGAATTGCGGCGGCGCCCTATATGCGGGTGGACGATGCCGGCGCGCTCGCCCGCGCCATCGCGAAGATCGGCCGCCCGGCGATTCTTAAGACGCGCCGGTTCGGCTATGATGGGAAGGGCCAAGTTTTGGTTCGCGAAGGCGCCGATCTCGCCGTGACGTTTCGCACGCTCGGCGGCAACCCCGCGATCCTCGAGGCCGTCGTGCCTTTCGTCAAGGAAATATCGGTCGTCGCCGCGCGTGGCTCTGACGGTGCCTTCGCGGCTTATGATGTCTGCGAGAATGTCCATGAAAATCATATGCTTAAATCCACCCGTGTTCCCGCGCGCTTGCCGCCCGGGATCGCCGCCGAGGCGACAGGGCGCGCGCGCGCGATCGCGGACGCGCTCGATTATTGCGGCGCCATCACGATTGAAATGTTCGTGACCGGCGGCGCTGGCGGTGATGATGGGCCGCTCGAGCTTCTCGTCAATGAAATTGCCCCGCGCGTCCACAATTCCGGCCACTGGACGCTCGACGGCGCAGCCACGTCTCAATTCGAGCAGCATATAAGGGCGATCGCCGGCTGGCCGCTCGGAGCCGCGAGCCGCCACGGCGCGGAAGGAGGCGGGCATATTGAGATGGATAATTTGATCGGCGAAGATGTCCTCGCCTGGGCAAAAATCCTAAGCGAGCCCGGCGCGAGCCTGCATCTTTACGGCAAGGCCGATGCGCGGCCGGGCCGCAAGATGGGCCATGTGACCCGCATCGTACAAGGCGCGGGCAGCTAAGCCATATCGGGAAAGCCGGCTTGCTCTTTGGCCCTAGTTGTTCCGCCCGTTGCTCTCGCGCGGTCCCTTGCCACCCGAATTCCCCTAAAGCCGGGAAACCCCGTGGGAAAATCTCTTTCCGCGACAATGGAGCGACGGCGCAAGGAAGCACAAGCGGCTTCCCGATCGTTCGCGCTTGACGGCGCCCAAAGCGACGCTCAGTCTTGGCCGATGAGCCATCCGCGCGACCAATTCGAGATAACCAGCGATATTTTGCTCCGCGCCTATTCTATCGGCCTGTTTCCGATGGCGGAGAGCGCTTTCGACCAGAATATTTTCTGGGTCGATCCGGATGCGCGCGGCATTTTCCCGCTCGATGGCCTGATCGTATCGAAAAGTCTCGGCAAGACAATCCGCTCCGATCGGTTCGAGATCAGAATCGATTGCGATTTCGATGCAATGATCGACGCGTGCGCCGCCTGCCACGGAGGACGCGAAAAGACTTGGATCAATGGCCGGATTAGATTGCTCTATCGCCAGCTCTTCGATGCCGGCCGAGTCCACACCGTGGAGAGCTGGGCGGATGGCACGCTTGTTGGCGGCCTCTACGGCGTCCACCTCGGCGCCGCGTTTTTCGGAGAAAGCATGTTTTACCGCAAGACCGATGCCTCGAAAGTCGCGCTGGTGCATCTCGCCGCGCGCTTAGCGAAGGGCGGGTTCCGCCTGCTCGACGCGCAATTCGTGACGCCGCATCTTGCGTCGCTCGGCGCGGTCGAAGTGCGGAAGCAATCCTACAGGCGCAGACTCGCAGACGCAATATCGCACGAAGGTGATTTTTGGTGCTGGCCGAGAGAGCGGCACATCCTTGGGCGGGAAGCGCTCGCCGCTCTGCCCAGTCGCACGCGCTAAGGCCAGAATTTGGGCCAGCATGGCCGGTCCATCCGCCGCGGCCAAAAATTCAACAATCGAACGCGATCTCTTGGAACATGAGGAGAGCGCCATTATGTCTCAAGATCAAGCCAGCCAATCCTCCCTTTGCGGCATTATCCGCCGCTCGGCGATGGACCAGCGATTTGGCCTGCATGCCTTGGAGCAAGCCGATGCACGATCATCACAGTCGCCCGCAAGCACATTCGGACGGTCCCGGCGAGGCCACGCATTTGGAAAAAGATCCGGTTTGCGGCATGGATGTCGATCGGCGCAACGCCAAGCACAGCGCGGATTATGGCGGGCACACCTATTATTTCTGTAGCCAGGGTTGCAAAACTAAATTCGCCGCCAGCCCCACGTCCTACGTTGCCGCGAAATCCAAACCTCCGGCGCCGGCGCCGGAGGGCGCGATCTACACCTGCCCGATGCATCCAGAGATCCGCCAAACCGGCCCCGGCAATTGTCCGATCTGCGGCATGGCGCTCGAACCTGATGTGGCAAGCGCGGATACGGGTCCTAATCCCGAGCTTGCCGGCATGACCAGGCGGTTCTGGATCGCGCTCGCTCTTAGCCTGCCTGTGGTGGTGTTGGAGATGGGCGGGCACCTCTTCAACCTTGACATGTTGATCTCGCGGATGACATCGAATTGGGTGCAGTTCGTCCTCGCCACGCCGGTTGTGCTTTGGGCGGGCTGGCCGTTTTTCGAACGCGGCGCGCGATCGCTCGCGACACGCAATCTGAACATGTTCACGCTGATCGCCCTGGGCACCGGCGTCGCTTGGGCTTACAGCGCCGCCGCGACTTTGGCGCCGGGGCTTTTTCCGCAAGCGTTCCGGGGCGCCGACGGCTCTGTCGCGATCTATTTCGAGGCCGCCGCGGTCATCACGGTTCTCGTGCTGCTCGGCCAAGTTCTGGAGCTTCGGGCGCGTGAACAAACCTCCAACGCGATCAAGGCGCTTCTTGGCCTCGCGCCAAAGACCGCGCGGCGTCTTCGCGGCGATAACAGCGACGAGGAAGTGCCGCTGGATGCAATTGCCGTTGGCGACCGGCTACGCGTGCGGCCGGGCGAAAAAGTGCCGGTCGATGGAGCGATTCTCGACGGGCGCGCGACGGTTGACGAGTCGCTCGTGACTGGCGAATCCATGCCGGTTGGCAAGGACCAGGGCGCCAAGGTGATAGCCGGCACGCTCATCGAGACCGGCTCCTTCGTCATGCGCGCGGAAAAGGTCGGCGGCGAGACGCTGCTCGCCCAGATCGTAAATTTGGTGGCGAAGGCGCAACGGAGCCGCGCGCCGGTTCAGCGCCTCGCCGATCGGGCCGCCGCCTGGTTCGTGCCCATGGTGATCGCCGTGGCGCTTGCCGCGTTCGCCGCCTGGGCGATCTTCGGCCCAGAGCCGCGCTTTGATTATGGGCTCGTCGCCGCCGTCTCGGTCTTGATCATCGCTTGCCCCTGCGCGCTCGGCCTCGCGACGCCGATGTCGATCATGGTCGGCGTCGGACGCGGCGCGCAGTTGGGCGTGCTCATCAAGAATGCCGAGGCGCTGGAACGCATGGAAAAGATCGACACGCTCGTCGTCGACAAGACCGGGACTCTCACCGAGGGCAAGCCCAAGGTCGTGGCGATGCGAACCCTCGGCGGCCTCGGCGAGGACGAATTTTTGCGGCTTGCGGCAAGCTTGGAGCGCGCGAGCGAGCATCCGCTCGCGGCCGCGATCGTCGACGCAGCCAAGGAACGCAAGCTCGCATTATCCGAGCCATCTGGCTTTGACGCTCCCGCCGGAAAAGGAGTCACCGGCGAAGTGGACGGCCGCACGCTTACGATCGGCAGCGCCGACTTTCTCGACGCGAGCGGCATCGTGACGGCGGACCTCGCAGTGGCCGCCGACGAATTGCGGAAAGATGGCGCTACCGTCATCTTCATGGGGCTTGACGGGATGGTCGCCGGACTCCTGGCGATCGCCGATCCGGTCAAGGAAACGGCGCTTGCCGCGATCAAGGCGCTGCGAGACGAAGGCGTGCGCGTGGCAATGCTCACCGGCGACAACAAAACCACCGCGGAGGCCGTCGCGCGAAAACTCGGCATCGAGGATGTCACGGCCGGCGTTTTGCCCGCCAACAAGAGCGCCGTGGTCGAGGATTTGCGCGCAAAAGGTCGGATCGTCGCGATGGCTGGCGATGGCGTCAACGACGCCCCCGCGCTTGCCGCGGCCGACGTCGGCATCGCCATGGGCACCGGCACCGATGTCGCGATCGAGAGCGCGGGCGTCATGCTTCTTAAGGGCGACCTGCGGGGCATCCTGCGCGCGCGCCGCTTGTCCCAGGCGACGATGCGCAACATACGGCAAAATCTGTTCTTCGCATTTATTTACAATGCCGCCGGAGTCCCGATCGCCGCCGGTGTTCTGTACCCAGCATTCGGCATTCTTTTGTCGCCGGTCATCGGGGCCGCCGCGATGTCGCTCTCCTCGGTCAGCGTGATCGGCAACGCCCTGCGGCTGCGCACCGCCGCTATCGATTGAGGAGGTTTGCTCATCCGTGGCTAAAACATGATTAACCGGCATCCTACGTGAACCGTTGCCGCCCTGTTCGGCTCGCGAGCGAGGGGACCGCGAGGGTCTGAAGCCTTACGTGGGTTCCTCCGCCATCAACTTGAAATTAGCAGGTCACGGTCCGACGTATCCTGCCCCGAACGGAAGTCTTTGCGAAAGCAAGCTGCGTGGCAGTCCCGATTATAGGCTTGTTCAAAGCCGTAAAGAGCGTTGACGCTCTGCTTAAGTTCGTCGATGGGGCAGATTTTTCATCCTCACTTGGAGATGTCGAGATGAGTGCGGCTAAGGCTGCGTTCGAAGCGGTTCCGTACACCGTTGATAAGCGTGGGCAGGTGTGGACCTGTATTGGTCACTTAAATTCAGCCCAGCATGCTTATGAGAAGTTTATCCTCTCCGGACCACTCGTTATTATCACGGGGACCCGAGCCGTTCGTGAGAGTGATGCTAACGTGAAGCGGCGTTTCACGCTCGTTCTAAAGGCCGTGTGCTACAAATATCTGAACGAGCAATCATTATGCGAAGAGGCACTGACGCTTTCTGAAACGCCGGTTGAGCGGCTTGAGAGGGATAGGACAATATTACAAGGTGTGCAAGGTGTGTGGTGGATTGTCTACGTGTTGACTGGATTCATGATCGCGGAAGTTTTCTATATGAACGCTAAAGGAATAGGAGACGCTAGGGAGCAATACAAGATCGACGCTATGACCTTCGGCAACCTAGCGACGCTTCTAGTGAAGCGCAGTTGACCCCGCCGGAGAGAATCCGGTGCGACCCTGACATAGTCTGGTTGGGCGGACGCGTCGATCCTAACAGGCCGGACTCTTTCTAATATGCCCCAGCATCCGATCTTTATATTTGATAATATCCTCTACCATACAATGATTTTGCCCATGCCCGCTCTCAAGCGGCTCGCGTCACCTTGGTTGAGGGGCTGTCCCTCCCGGAAAGCCGTCCCAACCTAGCGGGCAAAAACCCGCTTGAGGCAGGCCTTCGTTCGAAAGGCGTTAAGCCAATCGGCTCGGTGTCTCATGAGTGCGGGTTGATGCTGAACGCTAGCAACGATAGAGCCCGTGGATAGCACCAAGTCACTGCGCACAAACGCAAGAGCCTTAGGCCAAAGCCTTCGCGGCCTCGATTGGTTCGCCTTCTTCGTGGCGGACATCCAAACCGGTTGGGGTCCGTTTGTCGCCGCCTACCTCACTTCCGTCGCTTGGACACAACTCGATATCGGCGTGGTCCTCACGATCGGAACGCTGGCCACGTTTGCGCTCCAAATTCCTGCCGGCGCGCTGGTTGACCGCGTCCCCGCCAAACGCTTTCTGGTTGCGCTCGCCGTCACCTGCATCAGCGGAAGTGCTTTGTTGCTCGCCTTGTGGCCAACCTTCGACGTCGTGATTGTCGCGAAGCTGCTGCATGCGATTGCGAGTTCCCTGCTCGGACCGGCACTCGCCGCAATCAGCCTCGGGCTTGTGGGTTATGAGCGCTTGAGTCTGAGACTGGGACGAAATGCGCGCTTCCTTTCACTGGGAAATGCGATTGCTGCCGGCGCAATGGGAGGATTTGGCTACTACTACTCGAACAGAGCAATCTTCTATCTCACCGCCGCGCTCGGCATTCCCGCTTTGGTCGCGCTGTTTCAAATCCGATCCCAAGACATCGATCCAGATCTCGCGCGCGGGGGAGTAGAAGCAAGCGAGCGCAGCGCATCCTCCTATGCTTTTCGTGAGCTGATGCGCAACCGCGCGCTCCTGATCTTCGCCGGAGCTGCCATTTCATTTCAGTTTGCCAATGCCGCCGCGCTGCCGACCATGGCGGGCCTCTTGGAAAAGCGGGTTCCCGAGACGGCAACAGTGATACTTTCGTTTTGCATTCTCGGACCACAGCTCGTCGTCGCGGCAATCGCGCCTTGGGTCGGGCGCCAGGCACAGAATTGGGGCCGACGTCCTTTGCTTGTGCTTTGTTTTGCTGCCCTGTCGGTCCGCTGCGCCATATTTGCCATGACGACCGATCCGTACGTGGTTGTCGCAGCCCAATTGCTTGATGGCATTTCCGCCGCGACGCTTGGCGTACTGGTCCCACTCGTGACCGCGGATGTAACCCGCGGGAGCGGACATTTCAATTTTGCCCAAGGTGTGGTTGGCGCCGCCGTGGGCATTGGCGCTTCCTTTAGCACTACGCTGACGGGTTTCATTGCCGATAATTTCGGCGGGGGCGGCGCATTTCTTTTCCTTGCCGGGGTAGCCGCCGCGGGACTCGTCTTTGTAAATGCACTGATGCCGGAGACACGAGCGGGGCCATCCAGCTAGGACGCGAAAACTTCCATTCCGCCCAAGGTTTCGAGCCCGCGCTGTACCTTTACGGCGAATCCGCCTTGGCGGCGGCAAGATCACCATGGATCAAGCTGCAATCCGGAGTCACGAGAACGGCCTTGCTGGCGCGTGGTTGGAGGCCTCGCCCGGAATCGAACCGGGATGGAAGGATTTGCAGTCCTCTGCGTAACCATTCCGCCACGAGGCCTCTGCCGCCACGCGCGGGAGCGGGCTCCCGCCTATACAAAGGATGCGGCGTTTTCGCAAGGCGTGGTCAGTCAAGGATTGGTTTGTCGCATGATCTCATCCAAAATGCTTGCAACTTCCGCTCACATCTAGGCGCCGGCGGTTCCCGCTCGCGCGGAGTCACGCGATCGACAAGGAACCGCTCAAATCAATGGGTCGGAGCATGTCGGAATCAAATAAGTCGAGCAACTTTTTCTGGACACGCTACGCCACTGGTCCCAAAATCGGGGTCTATTTCGACCCATTGTCAAGTTGGATCAGGTTCAACAAATCGCGATGGATCGCCTCGTTGCCGGCGCAGACGGACCCCTTGGCCAACATCTCGGCGCCGCCGTCCGCGTCGGTGACGAAGCCTCCCGCCTCCTTTACGATGATAATTCCAGCCGCGACATCCCAGGCCTGCAAATTACGCTCCCAAAAGCCGTCGTAACTTCCTGAAGCCACAAAGCAAAGATCGAGGGCGGCAGCGCCGAGGCGGCGAAGATTACTCACTTTTGCCATGACCGTGGCGAGGTTGGCCGCAAAGAACGGATGTTCGTTGGCCTTGCCGAGGTGCGGAATGCCGCAGCCGATCAGGCAATCGGCCAGATCGCGACGGGCGGCCACACGAAGCCGCCGGTTGTTTTGGTAGGCGCCTTGCCCTTTCTGGGCGATAAACATGTCGCCGGTTGCCGGATTGTGGACGAGCCCGGCAACGATCTGGTCTTCGCGAGCAAGTCCGATCGAAATCGCGAAAATCGGCAAGCCGTGCAGGAAATTGGTCGTCCCGTCGAGCGGATCGATGAACCAGGTGTGACTCTTGTCGGTGCCGTCGATCTGGCCGCTCTCCTCCATCACGAAACCATAGCCTGGCCGCGCCCTTGCCAATTCGTCGTGGAGAATTTTTTCGGCCTTGCGATCCGCGGCGGACACGAAATCCCCAGGTCCCTTTATAGAAACTTGCAGGTTTTCCACCTCGCCAAAATCGCGCTTCAAGCCGCGCCCCGCCTTGAGGGCGGCAGCGGTCATGACGTTCATGAGCGCGGATCTGATCATAAGTTTGCGCTGGTCAAGAATCTCATCCGGGTGCCGGAGGCAGCGTCAGCGGCTACGGTTCCTTTGCGCCAGTCAACAAAACACTTGGAGAGGCTGGGACTTTTCGTTTTCACACCCGCATCGGCATGAGCACATAAAGGGCGGCTGCGCCGTCGCGGTCTTGCACAAGAGTGGGCGAACCGGGGTCGGCAAGCTTGAACAGCATGGTGTCGCCGTCAAGCTGCTCGGTAATGTCTAAAAGGTAGCGGGCATTGAAGCCGATATCGATCGGCGAAGAATCGTAATCGACATCGAGTTCCTCGATCGCCGAGCCGGAATCTGGATTGGTCACGGAAAGAGTCAGTTTCGAATCGGCGAGGGCAAGCTTCACAGCGCGGCCGCGCTCCGAGGAAATCGTCGAGACCCGGTCGACCGCCGCCGCGAAAGGCGCGCGATCGACAATGAGGCGCTTGTCATTGCCGGAAGGGATCACCCGAACATAATCGGGAAAGGTGCCGTCGATCAATTTCGAGGTCAGCACGATTTGTCCCGAGCTTGCGGAAGGATCGCCGAAGGTGAAGCGCGTCTTCGCCGCCGATATTTCGACGCGGACTTGCCTCTCCGGATCCTCGATGAGTTTTTGCACCTCGGACACGGCTTTGCGCGGCACGATCACTCCCGGCATGCCAATCGCGCCATCGGGGGCGGGAATATCGACCCGGGCCAGCCTATGGCCGTCGGTCGCGACGGCGCGCAACATCTTATGGCCTTCGACATCAGCGGTATGCAAAAAAATGCCATTGAGGTAATAGCGTGTCTCTTCATTGGAAATCGCGAACTGGGTCTTGTCGATCAGCCGCTTGAGATCGCCGGCCGCGAGGTTGAAAGCGTGACCGAGTTCGCCCGCGGCGAGGTCCGGAAAATCGCTGTCCGGCAAGGACTGCAAGTTGAACCGCGAGCGCCCGGAGCGTAGCCGCAACTGGCCGGACGCGCCATTCGATTCGAGCGAGACTTGCGCGCCGTCCGGCAGCTTGCGGACAATTTCAAAGAGGATATGGGCGGGAACCGTGGTCGCGCCGGGGCCGCCTACGTCCGCCGCCAACCGCTCGATGACTTCGAGGTCGAGATCGGTCGCCTTCAGGAGCAGCGCTTGGTCTTCGGCGCGTAACAGGACATTCGAGAGAATGGGAATCGTGTTGCGACGCTCGACGACGCGATGCACGTGGCCGAGAGACTTCAACAAAGCTGCTCGTTCGAGAGTAACTTTCATGGCGGCGGTCCAATCGGGCTTTTGTTCGGTCCATCATGCCCGCCCCTTGCCTGCGCCGGGGACGGGGACGGACTTTGGCGCGGCTTTAGCCAAATCGCAAGTCGCCGCGATGATTTTGCACGGGCACGCGCCGACCCCGTGGCGCGCGGCCAGGTCTTTACTTGCTCTTAATCCGCCGGAATTAACAAAAAAAGCCGCCTCGGTCAGGAGCCGAGGGTCTGGAACGCTTCCGGTCTGATTTGGCGAAGCGGCGGCGCGATAGGCTTGGCGAAGCGCAAGACGGCGAAACGCTGCGAGCTTTGTTGTCGGCGAACCTTCCGGAAATAAAGCAAGGACCGAGGAAAACGTGGCGCACCGTGCCGGACGACCGCGGGTGACCAGGAAACGCCGCTCGCCTGTCGCCATCTTGCTCTATTGGGGCATGATCGCAACAGTATGGGCCGTGGCGGCGGGCGCGGGCGTGATTGCCTATCAAGCAACAAAATTGCCGCCGGTCGACGCGCTTGCCGTGCCGAAACGGCCGCCGAATATTGCCGTTCTCGACGAGAACGGAGTTTTGCTCGCCAATCGCGGCGACACCGGAGGGGCCGCGGTCCGGGTCGCCGACCTGCCACACTACCTACCGAA
>JBOHJV010000055.1:0-18726 GCA_050728695.1 Methylocella sp. | reverse complement strand
AACCCGGCGCCGCGTCATTTTTATCTCCTCGATCGACATGGAACGTCCCGGTCCTCGTCCACCCCCCTCCTGCCAAAGGCGCCGAAACTCCACACCTCCGATCGTCTCCGCCAGACGCTCGACGCGCGTTTCCGCGACTGCCCCAGAATGGCGTCCCTCTCCGACTCATATTCGCCACGCGCGTCTGTGGCCGCCACTTCGGCGGTAAGCTCATCCAGCAAAGAAAGCTGTAGGGTTGTTGGACTCACCTCACACTTCCTTCAAGACTGATCGAAATCGGCTTCCTCGTTCCAAAGTCCGGTTTTTCCAAGACTTCAGTCTAGGTGAAGAAACTGGCAATGGAAAGCCTCCCGAAATAGATATATCATGGCAAGTCGCGCCGCATAACGAGAGCCCCCGCCAGATGGCCGCCACCGGTGCGGCAATAGGCTTTACGCTCGCCCACCTGCGCGAAGCCGAAATTCGCATAAAGGGCCAGGGCGGCGGAGTTTTCGGCATCGACCTCGAGGAACAGCCGGTCGACCCTGATCGCGGCAAGCTCGGCCATATGGGGGGTAAGAAGACTGGTGGCGATTCCGCGCCGGCGCCATTCGGGCGCCACGGCGATCGTCAGGATTTCGGCCTCGCCGGCGGCGACGCGGGATAGGACAAAACCCGCCAGACGTTCCTCCTTGGCATCGACCGCGCCGTCCGCGAACGTCCCCAGCGCGACAAACAGCTGTTCAAAATCGGCTTCCTGCCAGGGATAGGCGAAGCTCGTCGCGTGGATGGCCGCGCATTCCGCGCTCCGCTCGGCGCCGATCGGGCGGATGCAAGGCAAAGCTCTGGACGGCCAACTGATCATTCCGGTTCGCGGCGCCGCTGGTTGAGACTATGCCACCTCTGGCGCCTTGGCGCCCGGCGCGGCCAAATAGAAGGGTCGCGGCGGGGTCAGGATGGGGTCGGCGAGAAGACCGAGTTTAGCAACAAAAAGAATATCTAATACGGCGTTTTCGTGGGCGATCCAGGTCTCTGTCCCAGCCGCGTGAGCCTCACTTGCGAGCAACGGCGCGCCGGATCCGGCGAGCCGCACCGGACCCGCGCCAAGCGCGCGGACGGCCTCCCGCGCCGGCGCGATCCGAGGCGGAAGGACGGCCCTTCCGTCCGGTCCGAAGGCGGCAAAAAAAACATTGCCCCGGCGCGCATCAATCGTAGCGGCGACGAGACCCGGCTTTTGCTCTAGGATCAGGGGCGCGGCTAAGGCCGCAAGGGTCGAAACCCCGGCAACCGGAATCTTGCAAGCGATCCCGATCGCGCGCGCGGCGGCGATCCCGGCGCGAAGTCCGGTGAAGGATCCAGGACCTACCGTCACCGCCACCCGCCCGAGCGATGCAAAACCTCCCTCGACGCGAGCCATGACCCGGTCGATCAACGGCAAAAGAGCTTCCGCATGGCCCCGCGCCATCGCAATCGTCTCGATCGCAATCGGGCTATCCGTTCCTTCGTCAAGGACGCAGGCCGAAACCGCGGAAAGCGCCGTGTCGACCGCCAATATTTTCATGTCCCAAAGCTCAAAACTCGCCCCAACTTCGGCCGGACGCGGGGAACGAACCGGGCGAAGCCCCGAAAATTAGATTTGTTCGACCGCGCGCACTTCTGGGACATAATGCTTGAGCAAATTCTCGATCCCGTGCCGGAGCGTCGCGGAAGACGATGGACAGCCGGAACACGACCCCTTGAGGGCGAGATAGACGGTCCCCTCGCGGAAACCGCGAAAACTGATATCGCCGCCATCGTTGGCGACCGCCGGACGGACATGTGTTTCGATCAATTTCTTGATCGTTACGACGGTCTCGGCATCTTCGCCCGCGAAAAACTCCTCGCCGCCGCCTTCCGCGGCGCCATCAAATTTTCCAATGAGCAAGGGTTCGCCCGAAACAAAATGCTCCATGATCGCGCCGAGGACCACGGGTTTGAGGTCCGGCCAGTTGCCGCCGGATTTCGTGACGGAGATGAAGTCCGAGCCAAAAAACACGCCGGAGATGCCGTCGATCGAAAACAACGCCTGCGCGAGCGGCGATTGTCCGGCGCCTTCGGCGTCTCTGATGTCGAGCGTGCCTTGCGTTAAGACGGGGCGGCCAGGCAGAAATTTCAAGGTTGCGGGATTGGGTGTGCCTTCGGTCTCGATGAACATGGAATTCTCCAAACGTCCGGATCAATGCCGGAGCTGGATAGAGGGACAGGAATTATTCTAAAATATGATGGAGAGACCGCCAATGGGCAAGCGGTAAGCTTTGCGGAGGAATTTTTATGCACGGCGGCCTCCTGAAATGGTTTGCGGTCGCAGAGGATCTCGTCGCGCTCGAAGCGAGTTGATTTTGCAGGATCTTTGGTTCGATCGCTAGCGCGAAACCGGGTTCCGTCGCCGCCGGTCAAGCGGCAAAACTACCCGCCCCGGCGCGCATGCGTCTTGCGGCGGGGAACCCGCCACGCCTGGCAACCGTTTAAAGGCAAGACTTGGCGCCTCGACACGAGATCCGGCCGGGGGCAGGATGTTTTTCCGCTTCGCGGCGGACGGAACGCGAAGTCGCCGGACATTGCGAGGGACGCGGCGCCTTTGAACGCGACGGGCATTGATCATGGCTCAATTGGCTGAGATCGGCGAGCATCTCCTCGCTGCGGCGATAGCCGCTCCTTATCTTGAGCGGGACGAAGAACATGCGCTTGCCTTGCGGTGGAAAAATCACGCCGATGAAGCGGCCATGCATAAGCTCGCGCGGGCGCATATGCGGCTCGTGATCGCGCTTGCGGTACGTTTTCGGCACTATGGCGTGTCGCTTGCCGACCTGATCCAGGAGGGTCACGTCGGACTCTTGGAGGCCGCCGCAAGGTTCGAACCGGACCGCGACGTGCGCTTTTCGACTTATGCGACGTGGTGGATCCGCGCCTCCATGCAAAATTACGTTTTGCATAATTGGTCGATTGTACGCGGCGGAACAAGCTCGGCGCAAAAGGCGCTTTTTTTCAATCTTCGCCGACTGCGTGCGAAACTGGCGCAAGGAGGCAATGCGCGCACCGGGACGGAAGTTTTCGGTCAAATCGCCACTGTGCTCGGCGTGTCCCGCGCGGATGTCGAGGTCATGGACGCGCGTCTTTCGGGCCCCGACGTGTCCCTAAACGCGCCGATCGGGGAGGGTGAGTCCTCGCCCGGCGTGGAGCGAATGGCGATGCTCGTCGACGATAACCCGTGCCCCGACGAGGTGGTTGGTCTTGCCCTCGACACCGATCGGCGGGTTGCCTGGCTGAACGAGGCCTTGACCGCGCTTTCCGAACGCGAACGGCGAATTTTACGCGAGCGCCGGCTCGCCGAGGAAGCGGCGACGCTCGAAGCCTTGGGCGACCGCCTCGGCATTTCAAAGGAAAGAGTCCGTCAAATCGAGAGCCGGGCCATGGAAAAATTGCGCGAGGCGCTCACCAAACGCCACACGGAAAACGCCGCGGAAGCCATGCTTTGACCCCACGGCCGCCGGCATCGGCGGGTTGCCTAGGCCAGACTGCGGCGTTCGCTTTTTCGCCTGAATGAAATGCCGGGCAAGGGCGCCGCCGGCGCGCGGGCCTTGGCCTGCATAAAACCTGCTAGTTAAATTTATGACAGGTATATGAATAACACGCAGTATTTGACAATTATTCGTGTACATATTTTGATAGTTCTCAAATCAGCACCAATAAGAAGCATTTTGCTTTTCTACTTCCCCAATAAATGGCTTTGCTGCAATATTAAAATTGACGCTCGCGCGCGATGTCGCTATGTCCGCTGGGGCGCTTGGTCCCGGGGGACCGCAGCAGCATTTGTTTGTTGGTGTCGTGGGGGTATTGCCACTTATTTGTCCGTAACTCCAAGAAACACGTCACCAACAAGGGGTTCAAGGGAGGTAATACGCACTAAATACTAAGCGTTAGAATGAATCGATGACAAAATGACGACAATAAAATACGTAACCAGCAAAGGGAGAGACGGTATTGAACAATCTAATAAAGCTCGCGGGGATGGTGGTCCTTGGGACAGGAGTGGCCCAGGCGACAACCATTCCAGCCACGATCTCAACCACGCTGACGATCATGACGGATAGTCATCTGACCGGCAACGTGCTCTGCATGGTAACAGGCGCCCCCTGTATCAAGTTTGGAGCGAAAGACATTACGCTGAAGCTCAATGGCTTCATAATGACGGGAAACGGCGGCCAAACCTCTTGCACGTCAAACATTTCGGAAAACGGGATTGACACGAATTTCAAAAACAACGTGTCCATTTTTGGGCCGGGGCTGGTCAGGAGATTCAACGGCACCGGCATCGTGGTGAGCGGCAATAACTCAATGGTCGAGGGCATCGCCATGAGAAGCAGTTGCGGACCGGCCATTGAAGTGGTCGGAAGCGACAACGAAATAGAAGGGAATAGCATCGGCCGGGCCGCTCTGCCAACTATCGGTCCCGCTGCGGCGATATTTGTCGGTAATCCTGGAGGGCGCAACAGAATTCTAAACAATGAAATTGTAGGAGCGAGCTCAAGCGGAATCGGTGTGGTGGGCTCAAATAATAATCTCATTGACGGGAACAACGCTTCGGGAAATTCTTTTGACGGAATAAGGTTTTTCTCCGGTTCCACTCGCAATACGGTTCGGCACAACCAAGCTCTGGGGAACTTCAGCGACATCGTTGACGACAATGCTCTTGGCGCGAACGATTATGATAACAATCTCTGTGAGGTGTCTGCAATTGGGCCGAGCTCGGTAAACATTTGCAAGCTTCCAAATATCGCAGGGCATCAAAATGGGCCCGTAGACCGGAATTAGAAATGAGTCGAATGCGCACCCCGGCCGGTGCCGGCTGATCTCGAACTTTGGAAGGACAGATAGATTACAAATCCGAGCCGGGTTGGAACTCGTCATCGTGGAGGTAACCGCTTTGCCAGCGAAGGGGGGGCATCGTTCCCGATGTTCCCCATCCTCTTCTCCCATTTAGATATAAGCGTTGGCTGGCGGGTTACCGGCGCATTAGCTCATGCGCCCTCAAAGACTGGGCATGATCTGGTCTTTGTCCAGCGAAATCTCCTCCTCCGGCTCGCCGCCCGCCTCCGGCGATCCCTCTGGTTCGATCTTGATGCTGAGCCTGGCTCCTTCCTCGATTGCCGCGCGGCGCAAGGTTTCCTCGGCTTGCCTCACCTCGTTCTGGCGCCTCCACAGCGCCGCGTATAGTCCGTTTCGCGCGAGCAGGGAGGCGTGCTCGCCGCGATCCGCGATCCTGCCCTTGTCGAGCACGATGATCTCGTCGGCATTGATGATCGTCGAAAGCCGGTGCGCGATCACCAAGGTCGTACGTCCCCTGGCGACGAGATCAAGCGCGTCCTGTATTTCGCCCTCGGTAAAGGAGTCGAGCGCCGAGGTCGCTTCATCAAGGACGAGGATCGGCGGCGCCTTCAGAATGGTCCGGGCGATCGCGACGCGCTGCTTTTCCCCGCCCGAGAGCTTTAGGCCGCGTTCGCCGACCTGCGCCTCGTAGCCGCCCGGAATATGTTCGATGAAACGATCGATCCGCGCCAAGCGCGCCGCCTCGCGCACCTCGGCGTCGCTCGCCTCAAATCGGCCGTAGCGGATATTGTACGCGATCGTGTCGTTAAACAAAACCGTGTCTTGCGGAACCACGCCGATCGAAGCGCGAAGCGAGGTTTGGGTCACCATCGCGATGTCCTGACCGTCGATGGCGATCCGCCCGGCGGAAGGTTCGTAGAAACGGAAAATCAAGCGCGAGAGCGTGGATTTGCCGGCCCCCGAGGGACCGACAATCGCCACGGTTTTTCCGGCCGGCACCTCGAAACTTACGTTCTTTAGAATGGCGCGGCGCGGGTCGTAATGAAACGACACATTCTCGAACAAAAGCTTGCCGCTCGTCACGACAAGCGGCTTTGCGCCTGGGCGGTCCTCGACCTCGGGATGCTGGCCGAGAATGGCGAACATCATCTCGATGTCGATCGTCGACTGCTTGATCTCGCGATAGACAACGCCCATGAAGTTCAACGGCTGATAGAGCTGAATCATCATCGCATTGATGAGGACGAAATCGCCGACCGTATGGGTGCCGCTCTTGATGCCCTCGATGCTCATCCCCATCGCGGTTGTCAATCCCAAGGTAAAAATGACCGCCTGCCCGGCGTTGAGCCAGGCAAGCGACGTGTAGGTTTTTATGCTCATGCGTTCATAGCGAGCGATGGATTTGTCGTAGCGCTGCTTCTCGCGCTCCTCGGCATTGAAATATTTGACGGTCTCGAAGTTGAGCAGGCTATCGATCGCCTTCGTGTTCGCGTCGGTATCGCTCTCGTTCATCGCTCGCCTTATCGCGATCCGCCAATTGGTCGCGGCGGCGGTGTAGCCCATGTAGGCGAGGATCATCAAACTCACGACGGCGGCATAACGCCAATCGAATTGATAGAGAAAGACCGCCAGGATGAGCGCGAATTCGACAATTGTTGGAATCGCCGTTAGCATTGTCGTGCGTACGATCGTCTCGATGGAATTGCGGCCGCGTTCGAGAATCCTTGTGAGACCGCCGGTCTTGCGTTCGAGGTGAAAGCGCAGCGACAGCAGATGCAAATGCGAAAATACATCGCGCGCGAGTCGGCGTACCGCATGCATCGCGACATCGGCGAAGATCGCGTCGCGCGCCTGGCTGAGGAGCGCCATTAAAATGCGCAGACCGCCATAAAGAAGCGTGAAGGCCAGCGGACCCGCAAACACGGCAACAAGGGAAGCTCGCGTCGGATCGCTGATGGCGTCCGTGGCCCATTTGAAGGAGTAGGGAACCGCGATCGTGACGACCTTCGCGGCCAGCATCAACGCGAAGGCGGCGAAAATCCGCAGCGTCAAGTCAAGCCGCCCGGACGGCCAGATATAGGGCCAGAGCTTGCGGAGGGCCGAGCCCCGCACCGGTTTGGCTTGAGCCTTGGCTTGCGGCGCCGGAGCGTTGAAGGCATTGAAAAAGAAAGGACGCGTCATGTGGCTCGTCTGCTAGCGAAGGCTCATGATGGACCCGAAGCGCTCAAACGCCTAGAGGGTGGTCTCGCATCACCATGATCCTTGAAATGACTTCCACTTGCGGTGTCGCAACGGGAATCTGCCCCGCGTAGCCTTCGGATTTAAGCCCCTCTTGACCCACTAGGGGGCGGCGGGCAACAAGCAGACCATGGCATCGAAGCACATCGTCGTCGAGGCCCGCTCCCGCCTCCTCCGAAACATTTGCGTCTATTGCGGCTCCGCCCAAGGCGCCGGCCGCGTTTATGAAGCCGCCGCGCGACAGCTTGGCCAGGCCATGGCGAAGGCTTCTATCGGTCTTGTTTATGGCGGCGGTGCCCACGGTCTCATGGGTGCGCTCGCCGGCTCGGTTCTCGGCGGCGGCGGGCACGTCACCGGGATCATCCCTGATTTCCTCGTGGGCAGGGAAGGGCCTCTGCCGGGACTCCAGGAATGCCTCGTCGTCAGCAGCATGCACGAGCGCAAGCGCCTAATGTTCGAGCGCGCCGACGCTTTTGTCGCGCTTCCTGGCGGCATTGGAACCTTGGAGGAACTCGCCGAGCAATTGAGCTGGGTCCAGCTCGAGCGTCACACGAAACCCGTCGTGATCGCCGACATCGCCGGCTTCTGGCAGCCGCTGTTGCGGCTTTTCGCGCATATGGAGGAGCGGCAATTTTTTCACCCCTCCATGGAGGTCCGCTATTTTGTTGCCGAAAAGATCGAGGATGTTTTGCCAATGATCGAGACTGCGGCGGCAGAGGCCACGCTTCTCGGCACCCGCAAGGAGACGGTCAATCCGCGCTTATGAAAGCTTGTTCTTGGTTATTGAAGCTGGCGCAAACGACAAAAGGCCGTGGCCTTTGATGTCGAGGGCAAGGTGACGCACGAACGGGATACCACCGATGCCGCGTTCAAGGCAGATCCGTCGCAGCGTTTGATCGCGCCGCGGGAACGGGGCGCGCGCGCGCAATCCGCCTTGATTCTGGCGGCGTGTTTGGCTGCCCACGCGTTGCTTTTAGCGATCCTTCTGTTCGAGGATTTTTCCGACGCCTCCGAGCCCACCCGCGCCGAGGAAATTCCGGTGGAGATCGTCGCCGAGCTCCCGCCCGAGCAACAAGCCGAACCGTTTGCGAAGCCTCTCCCTCCACCGCGCGATCTTATCACCCCGCCCGCGGTGAAGGAGAAGCCGCCGCCCGACAAGACGCAGCTCGACGACGTCGAAGTCGCGCATGACGCGCCGGCCTCGGGCAACGCCGATCAAACCCACAAGGGAGAGCCCGATCAGGAGACGAAGGCGCCTCGCGTGGCGCCGCCGCCAAAACTCGCGACGCCGCGGCCCGCCCAAGAAAAGCCCGAACAAGAAAAAGCCGCGACACCATCAAACGAGAAACCCGCCCCGCCGTCGGCGCCATCGGAGCAACAAAAACTCGCTGACGACACGCCGGACGCCGAGGCTCTCGACAAGGCGCAGCCGGAACCTCCGGCCAAGCCGCAAAAAAAGCCGGCGCCGCGCAATAGCAAGAGCCCCGCCGCGCAAGGCAAAAAGATGACGGTGGCGCAGCAGCTCGCCGCTTTGTCTCAAGCGCCAAATTATTCGCTCGGGGCCGCGGCCAAATCCGCGCCGATCAGTGGCGGAACCGCAAAGGCGAGCTATGAATCATTGCTCTTCGGATTGATCACCCGCCAATTTCATCTCCCGCCGGAAGCCCGCGCCAATCGCTTAATTAGTGTGGGGCAAATTGGACTTTTCGTCGATGAACTGGGCAATCTGACGCATCAAGCGGTCTACCGCGCGAGCGGCGATCCGGCGCTCGATATCGCGTGGCTCGCGGCGGTCCGCCGCGCGGCGCCATTTCCCGCTCCGCCGCGAGGCCTGCCGCATGGTTTCATTCTCCAATATTCGAACCAGGATTAAGGCGTGTTTACATCGAGCCCCGCCCTGGGGAGATGCCGCGACAGCGAGCTTCGATCCGCCGCCAGTAGCACCATCTCGACGCCATCTTCCAGGAACGCTCGCAAGCGGCGAAATCCAACAGCCAGAGAACAGTTGAGCGCCCCTACGTTGCGCCGATCATGAGCGATATAAGCGTTTTTTTCTTCGCGATAATATGGAAACGCAACCCGCAGCAGATATCCACTCAGCGCGGCCCGCCCGAAGCCTTTGCGCAGGTATGTCGAATCGCCAATGAACAGGTCGACGCTTATCCCGCCATCGACGCCGATCAGGTCCGCCCATTCCCGATAGTCGGCATTGCGGTAGCACTGCAGGTAGGCGAACGGCGTGCCCGCGCTGATCGCGAGGTGGCAAACGCCCGGTTCCTCGCTTCGAACGCAGGGGCCGTATTCCAAGGCGACGTCCTCCAAAGCGACGGACGTTTTCTGATAGAACCTTCGGACATGCGGTTCCGCGAGCCAGGCGGTAAGAAGCGGAAAATCTCGTTCTTCGACCGGACGGAACGCGATCTCCCGCAATGCCGAGCAACTCATCGCTTCCTCCGGCGAGTGAACTCGTTACCCTGCCGGCCGTACATGGACATCCGTTTATAAGGCGGGGAAGATGCTTGCCGGGCCTTGCCGTTCCGCTTACCGCGCGCCGGATTTCAAAAGCTTGTAGGTGATCGCGTCGGTCAACGCCTGAAACGAGGCGTCGATGATATTGGCGGAGACTCCGACCGTCGACCAGCTGTCCCCGGAGGCGTCGCGAAACTCGATCAAGACCCGCGTCACCGCGTCGGTTCCGCCTTGAAAAACGCGGACGCGAAAATCGGCGAGTTCGAGGTCTTCGATAAAGCGCTGATATTTGCCGAGATCCTTGCGCAACGCGAGATCGAGCGCATTGACCGGCCCTGCACCTTCGGCCGCCGAGATCAGGGTTTCGCCATCGATGTTGACCTTGACAACCGCCTCCGCCACGGAAACGAGTTCGCCTTGCGCATTGTGGCGGCGCTCGACATCGACGCGAAACCGTTCGACCTCGAAGTATTCCGGCACCTGCCCGAGAATCCGGCGGGCGAGCAGCTCGAACGAGGCATCCGCGCCCTCATAAGCGTAGCCAAGCGATTCCTTTTGCTTGACCTCGTCGAGAAGACGCGCGACCCGAAAATCTTCCTTGTCGAGACGCACCCCGATCCGCTCCAGTTCGGCTAGGATGTTCGATTTCCCCGCCTGGTCCGACACCAGAAGCTTGCGCTTGTTGCCGACCGCCTCCGGGACGATATGCTCGTAGGTTTTTGGCTCCTTCATCACCGCCGAGGCATGGATCCCTGCCTTGGTCGCGAAAGCCGAGGCGCCGACATAGGGCGCGTGGCGGTTCGGCGCGCGATTGAGCAATTCGTCGAGGGTGTGGCTGACCTTGGTAAGCGTCGCGAGCTTTTCTTCCGTCACGCCGATTTCGAATTTTTCCGCGAAATCGCGCTTCAGCAGAAGCGTTGGGATCAGCGAGACGAGATTGGCGTTGCCGCATCTCTCGCCAAGCCCATTCAGCGCGCCTTGAATGTGCCGCGCCCCGGCGCGAACGGCGGCGAGCGAATTGGCGACCGCGTTGCCGGTGTCGTCGTGCGCATGAATGCCGAGATGGGATCCGGGCATATGGTCTGCGACCTCCGCGACGATGCGCTCGATTTCATGCGGGAGCGTTCCGCCATTGGTGTCGCAAAGTACGATCCATCTTGCCCCTGCCGCGTAAGCGGTCTTCGCGCAGGACAGCGCATAGTCGCGGTTGGCCTTAAAACCGTCGAAAAAATGCTCGCAGTCGAGGATCGCCTCGCGGCCCTCCGCGAGCGCCGCCTCGATCGACTGGCGGATGTTATCGAGGTTCTCTTGCAGCGTGCAGCCGAGCACCACGTTAACATGAAAATCCCAGGCTTTTGCCACGAAGGTTATGACATCGGCATCGGCTTTCAGGAGGCTCACGAGACCCGGATCGTTGGCGGCGGAGCGGCCCGCTCTTTTGGTCATCCCGAAAGCGCTGAAACGGGCGGTTTTCAACTTGGGTCTTTGCGCGAAAAATTCCGTGTCGAGCGGATTGGCGCCGGGATAGCCGCCCTCGATATAATCGATGCCGAGACCGTCGAGCAGCGCCGCGATATGGCGCTTGTCGGCGAGCGAGAAATCGACGCCCGCCATTTGCGCGCCGTCGCGCAAGGTCGTGTCGAACAGAGTGAGCTTTTCGCGAGTCACGGCCGCCCTCCTATGGAGAGAGGGTGGCCCCAAGGCCGGCGGATGCAGGATTGCGATCCTTGCCGATCCGCTGCACAATTGATTGCATGTCGAACCGTCGGATCCAGATAGCCCGGCGCTTGCGTAGGCAAAGCACGTCCCCGGAGGACCTGCTTTGGCAGCAACTTCGCAGGTGCCGGCTCGATGGTTTGAAATTCCGAAGGCAAACGCCAATTGCGGGCTTCATCACCGATTTCTGCTGCTACGACGTCGGCCTTACGATCGAAATCGACGGCAAACACCATCTTGATCAGGTTGAGCACGATGCGGCACGGCGCGCGTTGATCGAGGCGCAAGGATTCCTGGAACTTCGCTTCACCAATGATGCCGTGAAGGAAAGACTCGATTGGGTCTTCGAGGAAATACGAAGGGCAGTCGACATCGCTCGGGCTCGCTGCCCAAGAAACCCGTTTCCACGCAGCGATTGAGTACGCAAAACCCTCTCCCTTTGGGAGAGGGTGCCGCCCGCGGCGGCGGGTGAGGGGTTGCAGTCTCCCTCGACAAAGGCTCTTTGCATGAAACAGCATGAGAGGTGACGTTATGCTCGAAGATTCTAGCCCCTCACCCGGCCGCTTCGCGGCCACCCTCTCCCTTTCGGAGAGGGAGCGGCTGACACTCCGGAAGAGGCTCATAACTTCACCTCCCAAGTGGTGGTGCCGTCCTTGTTGTCTTTCAGCGCAATACCCATCGCGGCAAGGTCATCGCGGATGCGGTCGGATTGGTACCAGTTGTTAACCTTGCGTGCATCTTTACGGATCGCGATCAAAGCTTCAATTGTTTCGACATCGACAGTCATCGCACTACGCGTTCGCGCTTTCCGCTTAGCTGGATCGTCGTTCAGAAGACCCAGTAAACGGGCTGATGCGACGGCGGTCGAAACGGCGTATTGTTCGATAGTGCGCGTGTTCGGATAAGACTTGGACGAAATCAATAATTGAAGTCCTAATAAGGCTCTCGGAGTATTTAGGTCATCTTCGAGCGATTGTACGGGATTTTCATGAGGTTTGGCGTTTGGATCAAGGGAAACATTTTCTAGGATCCCGTACCAGCGATCCAACGTCTTCTCCGCCTCCTCCAAAGCCTTTATCGTAAAATCGATCGGCTGGCGGTAATGCGTTCTCAAAATCGCGAGGCGCAGAACTTCGCCCGGCCAGGAGCGGCCGCCGAATTTGTCGGTGTGCAACAGCTCCTTTATCGTTACGAAATTCCCAAGGCTTTTTGACATTTTTTCGCCTTCGACCTGAAGATGACCGTTGTGCATCCAAAAATTGGCCATCGCTTCATGCCCGAACGCCGAGCGGTTTTGCGCCAATTCGTTTTCGTGATGCGGGAAAAGGAGGTCGATGCCGCCGCCATGAATATCGAACACCTCGCCGAGATGTTTCCAGCTCATCGCCGAACATTCGATATGCCAGCCAGGACGGCCACGCCCCCAAGGGCTCGCCCAGCCGGCCCCCGGGCCTGACCCGGGGGTTGAAGGCTTCCACAAGACAAAATCCATTGGGCCGCGCTTATAAGGCGCGACCTCGACCCGCGCGCCCGCGATCATTTCATCGAGCGGGCGCCTCGAGAGCTTGCCGTAGGCCGGCATCGAGGGCACATCGAACAGGACATGGCCGTCCGCCACATAGGCATGGCCCTTGGCGACGAGCATTTCGATTATCGCAATCATCTCGCCGATATGCTCCGTCGCGCGGGGCTCGTTCTTTGGGTCGAGCTCCAGGCAGCCGAGCCCCTTGGCGTCCTCATGAAAGACTTTTATCATCTCATCGGTTAGCACGCTTATATCGACGCCGCGTTCGGCGGCACGCGCGTTGATCTTGTCGTCGACGTCGGTGATGTTGCGAACGTATATGACATGATCCGCGCCAAATTCATGCCGGAGCAGTCGGAAGAGCACGTCGAAGACGATCAGCATCCGCCCATTGCCGATGTGCAAATGATCGTAAACCGTCGGGCCGCAGGCGTAGAGCCGCACATTCGCGGGATCGATCGGCGCGAAAACTTCTTTTTGGCGGGTCAGCGTGTTGTAGAGCCGCAGCGGCATATGTTCCCCTTGTGCCTGGTCCGGCCTGGGGCATCGAGGACGAACTCGTGATGAGGGCGCGATGGCTCCAGCCCGCGGCAAGGCTAGCCGTTACAAATAGTGATCGTAATGAGGCTCCGGCAAGCGCCGGTCAAGCGCCGCATCTGTTGACTACGCTCGCGGATTGCTCGATTGGTTAAGCTTAGTGCTTGGGCGCTCGTTCCCGCCCGCGCATTAATGGAATTTTCAAGCAGTTTCGCTAATATCCTCTCGCTTCCCGCCAATTCCTGAGATTTCCATGCCGATTTTGATCCCACCGGCCGCCAAAATAACGCTCGACCCTCGCGCCCACCGCAAGTTGTTTCGCCTTGTGCTTTTCCTCGTCGGCGGAATTTTGGCGGCCCTTGCCCTCAAAATTCCCGCCGGAGTGGACGGAAGCCGGACATTGATCATTCCGCCAAATGATGGCTATGGTTTTGAGGAATGTCTCAAGACGGGTTCGCGGTGCGGTCTCGTAGTGGCGGATGCCTGGTGCAAGGCGCACGGATTTGCCGGCTCGAACGGCTTCGGACCGGCGGATGAAGCGGCCGCCATGATGGACGAGGCATCGCGATCCAGCATAGAGCCTGGCTCCTTCCACATCACCTGCGGCGACCGTGTCAACTAGCTCGCTTCAGAGGATTGAGCAAGATTCCATCATGCCGCCATACTTTGCCGGACAATTATCCCGGTTTGACCGGCCATGATCAATACACCGCATGATTTTCAAAGCGCGGCGAGCATGCCGGTCCGCGGCTATACTCTAACACGAAGTGTGTAATAACCTCATTTGCCACATAGCCATCGAGAGACGTAACTTTCCGTCTTCGCGTTATCCGTCCAGTCCGTCCGAGACCCGGCCGCGCTTGGTGTGGTCATGGTAAGGCCACGAAAGGACGCCAATTTCGTTGTTCGATGCAAATATCAGCTTGGCAAGTGACCCCCAAGCGCCGCAAGGGACGTGCATGCATTCTGGCCACGCCCATAGAAGATCGTTGGCCCGTTGTGGAGCCTGCTTGAGGATCGCCACGGGCGGCGCGGCCCTTGCCTTCGCCCTAGGACCGGCCTTTCCGCAAACGAATGGTTGCGCGGAACTTGCGGCGCGGATCGCCGCGCTCGGCGACGGCAGCCAGACGTATTCAAACCAAAATAGCGGCGCCGCGCAAAAACTGCGCGCGGAACTCGGTCGTACGATTCGAAATGCGCGTGCGCTCGGCTGCGACCGGAGCCAATTCTTTTTGTTCGATACCGCGCCGCCGCAATGCCCGGGCCTTAACGCGCAAATTCAACAAATGCAGGCGAAGCTTGCCCAGTATCAAGGCGGCAGGGATACCGCCGGCAATCCAGCGGCGCGGCAGCTGATGGCAAGCTACAATGCCAATTGCCGGGGCCAAGCCCAGGCTGCCGGGCAACCGCGCCAGCGGGGTTTTTTCGAAACGCTTTTCGGCATCTTCGCACCCAATCCAAATCCGTTCTCTTTCGATCAGCAGCCCAGGATCGAAGACGTCCGCCCCTTGCCAGGCGAAGACCTGCGCCCACGGGGCGGTTCGCAGGCGTTGTGCGTGCGCGACTGCGACGGCGGTTTTTTCCCGCTCAATCTATCGGTGAGACAAAGCGAACCGGACCAACTGACCGGCCTTTGCCAGGCCCTTTGCCCGAATGCCGCGGTCAGCGTGTATACGCGATCCCCGAACCAGGACATCAAAACCGCCGTTTCGCTCGACGGCGACACGCCCTATTCCGATTTGCCCAACGCCCTGAAATTCGAAACAACTTTCGATCCTGCCTGCACCTGCAAACCGGCTGGGCAAACCTGGGCTGAGGCGCTTGCGGGCGCCGAACAGTTGCTTGGCCGCGAACGCAAGAGCGATATCGTGGTCACCCCCGAGAAAGCGGCGGAATTGGCAAAGCCGAAATTCGAAAAGGCGGCGCCGCAAAGCCCAGGGACGCAACCCTCCGCGCCTAAGGACGACCAGGCGGGGCGGAATTCCGTGGACGCCGAAGGGCAAGCCGGGACCGAGGAGGTCACTGGCCCCGATGGAGTCAAGCGGCGCGTCCGGATAATCGTGCCGCCGCTTTAGCTTTTCCGATCAACGGCAAAAGCGCGGCGAGTTCCGGTCCTTTGTCGCGGCCGGTCAAAGCGAGACGCAGAGGATGAAACAGCGCACGCCCCGTGCGCCCGGTGGCGGCCTGCAAAGCCTTCGTCCAATCTGCCCAGACGGTTTCGTCCCATGGGTCGCCAGGCATGTTTTCGCACGCGGCCGCCAGAAACTCAGGGTCTTCGACAACCGGCACGATCTCGCCCGTGATGACGCGCCACCAGTCGACCACATCGCGGAATGCCGTAAGATTTCCGCGTACCGCTAGCCAAAAGGGTTTCGCCTTGTGCCCCGCGATATCATACGCCCTGAGCCTTTCGCGCACCGCCTCGAAACTTAGCCCATGCAGCGTACGCGCCGACAGCGCGGCGAGCTCGGCGGGATCGAACCGCGCAACCGTCCGGGATAGCGCTCCGAGATCGAGCGAAGCCGCGAGCTCGTCAAGGCCGCCGATCGGATGCAGCGCCGCGGAAGATCCGGTCAGAACCGCCGCCGCCGCGACGGCGAGCGCCTCGATTCCCGCATCACGCAATGCGACGATCGACAACGCGCCGGAACGTTTCGAGAGCGCCTCGCCGCTCGTCGCCGCCAAAAGGTTGTGGTGCGCGAAGGTAGGGAGCCTGCCCGGCCCAGTCAAAACCTCGAAAAGCTGCATTTGCACCGCCGTATTGGTCACATGATCTTCGCCCCTTATGATATGGGTAATTTTCTGCTCGATGTCGTCGACAACGGAAGGCAAGGTGTAGAGATAGGTGCCGTCCTCGCGTAGCAGCACCGGGTCGGACAGGGAGGCGCAATCGATATGGCTTTTCCCCCGCACGAGATCGGTCCAGTGCGCGATTTTATGGTCAAGCTTGAAGCGCCAGTGCGGTCTTCGGCCCGCGGCTTCCAAATTAGCCCGTTCCGGGCCTGAAAGTGCGAGCGCGGCCCTATCATAGACCGGGGGCAGGCCGCGTGCTTGCTGGCGCTTGCGTTTGCGGTCGAGTTCCGCGGCGGTCTCGAAGCAAGGATAGAGCCATCCATCGTCGCGCAGTTTTTTGGCGGCGGCGCGGTAAAGCGCAAATCGCCCCGACTGGCGCAGAATCGCGTGCGGCACAATGCCAAGCCAGGCGAGATCGACTTCGATCGCCTGGGCGAACTCCTCCTTCGATCGATCCACGTCGGTGTCATCGAACCGAAGAATAAATTCGCCATGGTATTTTTTTGCGTAGAGGAAGTTCAAAAGGGCCGTCCGCGCGTTGCCAATATGAATGCGGCCGGTTGGCGACGGAGCGAAGCGGACGATTGGATGCGCCATGTGTTTCCCAGATGTTATGGAGCCGCGAAAATGCGCGTCGAACCAGCGAAAGCGAGCTTGCTCAGCGTAACTCTCCGAAGCCGACGACCGGACGTGCTTGAAAGCCGGACCTTTGCTTTTCAATAAGCATCTGACGCACAGAGCGTCTGCAGGCCCGCGCCCAGGCCGTTCTTCCGCAAAATGGATAGTAGCCCGGGAGCCTGACGATGGCGATGACATATGCGGCGGCGTGGTTTTGCTTTTTCTTGACCTTTCTCAATCTGATTAGTATCGGGATCGCGGCGATCCGGGCGAGGCCAAGGCCAACACCGCTTCCGCCGCCACGCGCCGCGCCTGGAGTTTCAGTAGTCCGGCCCCTCTGCGGCCTCGATAATTTCTGCGAAGAGACCCTGGAATCAAGTTTCCAGCTCGATTATCCCTCCTATGAGATTATTTTTTGCGTCGCGCGTGCAAGCGATCTGGTGCTGCCCCTCGCCCAGCGTCTGATCGCTAAATATCCGGATCGTCCCGCGCGGTTGATCGTCGGCGACGAGAAAGTAAGTCCCAATCCAAAGCTGAACAATTGCGTGCGCGGATGGGACGCGGCGAGCCACGATTGGATCATTCTCGCCGATGCCAATGTATTGATGCCAAGGGATTGTATCCAGCGGTTGCTGGCAAGCTGGCGGCGCCGCACCGGCCTTGTCTGCTCGATGCCGCTCGGCTCGCGGCCGCGAAATCTCTGGGCCGAGCTCGAATGCGCTTTTCTCAACACTTTTGAGGCGCGCTGGCAATATTGCGCCGAAGTTTTGGGGCTGGGTTTCGCACAGGGCAAGTGCATGCTGTGGCGGCGCGATATTATGGAGGCGGGCGGCGGGATTCGCGCGCTTGGCGCCGAGATCGCGGAGGATGCCGCCTCGACGAAGCTCGTGCGGCGCCAAGGTCTCGCCGTCAATCTCGTCGATCGCCCGTTCGAACAGCCGCTCGGCTTTCGCGGCTTTCGCGATGTCTGGCTGCGGCAGTTGCGCTGGGCGCGCATGCGGCGGAAAACGTTTCCGCTTTTTTATGCGCCTGAAATCTTCGCGGGAGTGGCATTGCCGTGCTTTGCGGCGGCCTATGCCGCTTGGATGCTGGATTTCAACGTGGGGCCGCCGCGATTCCCGGCGTTGCGCTCGCCTGGTATGGTCCGGAAGCGCTTCTCGCGCGTCAAAACAAGTGGCATTTCTCGTGGCGCATGCCGTTGCTTTTCGTGTTGCGCGACGTGATGCTTCCGGTCATCTATATCGATGCCTGGTGCATGGATCGTTTTGTCTGGCACGGCAACGAAATGACCATGCGCGAGGAGGAGAGCGTCGAGCAGGGATAGCGGCAGATTGCCCGCCATAGGCAGCGCTTTAGGCGGTATCAAATCTCAATAGGGCCAAACGATGGATCTTCTCGGTAGCGCTTGGGATTGGGTAGCAATAAAGGAGAATCGGGAAAAGCTCGCGTTTATCGGTGGCGGGTTAGCTGCTGCGATTGCGGCTGCGTGGGCGGTTTATCTTCATTTTTTCGAAAAGCCAAAAACGATCACTGCGTCAGCAGGCGGTATTGCGGCGGGGAGGAATGTCTCGCCAACTGCTTCTTCGGGAGGAATAGCCGTCGTCTCTACCGCGCCAGTCACCATTGGAATTACGCTTGCGGAGCATAAAGCCGAACTGAACGGCAGGGAGCAAGAGATCCGTGCCGAGCTTGCTCAGGCCAACGCTGCCGACAAGGCGCTGCTCGAAAGGCAACTCTCCGATATCCAGGCGAAATTAGCGAATTCGGAAGCGGCCTTGGAAGACCGTAAAAGGCGACTCGCTCAGGCTTCCCAGGCGCTCGATGATTTTAAGAAAGAACTCTTGCCTGAGCCACTTGAGCGGGCGCGCCTGGCGCTCCAGAAAGGCGAGACAAGCGATGCGGAAGCGTTGTTCCGGAAAGTGCTCTCTGGGGGCAAGGAGAAAGCCGCTGAAGCCGCCTATCAGCTAGGGCAATTAGCGGAGGGA
>JBOHJV010000054.1:0-18978 GCA_050728695.1 Methylocella sp. | reverse complement strand
TGATATCCTGGGGCGTGTAGGCGGTAAAGTAAAAGCCCGGCGAGGCACACTGCTCCAGCGTGGTAGGAATGTCCGGAATGATCGCGTTGACCTTGTCGTCTTCATCGCCCGCGAACTTCGGATTGGGCGGGTTGATCGGCGGATAGGGGATATAGAGAACCGAAACGGTAATGCCGCGATTCTTGAAGTCCGAGCAAAGGGTGGGGTCCATGTTCTGCGGCTGGGACCCAGTCCATTTATTCGTACTTGTGGTGTAATATTGATTGTTGTCGGCTCCGTCGGTCACCAGAAACACGAAGGGCTGAGGCGATGACGCGGCCGACCCGGTGCCGATCGTCGTGCCGTTGGGCGGAATGAGAGCGTTGAGTTCGGGGATGGCGTTCTCGAAATGTGTGCCGCCGCTGCCATAAGCGGTCGTAGATTGGCCGGTGTCGAGCAAGCTGCCGAGAGTTCCGGCGGAGGTCGTTGCCGCGTTTAAATTGCTCGAAAGCGCATAAAGCGTACCCGTGTGTGAAATGAACGGATAGAGACCAACGCGGAACTGATTCTTGATCGTCTCCGTGGCCATCGCCGTGCTCAGTAGGGACTGCACCGCGCTACCGACGGAATCGGCGCGAAGCACAATGTTGTTCGACCGCGCAAGATTATAGCCCTGGCAGGTCTGTCGCGGACCTACGTTCTGTGGGTATTGGATTGTCGAGCACATTTTCTGCGAAAAATGGCACGCGAAGGCGCAGCCGCTGGGATACTGATCCTTTGTGTCCGGGCTGAGTCCGGCAAGCTGCGACTGGCCGGCGGTCGTCGTTGGAAGGCCCATCGAGCCGGAGACATCGAGAAGCAGATAAAAGTCGAGATATTTGCCCATGGTCAGGCTCGATGCCGAAGTGCCATTGAAGTTCATTTGCTGGACGCCGAAAATTGGCCCGAAGGCATTTTTGGAGGACGCCTGATAGGTAATATTCGCGTTGAACGTCTGCCCGCTCCGCGACATAGTGATCGTCGGCGCGGCCGCGATATTGACGGTTGATCCCGCATTGGAATTGAAGACTTTTAGGGCCTGGGCCTTGCCGGCTGCTATGGCTGAGTTGGACAGAGCCGGATCCGTCTGCGTCGCGGAATTCGCCTCGATGTAGTTTTGCGCCGCGTTGATCGCGCCAATCGCCGCCGCGTCCGACGCGAGGTCGAGCCGCGACTTGGCGGCAAGAGCGTTATAATAATCGACGCCGATTCCCGCCGTTCCGACAAGACCGATGATGCTTAAGGCGACGATGATCGCGACAGTCCCCCGCTGGTCGGCGCAAAAGCGGTGCCAAAATATCGCAAAGGCGCTGCATTTCATGAGCGTGGACCCTAGTCAATCCGCCAAAAGACATCCATTACGCATTTCCAAAAATCAGTAGCCTGGACACTCCGCGCCAATGCCATCGTCGCCGCTCACGACGGCATATTTGATGAGTGGCACGTAGCGGGGCGCAATATAGGCGGAGCGCGCAATCGGAATCGTCCCAAAGAAGCGCGGCGCAAAAATCGGCGTGTAGTTAAAGATGATGTCGACCACGATGAGCGAGCCCGGCCCAAACACATCGGCTGGAAGCGTCGCCGGGCTCGGCCCTGACGTGTCGGCGACTGGCGTTAGATTAACCCCGCAGGCTCGCTTGCTGGAACCGCTGCTCCAGACGACATTCGCAAAGGTGCAGTTCGACGTACAGACGGGCGTGCACGGGGCCGAAGCTTTTGACGTGAAGCAGACGCTCGCCATCGATATCGATATGTCTTTGCCCCACGAAGTGCCCTTTAGCGACGAGTCCAGCAGGATCCCCGGAAAGATCACCATGGTCGAATCCTGGGCGAAATGCAGATCGATAAAGTTGACTTTTCCCGTCCCGTTTTGGGTGATCATCTCGACCGAGGTGGTCGCGGCGAGCGTCACATCGCGGGCAAAAACGATCAGCCGCGCGACCTCCGCCGATCCGGCCATCATTGCGACAAGGAACGGCAGGACCAGAACGAATTCGGTTGCGGCGATGGCTTGCCGGGAGCGCCAGAACTCCCCCGCGCGTTGGAGGAAACGCCGGTGCAGTCTGGTCGCCAAGGCATGGGCACGCGTGGCTGGCGTAAACAAGCGCACGTCAGCACCCCTTCGGCGGCGTATAGGACGATTGATAAGGTTCGTTTTTGAACGCGGCGGTGGCCACGACGAGTTGGACCGTCTTTCCCTGATACGTCGTCTTCGCCGTGGGCAGCCAAGCTGGGCCGATAAGGGGCATCGGATAGATGACCTCTAAATAGACATATTGACCGCTGCCGCCCGGACAAAAGGAAGTTTGCGAGTTGTCGAGCGGCGGGATAATGAGCGCGGTCTGCGCGCCGTTGACAAAATTATAAAAGCCGCCCGGATAAGCCGCTTCCGAAAGTGTCTGGAGGTTCACGATCACATTGCCGCAAGGGATGGTCACGGGGAGCAGCGAACACAGATAATTCTTGCTAAATTGCGCCGCGGTCAGATTCTGGTTTTGCACTCCTCCCACCATGACCTGGCGGGCCGCCGCTTGGGTTGCATGATTGAGCATGCCGGACTCATAGACGAATAATCCGCTTTGAAAGATCTCGAGGAGTATCGCCGTTAGTGGCAGGCCGATCATGGCGAATTCGACAGCCGCCATCGCGTCCCGCTCCTTGAGAAATCCGCGCACCTTCGCAGTCAGGGAACAGGTGCAATGAAAAGCGGCCCGGCAATTCAAGCCGCGCGGCCAAAATAATAAAGAGCGGCAATGTTGTAGAATGAATGCGCGCATAATCGTTTCTAAGAGGGAATCTATGTCGGGACCTTATCGACAAATAGGGCAAATAATTTAGTACACCGGCCGTAATAATTATTCATTTAGAGTATACTTACAAATTTATAGAGTTCTAAAATATTCTTTCTCTGGCGATAGGCCGGGCGATCCCCGCGGCGATTGCGGGAGAGAAAGTTTGGCACTCGGAGCTTTTGGCTAAAATGCTGTCCACCGGCCGATTCGTTTCGGTCGTGGTAAATGGAGAGCAAAAGCTCATCGACTCGGTATCCGAAATAAATTTCGCAAGAAGTGATCAGCGCGCGGAAAATTTTCCCGCGCTTGCATCCTTTGCCGCATGCGGTCATGTTAGCCGCCATGGCAATACCCTTGGATCACTTACGCGACAAGGCGCGCGGCGGCAACAGCCTGGCAAAACTCAACGAGCGCTCGCGCGAAATATTCCGGCTGATCGTCGATTCCTACCTCGCCCATGGCGAGGCGGTCGGATCGCGCCACGTCGCGCGGCTGTTGCCGGCGCCGCTGTCGCCGGCCTCGGTCCGCAATGTAATGCAGGACCTTGAAGAGATCGGCTTGATCTATGCGCCGCACACCAGCGCGGGGCGGCTCCCAACCGAGCTGGGCTTACGCTTTTTCGTCGATGCGCTGCTGGAACTTGGCGACGTTAGCCAGGAGGAACGCGAGCGGATCGAGGCGCAGGTTAAAGCGGCCTCGCAGGCGCAGACCCTCGAAGGACTGCTTGGCGACGCGATGATGATGCTGTCGGGCTTGACCGGGAGCGCCGGGGTCGTCGTCACCACCAAGGAAAACGCGCGGCTCAAACATGTCGAATTCGTCAGGATCGAGCCGGAGCGCGCGCTTGCCGTGCTCGTCGCCGAGGACGGTTCGGTCGAAAACCGGATCCTGCAAATACCGGCTGGGCTGCCGCCATCCGCCTTGTGCGAGGCCGGCAATTACCTCAACGCGCGGATTAGGGGCCGCACTTTGCAGGAGGTCAAGTGCGAGATCGAGGCCTCGCGCAAGCTCGCCGAGGCGGAGCTCGGCGAATTGTCGGCGCGGCTTGTCGATGCTGGGCTGGCGAGCTGGGCTGGGCCAGCCGCGCATGGCCCGCGGCTGATCGTCAGGGGGCAGGCCAATCTGCTCCAGGACCTCACCGCGATCGAGGATCTCGAGCGGATCCGTTTGCTTTTCGCCGATCTCGAAACAAAAAAGGACGTGATCGATCTTTTGAGCCGGGCCGAAGGCGGCGACGGCGTCCGCATCTTCATTGGCTCGGAAAACAAACTCTTCTCGCTGTCGGGTTCTGCAATGATCGCCGCGCCGTTTCATGACCGGGAGCAGCGCATCGTCGGCGTGCTCGGCGTGATCGGTCCGACGCGGCTCAATTACGCGCGGATCGTGCCCATGGTGGACTTTACCTCCAAGGCCGTCGCGCGCCTGCTGCAATCGCGATAGCGGTCCGACTTCCCCCGCCCAAGCTCCGTCGGAGCCGCGCAAAATTCACGCGGCGGCGAGCTGCCTTGTGGTATCGATCCGGTAGGTGAGCGCCTCGGCGAGATGCACGCGCCTGACCTCGGCCGCGCCGTCGAGATCGGCGATCGTGCGGGCGAGCTTCAAGATCCTATGAAACCCCCGCGCGGAAAGATGGAGGCGGTCCGAGGCCTCTCTGACCAAGGCGAGGCTCGAGGCGTCGAGTGCCGCCACCGTCTCGATGACATTGGCGGGCGCGGCGGCGTTGGAAAGGACCCCCGGAAGTCCGATCGCGGCATAACGCGCGACCTGGATATTTCGCGCGGCGGCGACGCGCTCCGCGGTCTCCCTTGAACCCTCGGCGGGAGGCGGCAGCATCAGATCGGCGGCGGCAACCGCCGGCACCTCCACGTGGAGATCGATGCGGTCGAGCAGGGGCCCCGACAGGCGCGCCTGATATTGCGCGATGCAGCGAGCAACGGGTTGCCGGTTGCAGGTAAAGCCGGGCTCGCTCGCATGGCCGCAACGGCAGGGGTTCATCGCCGCGACGAGCTGAAACCTTGCCGGATAGACGATGCGGTGGTTCGCCCGGGCGATCGCGACTTCGCCGGTTTCGAGCGGCTGCCGCAGGCTGTCCAAAACCTGCGGCTGGAATTCCGGCAATTCGTCGAGAAACAAAACGCCATGATGGGCAAGTGAGATTTCGCCCGGCCGCGCGCGCGTGCCGCCGCCGACGAGCGCCGCCATCGAGGCCGAATGATGCGGCGCGCGAAATGGCCTTCTATCGGTAAGCGCGCCGCCCGCGAGATCGCCCGCGATGGAGTGGATGAGCGAAACCTCGAGCAGTTCGCGCGGGCTGAGCGGCGGCAAAATCGAGGGCAGCCGCGCGGCGAGCATCGATTTTCCCGCTCCTGGCGGTCCGTTCAACAATAGATTGTGCCCCCCGGCGGCGGCGATTTCGAGCGCCCGCTTAGCGCATTCCTGTCCCTTGATGTCGCGAAGATCCGGCTGCGTTCCCGCTTCTCCCCGCACCGCCGGCCGCGGCCGCGCCATGACTTGCGTCCCCTTGAAATGATTGGCGAGCTGGATCAACGAAAGCGGGGCCAGCACATCGAGGTCCTGCGCCGCCCAGGCCGCCTCGGGTCCGCTCGCCTGCGGGCAGATGAGCCCGTGGCCAAGCGCATTCGCGGCAATCGCGGCGGGCAGCACGCCGGCGACCGCGGTGATCGTTCCATCGAGCGCGAGTTCGCCGAGAACGGTGTAATTGGCAAGCGAGTCCGGCGGAATGGCGCCAATCGCGGCCATCATGCCAAGCGCGATCGGCAGATCGTAATGACTGCCTTCCTTGGGGAGATCGGCGGGCGCGAGATTGACGGTGATGCGCTTCGCTGGCATGGCGAGGCCCGACGCATTCAGCGCGGCGCGGACTCTTTCGCGCGATTCAGCGACGGCTTTGTCGCCGAGACCGACCACTGTAAAGACCACGTTGCCATTGGCGATTTGCACCTGGACGTCCACCGGCCGCGCCTCGATGCCTTCAAACGCAACCGTTGCTACCCTGACGACCATGGCACGCCCCGCCTTCCACTCTTAATGCGAGCTTAACGCAGAAACCGTGCCTTGGCAAGAACAATAAGTGAACATTGGATGGGTGGCGGCGAATGCGCCGCGCCATAGCTCCACGCCGCGCCAGGCGCGGGTGCTTGCGGAAAAACGTGCGTTAGATCGGCGCTGGCTGTTAATCGATCAAAGGGCCGATTGGTCACGCCGGCAAATTTATGGCCGCCCCATCTTCCGGAAAATGTCGGTTCCCCCCTTACTCCGTCGAGCACGGAGTTGCCCAAGCAAAAGCTTGCTAACTGGTTGCGGTTCCGATTGTGGCTAAAACGTTCGTTTTGCGAAATTTGTTAGCAGGAGCAAAACAGCTGAGCCCGGTTCGCCAGTGCACTGGGTCGTCGGCTACTGTCAGCTCGGGCGCGGCGGCCCGCTCGGCCACAGTGCCCGCGCTTGCCCGGCGTCGCCGATGGCGTATGTTGCGCATAAACCTTCGAAATGCGAAGGAAAGCGATGGTTTCGCGTATTCTGAAGGTACCGTCCTTCGATCTGGCCGTCTTCGGCGGCACCGGCGATCTCGCCCACCGCAAGCTCTTTCCCGCCCTGTTTCACCGATTTCTTGACGGACAGCTCTCGCCGCCGACCAAGATCATCGGCGTGGCGCGGCGGCCCTTGGATCAGGCCGCCTATCGGGGCGCGATCGCCGGTGCACTGAAGGAGTTCGCCGCCGCGCTCGATGAAGCGATCAATGGCTTCCTCGAATTGATCCATTACGTCAGCCTCGATATCGACTCGGAGGCGGGCTGGGATCTACTCGGCAATAGGCTCGATGCCGATCCCTCGCGGGTGCGCGCGTTCTACCTCGCGACAAATCCGGATCATTTCGCGCTGATCGCCAAGCGGCTCGCCGCGCATTCGCTTGTCACCCCGGCCTCGCGCATCATCGTCGAGAAGCCGATCGGCTTGGACGGAGCCTCCGCCGCGCGTATCAACGATGCGATCGGCGCGGTGTTTCCGGAGGGGCGTATTTTCCGCATCGATCATTATCTCGGAAAAGAGACGGTGCAAAATCTGATGGCGTTGCGGTTCGCCAATGCGCTGTTCGAGCCGTTGTGGAATTCAGCCCATATCGATCATGTCGAGATCACCGTCGCCGAATCAATCGGCGTCGGGGGCCGCGCGACCTATTACGAAAACGCGGGGGCGCTGCGCGACATGGTGCAGAATCATTTGCTGCAATTATTGTGTCTTATCGCCATGGAGCCGCCCGCCTCCTTGGACGCGGATTCGGTGCGCGACGAAAAACTAAAAGTCTTGAAGTCGCTGGTGGCGATCGACTCCAACAACGCCGCGGCGCTGACCGTGCGCGGGCAATATCGCGCCGGCGCCGGCGAGGGCGGCGCGGTTCCTGGCTATGCCGAGGAGGTCGGCGACGAGCACACCAAAACCGAGACCTTTGTCGCGCTCAAGGTGGAGATCGCGAATTGGCGATGGGCTGGCACCCCCTTTTATTTGCGCACCGGCAAGCGTCTGCCGCACAGGGTTTCTGAGGTCATCGTCGCCTTTCGCGAGGTTCCCCATTCGATTTTCACGGTCGAGTCGGGAAAAATTTTGCAAACGAGGCTCGCCATACGGCTGCAGCCGGATGAAGGCATAAAACTCTGGCTGATGCTGAAGGAGCCAGGCGCGGGCGGAATGCGGCTGCAACATGTGCCGCTCGACATGAGCTTCGCCAAGGCATTCGGCATCCACGCGCCGGAGGCCTATGAGCGGCTGGTGATGGACGTCATGCGCGGCAACGCGACCTTGTTCATGCGCCGCGACGAGGTCGAGGCGGCGTGGCGCTGGATCGATCCGATCCGCGAGGCGTGGAACCAAATGGACGAGCCGCCGCGGCCCTATCTAGCCGGCACGTGGGGGCCCGCCGCCGCGATCGCTCTGGTCGAGCGCGATGGACGCAGCTGGAGCGAAGAAACCGATTGACCTGATGCGGGCGGCGTCGCGCCGCCACAGCTAGGAGCCGGAGAATGGTACAAGCCGCGATCACCGATGTCACGACCCGCATTCGCGCGAGGAGCCAGCCTTCGCGGGAAAAATATCTTGGCCGCGTCGAGGCGATGCGGCGTAGCGGGCCGCATCGTGGCGCGCTCGGTTGCGCCAACCTCGCACATGGCTTTGCCGCTTGCGCCGGGCACGAAAAGCAGGCCCTGCGCACCGGCGCCGCCGCCAATCTCGCGATTGTCACCGCGTACAACGACATGCTCTCGGCGCATCAGCCCTATGAACGTTTTCCCGCCATCATAAGGAAGGCGGCGCACGAAGTGGGCGGCGTCGCGCAGGTCGCGGGCGGCGTGCCGGCCATGTGCGACGGAATCACGCAAGGCCGCGCCGGCATGGAACTCTCGCTGTTCTCGCGCGACGTCATTGCCATGTCGGCGGCGATCGCCTTGTCGCATGACATGTTCGACGCCGCGGTCTTCCTCGGCGTCTGCGACAAGATCGTGCCGGGACTCGTGATCGCGGCGCAAGCCTTTGGGCACTTGCCCGCCGTGTTCATTCCGGCGGGGCCGATGCCGTCCGGCCTGCCGAATCAGAAGAAGGCGAAGCTTCGCCAGCTTCATGCCGAGGGTAATGCCTCGCGGGAGGACCTGCTCGACGCGGAAGCCGCTTCCTACCATTCGCCGGGGACCTGCACCTTTTACGGCACCGCGAATTCGAACCAGATGCTGATGGAGGCGATGGGTCTGCATCTGCCCGGTAGTTCGTTTGTCAATCCGAACACCCCCTTGCGCGACGCGCTGACCGCCGCCGCCGCGCAGCGCGCCTTGGCGCTCACCGCACTTGGCAACGACTATACGCCGGTTGCATCGATTCTCGACGAGCGCGCCTTCGTAAACGGCATCGTCGCCTTGCTCGCGACGGCGGGCTCGACGAATCATGTCATCCACCTCATCGCCATGGCCCGGGCGGGCGGCATCATTCTGACGCTCGACGATTTCGCCGACCTCTCCAAAACGGTTCCCTTGCTGACGCGCATTTATCCCAACGGCACGGCTGATGTGAACCACTTTGCCGCAGCCGGCGGCACCGGATTTCTCATCCATTCGTTGCTGGGCGCCGGCCTCCTGCATCCCGGCGCGAAAACCGTCGCCGGATGCACGCTCGAATTCTATGCGCAAGAGCCTTATCTCGATGGCGGAAAGCTCGCGTTCCGCGCGGCGCCTTCGGCGAGCCTCGATGAATCGGTTTTGCGCCCGGCGGCAAATCCATTCTCTCGCGATGGCGGCTTGAAAGTTCTTGACGGCAATCTCGGCCGCGCGGTGATCAAGATCAGCGCGGTCGCGCCGGAACATCGCAAGGTGCGCGCAAGGGCGCGAATTTTTCACGCGCAAGAAGAAGTGGAAGCCGCCTTCGGCGCGGGCGAACTCGATTGTGATCTGATCGCCGTGGTTCGCTTCCAGGGCGCGAAAGCGATCGGCATGCCGGAATTGCACAAGCTGACGCCCGTGCTCGCGTCGGTAATGGCGCGCGGCCATCACGTGGCGCTGGTCACCGATGGCCGCATGTCGGGCGCGTCGGGAAAAGTACCGGCGGCGATCCATCTAACGCCGGAAGCGCTCGACGGCGGCCCGATTGCCCGGCTTCGAGACGGCGACATCATCGTGCTTGACGCGGAAGCCGGCACTTTGACAGCGGAACTCTCCCCCGAGATTTTGCAAAACCGTCCGCCCGCCGCGTGCGACCTCGAAACGCACGCGCATGGCTATGGGCGCGAACTGTTCCAGATGTTCCGCGCCAATATGAGCGCCGTGGAACTTGGCGCGAGCGTCTGTGGCTGACCGCCAACGGAAGGGCGCCGTCCATGCTTTATCCCCATGGCGAGGCGACCGCGGCAATGCTTCGCCGGGCGCCGGTTGTCCCCGTGCTGACCGTCAAGGACGTCGAGGACGCGGTTTGCCTAGCCCGCGCCCTGATCGCGGGCGGATTGACGGTGCTCGAAATCGCCTTGCGCACGCCTGCCGCGATGGCCGCCGTGGCGGCGCTCGCCAAGACATTTCCTGAGGCGTTCATCGGCGCGGGGACAATCATCGAGGCGGAACAGATCCACGCCGCTAGCGATGCCGGCGCGCGGTTTCTGGTCAGCCCCGGGATGACGCAGCGCCTTGTTGAAGCAGCCGTGCGATCTCCGGTTCCTTTCTTACCCGGAGCGGCGACGGCATCCGAGGCGCTAGCGCTTCGGGAACGAGGTTTTCACGCGTTAAAATTCTTTCCTGCCGAGCCCGCTGGCGGGGCAAGGTATCTCGCCTCTCTCGCGGGCCCCTTGCCCGATTTGATTTTCTGCCCGACCGGGGGCATCGACGCGCAAACGGCCGGAAATTATCTCGCGCTGCCCACTGTGGCTTGCGTCGGCGGATCTTGGATGGTCGCGCCGGGGCTTCTCGCGGCGCGCGATTTCGGCAAGGTCGAACAGCTTGCGCGGGAAGCGTCCGCTCTCGGCCGCCGCCTTTGACAGAGCAAGGAGCGACGAGGCGGCCGCGTCACGGCGCCGGCCGGCGCCCATGCCGAAGCGCTTTCGGCGCACCAAAAACTCGATACGTCAGGTGTCGAAGCTGCCGCCGTCGTCGCCGGAGCCAAAATCATCCGAGCCGTAATCCGAGGCGTCCTGGACGTCGTCCTGATCCTGATCAGCGTCTTGCCGGGCGTCTTGCTGTGCGTCGTCGGCCGCGTCTTGCTGGGCGTCCTGGGCGGCATCCTGTTGGCTGGGGCTTTGCCCGCCCGAATCGTAATAATTGTTGATGACGGTTTCGCCGCCAAGGCCCGGGCCCATGCCGCCAAATCCGCTGCCAATGCCGAGCGAGTGCCCGGCGAAGAGCCCGCGAATCGAATCGGCGAGAAGCACGCCGCCCGCGACCCCCGCCGCGGTGCCGAGCGCGCCCGTCAAAAATCCGCCGCCCTGGCTGGCGCCTTGGCCGCCCCACGGTCCGGGCGCGGCGCCAGCGTAGCCTTGTGGGGGCTGTTGCCAGCGGCCCTGCGGCGGCGGCGGTGGCGATTGGCCCCAGCGGCCGCTAGGGGGCGCCGCGCGAGGAGCGGAGGAGGGGCTGGAGCTCCCAAATAGCGAGCCGAGCCCACTCAGAAAACCACCCGGACGCGGCCCACTCGCCGCTTGGCTTTCCATGTTCTTGACCTTGCCTTCGAGCTCTTGCAGACGATCGTTGGCGGCGCGCAGCGCCTGGTCCTGAACGAGGACGGTCTGCGCCAAAAAATAGGGCGCGTAAGGCTGAGCCTTGGTTGCGTCCTGGATCAGCGCCTCGGCTTCCTGATCGCGCGGCGTATTGGCCGCGCCCCGGATACGGTCGAACAAACCTGTGAGCAGCTCGCGTTCTTCGGGTGACATTGGCGTTCTCCCCATTTGGGACTTGGCGGAGTCCTCCCTCCGCCGCGCGAATATAAGCGGTTTTTCGCGCGATCCAAGGGTCGCGCCGGTTTGATTGCATGTGGGGTGCTTGCCGTAGCGCTGGCCCCCCCCTAAAGACATCGGGACAACGACAGGCCTTGAGAAGCAATGAACGGCAGGAAAGACGACAAGCGAACGGCCCGCGCGACATTGCCGCGCGGTTTCGCCGACCGGGCGCGGGGCGAGATCGCGGCGACGGAAAAAATGCTCGGCCTCATCAAAACAACTTATGAACTTTACGGTTTCGAGGCGGTCGAGACCCCGCTAATCGAGTTTACCGAAGCGCTCGGCAAATTTTTGCCGGATCAGGATCGTCCGAACGAAGGCGTCTTTTCGTTTAGGGAGGATGACGAAAGCTGGCTTTCGTTACGTTATGATTTGACAGCGCCGCTCGCCCGCTATGTCGCAGAAAATTTCGACAAATTGCCAAAGCCTTATCGCAGCTATCGCGTGGGCTACGTGTTTCGCAACGAGAAGCCGGGCCCGGGAAGGTTTCGCCAGTTCATGCAATTCGACGCCGATTCGGTCGGCGCGGCAAGCGTCGCGGCGGACGCCGAATTGTGCATGATGGCGGCGGATACGCTTGAGCGGCTGGGAATCAAGCGCGGCGATTACGTGATCAAGGTCAACAATCGCAAGGTGCTCGACGGCGTGATGGAGGCGGTCGGCCTCGGCGGCGAGGAAAACGCGGGCCGCAGGCTGACGGTGCTGCGAGCGATCGATAAGCTGGATCGACTAGGGCCGGAAGGTGTTCGGCAGCTTCTCGGGCCTGGTCGGAAAGATGAGAGCGGAGATTTTACTAGAGGCGCTGGGCTCGTTGAATTGCAAATCGGAAAAGTCTTTGATTACATTTATGTGGAAGGTAAAGCGTCGGATGTCGTTTGGCACGCAAAGCCTCTGGACCATGAAAATCGCGTCCGCATCAAAGTGCCCGGCGCCGGCACCATGTGGCTTAAAGTCGATAACGAAGCGATGTTAGATTATCTTGAAGAAGTCTTCGGGGAAATTCAATGTGCTGCTGAAGGAATCGAGGAACTTCGAACAATCGCGCGGCTTGCTAAGAATAGTGGATATCACGGCTCACAGCTAATGATCAGCACCGCCGTCGTGCGGGGGCTTGAATATTACACCGGCCCCGTATTCGAAGCCGAACTCACCTTCGACGTGCGGGACGAAGACGACAAGCTAGTCCGCTTCGGCTCGATCGGCGGGGGAGGGCGCTATGACGGCCTTGTCGGCCGCTTTCGCGGAGAAAATGTCCCAGCCACCGGCTTTTCGATCGGCGTCTCAAGGCTCTATGCCGCGCTGAGAGCAATCAAATCCCCGATCGTCGAGGGTGCGGCGGAGCGCGGCCCCGTGGTCGTCCTCATCCTCGACAAGGATCAGCTCGCCCGCTACCAGAATTTTGCCGCAAAACTTCGCGCGGAAAATATCAGCGCCGAACTCTATCTCGGCCAGGCGGGCATGAACGCGCAACTCAAATATGCGGATAAGCGCGGTTCGCTCTGCGCCGTCATCCAAGGCTCGAACGAGCGCAACCATGAAAATGGCCCGCAGGTGACGATCCGCGATCTCGTGCTCGGCGCCGAACTCGCCAGCTCGACCAAGGACCGCGCCGATTATTTGGAACTTCGCGCCAACGCCCAGTTCACCGTCCCAGAAGATCAACTTGTCGAGTCCGTCCGCAAGGTCCTCGCGCGTCACGGTGCGATATCCGAATCTTGAGCTCGTTCCGGAAAAATTCGCTTCGCCAGGTAAGAACTACACCGGCTTTTCCAATGCATTTGGCTCCACATATGATAATGTCCTTTTCATATGTATGGAGCCTTCCCATGCCGATGTTCAAACTCCCCCTGTCAGGCGACGTTACCCAGTCGATCAATCCCTGGACGGCCATCTTTAATCCGACCGGCGGCCAGTACGGCCTCGTCAATATCACGCTCGGCCAATCGAGCGCGCCGGAGGTCGAAGCGGACGTGCTGTCGGACGTTGCGGGCTACGGCAAGCAGCTTGGCCGCGTCGGCGACGCTGTTCTTGTGTTGATCAACCACCTGCCCGAGAACACCGCGCTTTCGCAAAAGGACATTGCCGCCATTCACGCCCTGAAAGAAATGCTCGCCGACATCGCGAAGGTCAAAAACCGCCACAACCGGCCCGCGGCACAGCCATGAACCAGCTTGTTCCGCCCTCCATCTCTCACGCCGTCACTTTCGTTCAAGCCGTCGGCGCGCGCGCAACCGCGCGCGAAATCGGACAAACGATAAACCCGGCTCCTCGAATATGGATCGCGCTTTTATCCACCGCGAGCGCGGCTCGGCTCTCGCGCCACCTTCATTGGGCGGCTAGATGGCGAAGCTCGATCCGCAGCCGCAGGACGCGGTCGCCGCCGGATTGTCGATTTTGAACATCCGTCCCATCAGATCGTCGATGAAATCGATCTTCGAGCCGCGCAGCACATCGAGCGAGACCGGATCGATCGCGACCGTCGCGCCGTCGCGCTCGATCACCAGATCGCCGGAAGATCGTTCGGTCGAAAGGTTGTAGGTATAGGTAAACCCCGAGCATCCGCCGCCGTCGACGCCGATGCGCAGAAACGAGCCAGCCGGCTCGCTCCGCAAAATCTCCGCGATGCGCCGCGCGGCGCTCTCTGTGAGTTCGACGGCCGCTTCCGCAGTTGCTATGCTCATTTTGGCAACCTCGAAGGTGGGTTGGACAAAGGGACGCCTGGACGCGGGCCGCTTGCCTCCACTTGATATAGGTAAGATACGACGGGAAGCCTGCTTGTGCAATGAGGCGAGCGCTGCAATCCAGGTTTTCATGCCAATCCGCCGCTTTTCTGCCGCCTTCACCCCCTCGCGCGCGCCATACGCCTCTGACGCGGCGCGAAGCCGCGGACGGTTGATCGCGGAGCCTCGTTCGCAATCGCGCTCGATATTTCAGCGCGATCGCGACCGCATCATCCATTGCACGGCGTTCCGGAGGCTCGCCCACAAGACGCAGGTCTTCGTTCCGCATGAGGGAGACCATTTCCGTACCAGGCTCACCCATTCGCTCGAGGTCGGTCAAATCGCCCGCACGCTCGCCCGCGCGCTCGGCCTCGACGACGATCTCGCCGAGGCGCTTGCGCTTGGCCATGATCTTGGCCACACGCCGTTTGGCCACACTGGCGAGGATGTGCTCGACGACCTCATGGCTCCTTACGGCGGCTTCGATCATAACGCCCAGGCGCTGCGAATTGTCACCAAGCTCGAACGCCGCTACGCCGCCTTCGATGGACTGAATCTCACTTGGGAGACTTTGGAAGGGCTCGTCAAACATAACGGCCCGCTTTTGCAAGCCGATGGCAAGGTGGTCGCGCGTTATGCCAAACGCGGCCTTCCCGCGGCGATCCTTGAATATAATGCGGTTCATGATCTCGAACTTGCGCATTTCGCGTCCGCCGAGGCACAGGCCGCGGCTGTCGCCGACGGCATCGCCTATAACGCGCACGACCTTGACGACGGTTTGCGCGCGGGCCTCATCGATTTTGCCCAAATTGGCGAGGTCGATTTTCTCCGCGATATTGGCGGCGAGATCGCGGCGCTCTATCCTGGCCTCGAACCGGTCCGCGCCATCCATGAGCTCGTGCGCCGGCTGATCAGGTTTTTTATCGAGGATGCGATCGCGGAAAGCCTTCGCCGGATCGAAGCTGCGGGAGTCGCGAGCGTCGAGGACGTGCGGGCGCATGGCGCGCCACTGATCGGGTTTTCCGGAGCGGCTTTGAGCGCCGACAACGCGATTAGGAACTTTCTACTAACAAACATGTACCGGCACCAACGCCTCGTCCGTATTCGCGATCAAGCAGGCCTGATCGTCCGCGATCTTTTTTCCCGGTTTTTCGTTGCCCCGGATCTGATGCCGGCCGAATGGGCGGCCGCCGCCGCCAAGGCAGGCTCCGGCGAAGCTCGCCGGGCGCGGCTCGTCTGCGATTACATCGCCGGGATGACCGACCGTTACGCCGCCGCCGAGCATCGCCGGCTTTTTGACGAAACCCCGGAATTGCAGTAGCGAGGCGGCCCGAACCCAAGGCAGAGGATGCAGACTAGCCTTTTTGCCTAATGTACTTGCCGCGAGCGATATGGAAAAATGGGCTATATATTTTCCATGGCAGCGAAACTAGCCAGCGACCGGATCCTTCAACGCATTCGCGCCGCCGTCACCGAAAATTACGGCGACCGCGTGGCGCGGGTGGTGCTTTTTGGCGCGCGCGCGGTGACGCGCGGGCGGATTCCGATTACGATGTGGCGGTGTTTCTGCGCGATATGGCCGACCGTTTCGCGGAGATGAACCGGCTCGCCGATCTCAGCACCAGCCTTCTTGATGAAACAGGCGAGTTTATTCAAGCGATGCCTTATCGCGCGGATGCCTACAACGAACGCACGCCGCTGATGCACGAAATCCGTGCCGACGGCATTGACCTATCAAGCCACAGACTGGCGCCTTTCTCGACAAGTCGCGGGAGCTTCTCGATCGGGCCGAAACGATGCTTGGTGGGGGTTTGAATGCGATGCCGGACGCACCGCGTATCTAGCCGGCCTGCACTCTGCACAAGCCTTGATCTTCGAGAGCACGGGCAAGGCGAAGGACAATCCACGCTACGATATGGAGTTGCGGGCGTTCCTTCCCCGCACCTACAACCTCAAAGCCATCGCCGACTTTGAAACCGGCCCCGGCTCGCAAGTGTCTGGCGAATGCGCGCGAGAAGCGATTCAGACGGCTCGCCGGTTCGTGGAGCGTGTGACTGGCTGTCTTCCCGCGAACGGTCGAACCACGCGCGCGGGGGACGCCGAACCCAAGCCATGATCGCCTCCATGCTTTGCCAGCCACGTGCGACGCCGCGCGGCTCGTCTGCGATTACATCGCCGGGATGACCGACCGTTATGCCGCCGCCGAGCATGGCAGGCTTTTGACGAAACCTGCCGCGGGAACCGCGCGAATTGGGTCAGCCCGAGAAAAGCGCGCGGTGATCATATGCTGTCCAGAGTACCCCGATAGGGGCAGGAAGCGAACTCTCTCTACAAGTCCAGACCGAGGAGACAGAATTGCGCTGTCAATGGCTGCAAGCCTTGGTTTGAAGGTGTGGCGCAGGTGTCACGGTCTATTGGAATTTGGCCGGTGTTGAGACCCTCATGCCAAGCCTTTTTCGAACGCATGGGCATTTAACTAAAAATCGCCGCAATGGTGCTTCAGCAACGCTGCGAAGCTCTTCGTGCCGACATTCAGAGAGGCTGGGACGCTTCACACGCATCCGTTGTGGTTGATCGCGCCTTGTAAGCGCCAGGGGCCATGTTGGCCCAAAGACGCCGCGAGTTAACACTATTTGGAAAGCAGGATGAATGGCACAAGGGATCGATACAGGTCTTGATTTCCTTCCAGGCGAGCACGGCCGTTTCTTTTCAATAGTTCTTTCTCTAACCATTCCATGCGCCGCCACTTTTGCCTTCGGCGCGTTGTTTGGCACCTGCATTCTCCACTGGCGTCCTGCTACCGGTCTCAATACCCTTGAAGCGCCTGCACTTGCGCCAGCCCTTGCCTCCAATCCCTATGGCGGGCTGGTCGACCCTCGATCTTTCTCGGATTCGAAGTCGGTCTCGGTTGCACAAAATTTTCCACTTAAATTGAATCTTAAGCCAATTTCACCGGCACCGTCCGCCGTGATCGCGGAGCAGGAAAACGTCGTCGAGCGGGCGCCAGCAGGTCCTCAATTCGGCGAGAGCGCGCCCTTGCCTGTCCCGCGTCCCGCTGAGCTGGGATCGCTCGAAAGCCGTCGCCCGTTTTCCTCGCCGGGTCGCCGGTTCGCGCAGCAGAATAGACGGTCCGTCCCGCCAGCCGCCCCCTCCGACAATCGCACGCTTTTCGAGAAGTTTTTTGGCATGTTCCAAACTTCGAGGCCTGCCCTCGCATACGCGTCTCCGGAAGATGGCGTTCTTGGCGGTGCGCGAGGTGTCACATCCAACCCGTCGCCCCGTTACGACCGAGGGACCGCCGTATACGATGTCGCGGCGCATACCGTCTACATGCCCAATGGAACGAGATTGGAAGCGCATTCGGGCCTCGGCAATAGGCTGGACGATCCGCGTTACATAAACGAACGAATGCGCGGGGCCACGCCGCCGAATGTCTATGAGCTTCAGCCGCGGGAGCAGCTTTTCCACGGGGTACAAGCATTGCGCCTCATACCCGTTGGCAACGGCGACCTCTATGGACGGACAGGTCTCCTCGCGCATACTTACATGCTTGGCCAGAACGGAGATTCTAACGGATGCGTGTCCTTCAAGAACTACAACGCATTTTTGCAGGCATATCAAAATGGTGAGGTCAAACGTCTGGTTGTCGTAGCTCGCCAAAGCTAGGCGCTTACGTAATCTCGTCCGTATTCGCGAGCAAGCAGGCCTGATCGTTCGCGATCTTTTTTCCCGGTTTTTCGTTGCCCCGGATCTAATGCCCCCGAATGGGCGGAGGCCGCCGCCAGGGCAGGGGCCGGCGAAGCGCGCCGGGCGCGTCATCTGCGATTACATCGCCGGGATGACCGACCGTTATGCCGCCGCCGAGCATAAAAGGCTTTTTGACGAAACCCCGGAATTGCAGTAGTGCGCGCCCAAGGCCAAGGCAGAGGATGCAGGCTAGCCTTTTTGCCTAATGTTCTTGCCGCGAGCGATAAGGAAAAATGGGCTATATATTTTCTATGGCAGCGAAACTGGCCGAAGACCCGATCCTTCAACGCTTTCGCGCCGCCGTCGCCGAAATTTATGGCGACCGCGTGGCGCGGGTGGTGCTGTTTGGCTCGCGCGCGCGCGGTGACGCGCGGCCGGATTCCGATTACGATGTGGCGGTGTTTCTGCGCGATATGGCCGACCGTTTTGCGGAGATGAACCGGCTCGCCGACGTCGCCACCGATATTCTTTACAGCGACGGCGAGTTCATTCACGCGATGCCCTATCGGGCAGATACCTACAACGAACGTACGCCGCTGATGCACGAAATCCGTGCCGACGGCATTGACCTATGAAGCCGCAGACCGGCGCCTTTCTCGACAAGTCGCGGGAGCTTCTCGATAGGGCCGAAACGATGCTTGGTGCAGGGTTGAACGCCGATGCCGGACGCACCGCATATCTGGCTGGCCTGCACGCGGCACAAGCCTTGATCTTCGAGAGCGCGGGCAAGGCGATCAGACGGCATTCCGGCGTGCAGAGGGAGTTTGCGCGGCTGGCGAAGGACGATCCACGCTATGATAAGGAGTTGCGGGCGTTCCTTCCCCGCGCCTACAATTTCAAAGCCATCGCCGACTATGAAACCGGCCCCGGCTCGCAAGTGTCTGGCGAAAGCGCGCGAGATGCGATTCAAACTGCCCGCCGGTTCGTGGAGCGTGTGGCTGGCCTTCTTCCCGCGAACGGTCGAGCAACATACGCGGGCGACGCCGAACCCAAGCCATGATCGCCTCCTTGCTCTGCCAGCCACGTGCGACGCCGCGCGTCGTCTGCGATAGCATCGCCGGGAGGACCGCCGTTATGCCGTCGCCGAGCATCGAAGGCCTTTTGATGAAACTCCCGAATTGCAGTAGCGGACCAGTTTGAATTCCGGCTTGCCGCCGTCTTTGGGTGCTAAGCTGGCGTTGCTACAACGACCGCTAAGCGCCAGGAGCGGAAATCTGGCCCGCCCGTCCCA
>JBOHJV010000053.1:0-19054 GCA_050728695.1 Methylocella sp. | reverse complement strand
GGGAAGATGCGGCGCGATCGCCGCCCATTGCTCATCGTTGAGCCAGAAATTGTCCGCCACGAATCAAGCCCTCCTGACGAGCTTGAATCACGACACGGTGCTCAATTCAATCAGGTACAGACCCTAGTCCCCAATCGTACCAAAAGTTTCACGTGAAGCATTATGGTGCGATTGACACAAAAGCGGGAACCGCAACTTTTCCGCGGCAAGCTCTCGCCACAGGCTACGAGGGGACGCGTGTTCATTTTTTCGGCCCGGACGCACCGGGATCGCGAAACATATTAACGATCGGATAGCGCCTGTCGCGGCCAAAATTCTTCTTCGTCACCTTGACTCCAGGGGCGGACTGGCGCCGCTTATATTCAGCGAGATAAAGTAGCCTTTCGATTTTTTTCACAGTTTCGAGATCGTGCTCCTGGGCAACGACTTCGGCAACGCGCATTTCTTTTTCGACGAGCCCCTCGAGAATCGCATCCAGCACTTCGTAGGGCGGCAGCGAATCTTGATCTTTTTGGTTTTCCCGCAGTTCGGCGGACGGCGGTTTAGTCAGAATGTTTCGCGGGATCACCTCGCCGTCCGGTCCGAGCGCTCCTCCGGGTTTCCAGCGGTTGCGCAATTCCGCGAGCCGAAAAACCTCCATCTTATAGAGATCCTTTATTGGATTGAACCCGCCGTTCATGTCGCCATAGATCGTCGCATAGCCAACCGACATTTCTGATTTGTTGCCAGTGGTAACCAGCATCGAACCAAATTTGTTGGAAACCGACATCAGCACGGTTCCGCGCGCGCGGCTCTGGATATTTTCCTCGGTGGTGCCAGCGGGAATTCCCTTGAAGAGCGAGGCAAGAATTTTTTCGAAGCCATCAACCGCGGGCGCGACCGGCAAGACATCGTAGCGAACATTTAGCGCGCATGCGCATTGCTCGGCGTCCTCAAGCGATTCATTCGAGGTAAAGCGATAGGGCAGCATGAGGCAATGGACACGCTCGGGCCCAAGCGCATCGACCGCCATCGCCGCGCAAAGCGCTGAATCGATTCCCCCCGAGAGCCCCATGACGACACCAGGAAAACCATTCTTGTTCACATAATCGCGAAGGCCGAGGACGCAGGCGGCGTAATCGGCTTTGTCCGCCTCCTCGATCTCAGAGCGAGGTCCCTCGACGCAAGCAAAGCCTTTTGCTCCACGTTCCCAAACCGTCTTCGCGACCACGGCCGAAAAAGCAGGAAGCTGGAACGCGCGGGACAAGTCACCATTGAGGCCGAAAGACGCGCCATCGAAGACAAGCTCGTCCTGGCCGCCGACCTGATTGAGATAGACGAGCGGTAATTTGCTTTCGGCAACCCGCGCGGCGGCGACCGACAACCGCTCGTCCGTCTTGCCGCGCCAATAAGGCGAACCATTGGGAACAAGGAGAATTTCGCCGCCTGTCTCGGTGATGCATTTGACAGGGTCCGGTCCCCAAATATCCTCGCAGATCGGAACCCCGATGCGCACGCCCTTGAAGGAGACAGGTCCCGGCATCGGCCCAGGCTGGAACACGCGCTTTTCGTCAAATACCCCATAGTTCGGCAAATCGGCCTTGAAACGGATTGCCTCAATGCGGCCTTTGTCGAGGAGGGCATGGGCATTGTAGCAATGCCCGTTTTCTCCCCACGGCAGCCCGACGAGAACCGCCGGTCCGCCGTCGCCGGTTCCTGCCGCGATCTCCTCGCAGGCGGCGCGGCAGGCCAATAGAAACGCCGGCTTCAAGACGAGGTCCTCGGGCGGATAGCCCGCGATGAAGAGTTCGGAAAACATCACGAGATCGGCGCCAAAGCCGGCCGCCTCGGCACGGGCGGCGCGCGCGCGCGAGACATTGCCAGCTATGTCGCCGACCGTGCAATCGATTTGCGCGAGGCCAATGACGAGACGGTTCGCGGCGGCATTCTGGCTCGTCGTCATCAAAGGGACCTCGTCTGGCGGCCCCGTCCGCCGTCAGATTTCACTCCGCGGCATCGGCGCGGCCGCGTTCGATCCGTTCCGCCTTCAAGAGCTCGGCGACGAGAAAGGCCACTTCGATCGCCTGCTCGGCATTGAGCCTTGGATCGCAATAAGTATGGTAACGGTCATGCAGGTCCGCCTCCGAGATGGCCCGCGCGCCGCCGGTACATTCGGTGACATTCTTTCCGGTCATTTCGAGGTGCACGCCGCCGGCGTAAGTGCCCTCCGCCCGGTGGATCGAAAAAAACGTGCGGATCTCGCTCATGATCTTGTCGAACGGCCGCGTTTTGTAGCCGCCCGCCGCCTTGACCGTATTGCCGTGCATTGGATCGCAGGACCAAACGACGCCGCGCCCTTCCCTTTGCACGGCGCGGATCAGGCCCGGCAGACGATCGGCCGCCTTGTCGGCGCCAAACCGGCAAATCAAGGTGAGACGGCCGGGTTCGTTCAAGGGATTGAGAATGTCGATGAGCCGCAGCAACTCGTCTTGCGAAAGCGTGGGGCCGCATTTTAGCCCGAGAGGGTTTTTGACCCCGCGCGCATATTCGACATGAGCATGGCCCGGACGGTGGGTGCGGTCGCCGATCCAAAGCATATGGCCCGAAGTCGCATAATGATCGCCGGTCGTCGAATCGATGCGGGTCAGCGCTTCCTCGAAGCCCAGAAGCAAAGCCTCGTGCGAGGTATAAAATTCAGTCTGGCGCAATTCCTGATGCGCCTCGGGATCAAGCCCAATCGCGCGCATAAACCCGAGGGTCTCGGTGATCCGGTCCGCGAGTTCCTGATAGCGGGCGGACTGCGGACTGTCCTTGATGAAACTGAGCATCCAGCCATGCGCGTTTTCGAGATTGGCATAGCCACCCGTGGCAAAAGCGCGAAGCAGGTTTAGGGTTGCCGCGGACTGACGGTAAGCCATCAGCTGGCGCGCCGGGTCGGACGCGCGCGCGCGGGCCTCGAACGCGATGTCGTTCACGATGTCGCCGCGATAGCTCGGCAGCGCGAGCCCATCAATCGTTTCAGCCGGCTCCGAGCGCGGCTTGGCGAACTGACCGGCGATGCGGCCGAGTTTTACGACCGGCAGGGCGGCGGCAAAGGTCGTCACCACGGCCATTTGCAGAAACACCCGGAAAAAATCGCGAATATTGTCGGCGGCGTGTTCGGCAAAACTCTCGGCGCAGTCGCCGCCTTGCAAAAGGAAAGCTTCGCCCGCGGCGACCTTGCCCAGCATACGCTTGAGTTTCCGCGCCTCGCCCGCGAAGACCAGCGGCGGAAAGCCCGCGAGCTGGCGCTCGACCTCGGCCAGCGCCGCCTGGTCGGCATAATCCGGCACTTGCTCGATCGGCTTGCCTCTCCAACTGGCGGGCGACCAGTAGTCCATGGGCCTATCCTCTCACTCCTCGGGCGGCGCCTCAAACTCTTGCGAATTCGAAAAATGTTTTATACAGGGGATTTTGAAAATGGAAGGTGGAAACAGGCAGTGTCTTAGTTCGAATCTCTGCTTCCGACCCGAACCGGACTTTAGGCGAATCGTTAAGTACCGCTCGTCAATGTGGCTAGAGGTTAGCGGCGCTCGGCAGCGGCCAGGGCAGATCGCCGATGATCGCGCTACAATAGTTCTTGATATTTGCAACAGCCTGCGAATTTAGGTCCTTTGCGAATTGCAAACGAGGTGGCCGCGCTTTCCAACCATCCTCGTAAGTGTCGCTACAGGCCGCCCGCCCCGGCGGTTCTGATCCTGACACGCCGGCGTCGATCTATATCGAGACGGCGACGTCGTGCAAACGCCGAGGAGCGGAATTGCGGCCGCGCCGCTGAATTTCGTTTCCCGCACCGAAATTCACGAAGGGCAAAGTAAGGTTGACGCAAGCACGTGCCGATTTACTCCACCTGCCAACACAGAGAATCCTACATAGGCCTCTTTAGAGCAGGTCCCGATGAGGTAGCGCCACATCCGGCATTGCGGAAATAATTGAGGCATCCGATTGGAGGGAAGTCAGGTTAGTCCGAGGGCAACCGAATTGCAAAGAGAGTAGAAGAACATGAACGCGCCAAGAAAAACAATCAAAAGTCGTCTACAAATGTCGCTGTCCGTTGGTACGCTAAGCATGGCGCTGGCTATCGTGGCGGCCCATGCTGAAAGTCCCGGTGTTCTTCCCGACAATTCCCAAATGGGCAATGTGATACCCTATGCCATTTGTACGAACCAGACATATGCGCTTTGCGCCGAAGCCACCTCCTTCGTCTTTAATGGCCTCGCTTATGCCGAATGTCAGATTAAGCATGGAAATAGCATCAGTGCCCCCCCATTCAAATACCCTGTTGTTAATCCTCTTGGCCAACCACAGCAGAATATCTGTGATTTGAACGAGCAGGGGAGAGGGAACGGCTTTATGGCGAGTACCTTTAGCCTTCCAACTGATGCCGTTAAAGGTGGAACCGGGGCTATTTATACCTGCCCCGGCGGTTCAACTGGAGCCTACGCTCAATGTGAGGGCGGTATTTGCTTCAAAAGCACCAAAGGAAAGTCGTTCCCTGGCCTCCCATCGCTCACACAAGACGAGATTATTTGCTCTTGTCCAATCACAAAGGCAATCAATAACCATGATCCTATCGGATATCAAATCTTTGGCCCGTATCCGTGCCAAAAAGACTATTTTAAAAACTGTACTACAGCGACCAATGAGCTAAATGGAACTATTATACCCGTCGGTGCTCCAACTGGAGCTGCTCGGCTCTTAACAATCACGCTGACAGGAACGAGTCCACAATTGAATGAGTGTTTCTCCCCTTGACCTTTGCCCGACATTGAGCGTTGCTGTCCTGAAGGTCTGCGACAGGTCGTCCACGGTCATTACTATGGACCAAGGAAGGAACAAGCGCGATCAAGCGAACCCGGCTCTCATGCCGCTCATTTCATAATCAACGCGAGGTGTCTTCAGCTGGATGTTCTCGCCTACAACCTCGGCGGAGCGTCGTTTTCCTCGCCAATGTCTCCTTGTGGCGCATCTGCGCGATTAAGCATTCGAACCGAGACGGTCCCCGGAAAAGGGCGCCCCGCTACCCCTTGTCGAGCGGGCCGCAGTCTGGGCCTTCCGGGCCGGGAATTTCCCGCGCGAACCGCGCGGTGCGCGTGCGCATAGTGACGAGTTCTTCCGCCGATGTCGGATGCAGCGCCATGGTCGCGTCGAAATCGGCCTTTTTGGCGCCCATTTTCACGGCAATTCCCAAAAGCTGCGCCATTTCGCTTGCGTCTTCACCAAGGATATGCACGCCGAGGACGCGGTCGCTCACGCCATCGACAACAATTTTCATTAAGGTTTTCTCCGCCCGCCCGGATAGCGTCGCCTTCAAGGGGCGGAAACGCGCAAGATAAATATCGACGCAATCGAATTTTTCCCGCGCGTCCATCTCGGTCAGGCCGACGGTGCCAAGTTCCGGCGTCGAGAAGACGGCGGTCGGAATGCTGCTATGCACAACGGCCTCCGGCCTGCCGCCGAAAACGGTCTCGGCGAACGCGTGCCCCTCGCGAATGGCAACCGGCGTCAAAGCGATCCTGTTGGTGACATCGCCGACCGCATAGATCGACTCGACATTCGTTTTTGAAAAGGCATCGACCTTCACCGCCCCCAGGCTGTCGCGTTCAACGCTAGCCTTCTTCAAACCTAGTCCCGATGTGTTTGGCCTGCGGCCGGTCGCGATCATCACCTGATCGGCGTCGAGCCGCCCGCCCTTCGTCAAACTCACGCGGTAGCCGGTTGGCGCCTTTTCGATGCGCGTGGGCAGCGTGCCGAAATTGAGCTTGACGCCGGCGTTTGCGAGCCCCTCGCGCACGCCGACGCGCATATCGCCGTCAAACCCGCGCAGCACATTTTCACCCCGCGCGGCAACAAACACTTCGCTGCCCAGCCGCGCAAAAATCGAGGCGAATTCCACCGCGATATAGCCGCCGCCGACAATCAGCAGGCGCTTTGGCAATTCCGGGAGGTCGAACACCTCGTTCGAGGTGATCGCAAATTCGCGCCCCGGAACGTCCGGTTTGAGTACCGGCGCGGCCCCGGTACTGATAAGGATAATTTTAGCGCTCACCTTGCGGCCGCTGGCGAGAAGGCGCACGCTATGCGTATCCTCGATTGTCGCGCGGCTGGCTTCGACCGCCACTCCCGCCTTTTCCAGATTGTCGCGATAGATCGCGGAAAGACGGGAGATTTCTTTTTCTTTCGCGGCGACAAGCTTTTGCCAGTCGAAGGAAGCTTCGGCAAGTGTCCAGCCAAACCCGGCCGCGTCGGCGAAATGGTCCTTGTACCGGCTGGCATAGACCATGAGCTTCTTCGGCACGCAGCCGCGGATCACGCAAGTCCCGCCGATGCGGAATTCCTCGGCGATCATGACCTTGGCGCCATGCGCCGCCGCGACCCTCGCGGCGCGCACGCCGCCAGATCCCGCGCCGATCACGAAGAGATCGACATCGTAAGCGGCCATTTCGCTTTCTCCAACGCATCGATTTTAGGCGATGGTCAAAAAGCCCATTACCTTGCCACAAAAACGCTGTGGTTACACGCCACAGCTCTTTCTCTTAAAGGAACACGGCACGATCGATCATATTGGCTTGCCCGTGTCCAATTACGCCCGCGCAAAAGCATTCTATGAAAAAGTGCTCGCGCCGCTTGGCTATCGCCTTGTCATGGAGGTATCGAAGGCCGAAAGCGGTGGCGCCTTTGAGGGGGCGGGCTTTGGCGACACCAAGCCACAATTTTGGCTTTCAGGCGGCGAAGCGCTTAAGGGAAGGCTGCATATCGCCTTTGCGGCTAAGGAATGCAAAGCCGTCGATGCCTTTTATTGCGCGGCGCTCGCGGCGGGCGCCAAGGACAATGGCGCGCCGGGCTTGCGCCCGTACTATCATCCGAACTACTATAGTGCGTTCGTGATCGATCCAGACGGTCACAACATCGAGGCCGTCTGTCATCAAGCGCCTTGAGGGATTTTTTCCGAGGGCGCGCGTGTGCAACGCCGCCGCTATCATGCCGAACCAGCAGCGTCCGATTGGCAGCCTGCTCGTCCTCGGCGGCGCGCGGTCCGGCAAGAGTCGCTACGCGCAAAGGCTCGCCGAAGCCTCTCGGCTAAAACCGGTGTTGATCGCGACGGCCGAAGCTCATGACATCGAAATGGCCGACCGTATTGCCCGCCATGCTAGCCAACGCAAGCCTCGCTGGGCCGTCGTCGAAGAGCCCGTCGCGCTTACGGAGGTACTTTGCCGCGAGGCGAGAGAGGGTCGCATTGTCGTCGTCGATTGCACGACGCTTTGGCTCAGCAACCTTCTCCTGCAGCATGAGAATGCTTCCGCCGCGACGCAAGAGCTGGCACAAGGCATCGCCCAGCTTGCCGGCCCCGTGATTTTCGTCTCGAACGAGGTGGGCGGCGGAATTGTCCCCGAGAACCCGCTCGCCCGCGCGTTCAGGGACGCCCAAGGTCTGCTCAACCAGGCGCTGGCCGAGGCATGCGAGGCGGTTGTCGTGCTTAACGCCGGGATTGCGCTCTGCCTCAAACCTTCGCGCGCGCCAAAATTCCGCTTCTGACGCGCCGTTTCGCGGCAAGGTTTGCTTTCGCAAAGGCGAAGGACTAATGACACATACTTCTACGTGGAATTAGCTGTATTACAGGATTTTGATGTGAAAAATACCGTCTCCCCCCATTTGCGCCAGCTCGAATCGGAGGCGATCTTCATCATGCGCGAGGTGGCGGCGGAGTTCCAACGCCCGGTGATGCTCTATTCCATCGGCAAGGATTCGAGCGCGATGCTGCATCTTGCGCAAAAAGCCTTCTTTCCGTCGAAACCGCCGTTTCCGCTGCTCCATGTCGATACCACTTGGAAATTTCGCGAAATGATCGCTTTTCGCGACCAGGCGGCTGAGCGGGCCGGGACGGAACTTCTCGTCCACATCAATAAGGACGGCCTCGCGCGGGGCATTTCGCCCATTGCCTCGGGCTCGTCGGTCCATACCCAGGTGATGAAGACCGAAGCGCTGCGCCAGGCCCTCGATCTTTGGCATTTCGACGCGGCATTTGGGGGCGCGAGGCGCGACGAGGAAAAAAGCCGGGCCAAGGAACGGATTTTTTCGCACCGCTCCACGGCCCATGCCTGGGATCCGCGCAACCAACGCCCCGAGCTCTGGCAGCTCTATAACACAAGGATCAAACCAGGCGAATCGATGCGGGTGTTTCCTTTGTCCAACTGGACCGAGCTCGATGTCTGGGACTATATTTTGGCCGAGGACATTCCCGTCGTGCCGCTCTACTTTGCCAAGGCGCGTCCCGTCGTTGAGCGCGACGGCGCGCTGATCATGGTCGATGACGAACGGCTGCCGTTGCGCCCTGGCGAAGTTCCGCGCATGGAGTGGATTCGTTTTCGCACGCTTGGCTGCTACCCTCTGACCGGGGCGATCCGCTCGCAAGCCGCGACGCTTACCGAAATGATCGCCGAAATGCGCGTCTCAAGAACATCGGAGCGGGAGGGCCGTCTGATCGATCACGACGAATCCGGCTCGATGGAAAAGAAAAAGCGCGAGGGCTATTTCTGATGCTCGGCGCGGCGCAAATAAACGCGCGCTCTCGTCTCGTGACGACCGCGCGTCCGGCGCTGCGATTTCTCACTTGCGGCTCGGTCGATGATGGGAAATCGACGCTGATCGGCCGCCTGCTCTACGAACAGAGCCTCATTCTCGACGATCAGCTGACGGCGCTCGAACGCGACTCCCGGAAACACGGCACTGATGGCGACAATATCGATTTCGCGCTGCTCGTGGACGGGCTCGAGGCCGAGCGCGAACAGGGGATCACGATCGATGTCGCCTATCGCTATGTTTCGACCGCGAGACGTTCCTTTATCATCGCCGACACGCCCGGCCATGAGCAATATACCCGCAACATGGCGACCGGCGCGTCCAGCGCCGATCTCGCGGTTCTGCTCGTCGACGCGCGCAAGGGTCTCTTGACCCAGACCTGCCGGCATGCCGCGATCGTGTCGCTGACCGGCATTAGGCAAGTGGTGCTTGCCATCAACAAGATGGATCTCACCGACTTCGACGAGGCGGGCTTCGTCAAGATCGTGGCCGATTTCAGAAGGTTCGCCGCCGGGCTGGATTTCAAGACGATCACGCCCATTCCGATTTCGGCGCGCCATGGCGACAATGTTTCAAGAAAGAGCGCCAATACGCCTTGGTATCGCGGGCCGGCACTGCTCGATTATCTTGAAACCATCGATATCGTGGAAGAGGGGGCCGCCCCGCCGTTTCGCTTCGCTGTCCAATGGGTCAATCGTCCGCATCTCGATTTTCGCGGCTTTTCAGGCACCATCGCGAGCGGAACACTACGTCCCGGCGACGAAATCGCCGTCGCTGGCTCCGGACGCCGCTCGCGGGTTCTGCGCATCGTCACTGCGGATGGCGACCTTCAAAGTGCAACGGCCGACGATGCAGTCACCCTCATTCTGGCCGATGAGCTCGATATCGCGCGCGGCGATATTTTATGCGATCCGAAAAACCGGCCCGAGGTCTCCGACCAGTTCGCCGCTCATCTCGTTTGGATGAGCGATGTCAAGCTCTTGCCTAGCCGCTCCTATCTCATGAAAGCGGGGGCCAGGACCGTACCCGTCTCGGTGACCGAGCTCAAGCATCGTCTCGATGTTAATACGCTCGGCGAACTCGCGGCGAAAACCTTGAGTCTCAACGAAGTCGGCTTTTGCAATTTCGCCACGACGACGCCGATCGCCTTCGACCCATATAAGGAAAATCACGCGACGGGTTCTTTTATTCTGATCGATCGGATCACCAACGCCACGGCGGCGGCGGGGTTGATCGCCTTTGGGCTTCGCCGCGCGACCAACATTCACCTTCAGGGCCTCGCCGTCGCCAAGCAAGATCGGGCAAGGATCAAGCACCACCAACCCGCCGTTTTGTGGTTCACCGGTCTCTCCGGCTCGGGCAAATCGACAATCGCCAATCTCGTCGAATCAAGGCTTTACGCGCATGGCGTCCACACCATTATGCTCGATGGCGACAATGTGCGGCATGGGCTCAACAAGGATTTGGGCTTTACCGAGGCCGATAGGGTCGAAAACATCCGCCGTATTGGCGAAGTAGCAAAGCTAATGACCGATGCCGGACTCATTGTGCTTTGCTCCTTTATTTCACCGTTCCGGGCCGAGCGGCGGATGGTGCGCGAATTGCTCGACAGACATGAATTCATCGAGATTTTCGTCGCGACGCCCCTTGAGGAGTGCATCGCGCGCGATCCGAAAGGCCTCTACAAAAAGGCGATGGCCGGAAAGCTCAAGAACTTTACCGGCATCGATCAGAAGTATGAGGCCCCGGAAGCGCCCGAGCTCAACGTCGGGCGAGACGGACAGACCGCCTTGCAGGCGGCGGCGCAAATCGTCGCGCTGCTCACCACGCGCGGCCTCATCGATCACATCGACGATCTAGCCGCCGACTGGTCGATTTGAGGCTTCCGCTACCAAAACCGGACAACTTGAAAAGCTACCGGCACATCCAATCGGAGGCGGCACCATCGGCTTGAGCACGAGCCATGCATCGCTTACATCCTGCACTTATTTGGGCGAGTTTGGGCTAGTCCACATCCGCCCCTCAAAAAGCCACGCCGCGGTGACGCTTCCCAACAGCGCGGCAAGGCCCAAAAAGCCGATTGCGAGCGGCATTACGCCGACGCCCTTCACTTCGCTCGCGCCGATGCGCTTGATCGCGGCATAACCGGCGCCGCCATAGACCGGACTATCCCCAATCGCGACAAGGCGCGGCAGCGATACTTCGCTGTTGTCCGCATTGCCGATCCGGCGCACCGTGCCTCCCGTCGCTTCCGCGAGGGGTTTTAGTTTGTCCGGCGTCGAGACCACTTCCTGGAATTCGCGCGGATTTTCCGGCCCGACGTTTGCGAGGACGGACAAATTTCCATCGCTCAAGCGGTAGAGGCCTTGTTCAGAGGCGTTGACGCTCGAGCGGGAAATGCCGGGCTCGGCTGGCGCCAAGCTCACACTTTCCTCCGCGCCCGAAGGCGCGGCGACGATAACCGGCGGAGTCTCGCCTTTCAGGCTCTGACGTTCGATTTCGATGGCGTGCCCGCGCACATTGGCGCGCAAGGCCTCCTCTTCCAGATCCGGCTCCTTCATCAGCCAATGCGCGAGCCTGCGCAAAAGATCGAGGTGCGGGCCGCCGCCTTCGAAACCGCGCGCCCAAAGCCACATTTGATCGGTGAGGAGGAGCGCCACCCGGCCCTTGCCCTCGCGCGAGAGAACGAGCAGCGGTTTTTCAGCGGCGCCGGACAAAATGCTGGTGCCATGCGCGACCTCGGCATTGACTTGGCGGAACCATTCGCTCCAGGCGGGGGGCTTCTGATCGGCGCCCGGCAAGCCGCGCGTCACCGGATGTTTGGCCCCATCTTCGGTGATCGCGGCACGGAAAGCGTGCTCGGTCAGGCTGCCGTCCGGGCGCGCCGGCGCTATTCGCCCCAACGGCGAGTAATAGAGCCCTTCGGGGCGCGCAAAATCGGGACCCGCCGCGAGCATCAAGGCGCCGCCCTCGCGAACATAGCGGACGATGTTATCGAAATAAATCAAGGGCAAGACGCTTTGATTCGAATAGCGGTCGAAGACGATGAGGTCGAATTCCTTGATCTTCCGGCCGAAGAGATCGGCGGTCGGAAAGGCGATCAGCGATAATTCGTTGATCGGCGTCCCATCCTGCTTGTCCGGCGGCCGCAAAATAGTGAAATGCACGAGATCGACATTGGCGTCCGATTTGAGAAGATTGCGCCACATGCGCTCGCCCGCGTGCGGTTCCCCCGAAACGAGCAAAACCTTCAATTTGTCGCGCACGCCCTCGATCGTCAGTACCGCTTTGTTGTTGATCGCGGTCAGCTCGTCCGGCAAGGCCTCGACCTCGAGTTCGACGACATTTGGGCCGCCATGTTCGATTTTGACCGGCACGCGAAGACGTTCGCCGGGCGAGGCGATGATGGTTGCCACGGGATTGCCGTCGCGACGAACTTTTAAAGCGACAGGATCGCCTTTGTCCGCGGTGTCGAGCACCCGCAATTCGATCGTTTGCTCTTTTCCGACAATCCCGAAGCGCGGCGCTTCAATGAGCTCGATTCGCCGGTCGCGCTCGCCCTCATGGCCCGTGATGAGCGCGTGCAGCGGCGCCTTAAAACCGAGCGCGCTCACGTCCGCTGGAATATCGTCGACGACCCCATCGGTGATCATGAAGACGCCGCCGAGGCGTTCCAACGGCACATCGGCGAGCCCGGCGTTTAATGCCGCAAACAGCCTGGTGCCGTCGGCTTCGTTATCGAAGCGCCCGCTGTCGATCACGCGGACTTCGACATTGCCGAGCGCGTTGAGATTTTTCTCAAGCTCGGCTCTTGCCTTTTCTGTTTGAACGGGGCGTTCGCCGATCGTCTGGCTGCCGCTTTGATCGACGACAACGGCCACGATCTCTTTTAATGGGTTGCGCTCTTCGCGCACGAAGGCGGGGCCGGTCATGGCCAACAGCAGCAGGGCAATGCCCAGCGCGCGGAGAAAACTCCCGCTTCCGCGTGCATAAAGGCTGAGACCGGCGAGGCCAAGCGCGACCACCCCCAATCCGAGCAAAAGGGGCCAAGGCAGAAGCGGGGAAAAAGAAAGATCAAACTTGCTCATTCAGCCTCGAAGTATTGCAGGTTCAATCTCGCATGTATAGGCCCGCGCCGCGACGTTCAGGAAACCGGATTGGGGTCAATGCGAATAGGATCCGCGTTGCGCCATGACCGGACTTTCCGACGTGATCGATTTCCAGAAATTTAACGGGGCAGCCAAAATCTACCGATGCTAGCTCTTTGGCCCGCTCAGGGCACGTTTTCGACAGCGCATCGATCGCCTACGAATTATCGGCGCGCTGATCCACGACCGCGACACTGGGACCGCCAAGCTCCGCGACGATGCGTTCGATCCATTTATCATTGTAGGTGTAGTCCCGATGAGCGGGATGATAGATGCAATAGTCTCTATTCGTCTTTTCGGGTGATGTCGCCCCGCTCGGCGGTCTGACCTTGTGTTTCTGCCAGGCTCTAGTGTGATCGCTCATCGAGTAGGGTTTTCCGCTGGCTTTTCGTACAATCCTCGCTACGTCGCCCGGTTTGTACCGGTACAACTCGTCAGCGATCTTGAATTTTTGAAGTACGTTCTGAACGCTCTTTCCTTCTGCAGAATCCGGACTTAGAAATTGGATGTGTGCCTTGGCCTTCGATGCGCTATCGAAGGTGTACACGACCCTGAATTGGTATTCCAAGTCATCGAGTTCCTCCTCCTTCATGTCTTTTTTTAACAGCGCGTCAAGTGCGATTATGTTCGGCGGAATATCGAAGGCGCTAATCTGCGCAGCTTGCTCCAACTCGAGCTTTCCGAACTGCAAGGCGGCGGAAAGGTCACTCTGCAGAGTGACGCGCGGCCCGAACCAACCGACAAGCGTCTTGTCGAAATTTAGGCAGCATGCCTGAAAAAGTGGGAGCCATTTTACATCGCTTCTGCCAAGCATTTTATGCTCGACGTCATCTCTTATCGTCTTCAGTGAAAGGAGATTGTTCTTAATTCCTTTCGAGAGTGGACAGTCCTGGCGAGACAGCATGTGGCTGAGTGCAAAAGTGGTACCGTCGGCGTTAAGTGACGAGATGCCCTTCCGTTCGTAGTGCTCGTGGAGCAGATAGGTCCAAGCAATGTTCGCAAGCACCGCAAACACTTCGGTTTTGAAGCGATAACTGCCGCTGTTGAAGATCGTCACCGCGAGGATCATCGCCTCGCGGGCGCGGATCAGGCGCTCGTCTCCGTAAAAATTCAGGCCTGTGACTGGATCGAAGCTACGTTTCTTTCTCTGAAAGAAAGCGACTTCTTCAGGGGAGGCTGCAGCGATTTTTTCGTTCTTCTTTACACCGGATATGCGCCCAAAATTGACGGTGACGGACCGCTCGTAGTTTATAAGCGCGTGTATATCTTGGTTGCGCATGCCTTCGGCCAGCAAAGCCTTCACAACACGCCTTTCTTCGTCGGTAAGGGCTATTGGCTTTTTCATGGGACCCCTTTCACTCGTAACGTATATTTGACCAAATGCCGACTCTATAGTTCTTTTGTGCTGCTGCCGAGCACCGCGTCAAGCAATAGCTGATGGTGTTATTTGCGTCTGCATTCTGGCGACGTCCGCCCTGAGTCAGAATTTCGAGTCGAGGTATGTCCGCTAAGAGTCAAAAGCGGCGGTTCCCGAAACTGGCCCCGATTAGGAAACCACCAATGCCCCGGCTTTATCCCAAAACGACGGGCGCGCTTGCAAAAGCCTGCCGCCGGGCCGTACCGGCGCGATTTGATCCGCTAACCCTATAACGTCGAGTTCGACCGCGACGCCACGGAGGGTGGGCGCGCACACCATCAACTCGCCAAATTCGCCGCGCCGGTCTAAAAAGGCTGGAAAAGGTGGCCGATGTCTCTCTCAACTGCCGATACGCACACCGACATTCTCGTTGCCGGCGCCGGCGCCGCTGGTCTTTCGACCGCGATTGCCCTCGCGCAGGCGGGATTTTCGGTTGTCTGCGTTGGTCATGTCGATACGCGCGCGAATGGCCGGACCGTCGCGCTGTTTGAGGCCTCGCTGCGCTTTTATAAGGCGCTTGGCGTGTGGCCGCATTTTCGCGGAAAGACCGCGCCGCTTGCAAGAATTACCATGATCGATTCCACCGGAGCGCGGCTTCCGGTGCCTGCCGTGTCCTTTGCCGCAGCCGAAATCGGCCTTTCCGCCTTCGGCGAGAATATCGAGAATAATTTGCTCGTCGAGGGCCTTGCCGGACTCGCTACAGGGACCAAAAACCTCGTTCTGCACGAAGGCATGATCGACGACATAAGTTTTGGCGAGGATGCTGTCCACGCAACTATCGCCGATGGTCAGCGCGTCACGGCAAAGCTTGCCGCCGCCGCCGACGGCAGGATGTCGCCCGCGCGAACCAAGGCGGGGATCGGCACGCGCAGCTGGAGCTATCCGCAAATTGCCTACACCGCTCTCCTTTCGCACCCAAAGCCGCACCGGAATATTTCGACGGAATTTCACATGCGATCGGGTCCCTGCACTCTCGTTCCGCTTCGCCCGGCCGCGGTCAAGCCCAACCGGTCGAGCCTCGTCTGGCTGATGTCCCCGGCAGCGGCGGAGCGCCGCCGCGCGCTTTCGAACTCAGAGCTCGCGCAAGAAATCGAGGATCAAGTCGGCTCTCTTCTGGGCAAAATCGAGATCGACGGGCCGGGCGGCTTTTTCCCCATGGCGGGGATGAGCGCAAATCGTCTAATTGGCCATCGCATCGCGCTCGTTGGCGAAGCCGCGCACATCTTTCCGCCGCTCGCCGCGCAAGGCCTGAACCTCAGTCTGCGGGACAGCGCCGCGCTTGTGGAAGTTTTGGAGGACGCGCGCGCGCTTGGAGTTGACATCGGGGGCGCGCAGACGCTTAAAACCTATGCAGCCGCGCGCCGGAGCGATATTTTCATCCGCACGAATGGCGTCGACATCCTCAATCGCTCGCTGCTTTCGAATCTTTTTCCGGTCGATTTTTTACGCGGCGCCGGGCTGTTTGCGTTCTCGACGATCGGCCCGTTGCGCCGCGCGCTCATGCGGGAAGGCGTGCTCACGCATGGGACCTTGCCGCGCCTCATGCAAGCACAACCGCGGCGCTTCACGCCCTCGTCGCGCGGCTCCGCATCAATCGGTCTGTCCCGGCGCGGATGAAGCGGGAACCGAGGAGAATTTACGTGAAAATCGCGACTTGGAACGTCAATTCGGTCCGGCAAAGAACCGAACATCTCCTGCGCTATCTACGCGATGCAAAGCCGGATGTCCTCTGTCTGCAAGAGCTAAAATGCGTGGACGCGATGTTCCCTCATATGGAGGTCGAGGCGGAGGGCTATAATGCCGCCGTGCATGGGCAAAAAGGCTTTAACGGCGTGGCGGTTCTCGCCAAGGCGCCGATCGAAGTGGCAAAGGGACTGCCTGGAGACCCGGACGACGAGCAGGCGCGCTATATCGAAGCGGTAGTCCCTAACGGCGAGGGCATTGTCCGCGTGGCCTCGATCTATCTGCCGAACGGCAATCCCCCCCAAACCGAGAAATACAGTTACAAGCTCGCCTTCATGGACCGGCTTGTCGCGCATGCGAAAAATCTGTTGGCGCTGGAGGAGCCGCTCGTCCTCGCCGGAGACTACAATATGATTCCAACCTCCCACGACTGCGCCGATCCTGCCGCCTGGGAGGGCGACGCGCTTTTTTTGCCGGAGACCCGGGCGCGCTTTCGATCCCTTGTCAACCTCGGTCTGATCGACGCCCTGCGTGCAACGACAGACGACGCCGCGCTTTACACATTCTGGGATTACCAGGCGGGCGCTTGGCAACGCAACAAAGGCATCCGCATCGATCATCTCCTGCTCTCACCACGGGCGGCGGACCGGCTGGTCGAGGCCGCGATCGACAAAGAAAGGCGCGGCGACGAAAGGCCCTCGGACCACGTTCCGGTGCGCATTGAATTGGCGTGACCACCAGCAACTATTGCAGCAAAGCCTCCAGCCAAGCCTGTATCGAAGCCCAAAAGAAAAGTACGGTCGCGGTGGCGCCGAGCCCGCACCGCACCGCATGCAATCTGCCCCATACCCGGATCAGCTCGCGGCTTTTCGGGCCCGCATTTTGCGGCGGGATTTCCATCAAGAGCTTGTTCGTCGGCAAGATGGCAATGAGCGTGAAAGGCCAGTTGGCAAGGAGCATGAAGGCTCCCGCGACCCATCGCCAGTCCATTTCAGCGCGCGCGGCGATGAGACCTAGGGAAAAGCCGATAATCGCCAAAGGGCCTTGCATCGCGAAGCCCCGGTGGTAAGCGGCTTTCCACTCAACGAGGAGGGCCCGATCGTCCAGCGCAAGGCGAGCCGGTTGTTCCGCCACGCTGACGTAGATGGCGGCGCCGGTAAACAGAGCGGCGGCGATGAGTGCGAGTTGTCCCGCGAGCACGGCTTTACGTCCTGTTGTCTGCAAAGTCGCGATTCGTCCGCGAAAGACTTGAGCCAAGCCCCATTTTCCAACGCCAAGTAGCTTTCCAAAGTCTGCGCTAGCACTTTCCGCGCCAAGCGACAATCGCCGCGGTCACGGTAGCCTAGAAGCCGCGCGATGAGTCGGAACAGGACCATACGGAAAGACCCGCCGGAATGATCCTTCGATGGTGCGTGCCATCAAATGGCGCGGACGACAGCGCGGATTCCCCCCCTTTGCTCCGCGACGATGCACTGGGCGAGACGGCAGAGGCCGCGAGAAATTCGTAGGAATGGGGAATAAATATGCGCGCCGGCAAGTCTCCTTTGCAGCAAAGGGAGGATGCGCCATGATCGCTGAATACCTCACCCGGCGGAAGGCGGAAATCTACGCGAGCGAGCTTGCCCAGCTCTATGGACCAGACGTTCGCTTCGATGTCGTTGGCATGCCCGGTCTGGTCTTCGGTGACACCGTTTGGTACGTGCTCGGCAGTGGCACGATCGATGGCCTGATGTTCGCGCAGTATGCGGAAGCGCGTAAACAATGTCACAACGCAGCAGGTAAGCGGGCCAGAATCCCTTCAATGTAAATCGCTTAGGCGCAGCCGCTCGAAGATGCAGGAAGAATGGACGCCTTGACACCATAGCCATCGGCACTTTTGAGGACGATGCTCACGGAAGCCTTCCAAACTGACCCGAGGAGATGGTAAAACCGCCACAGAATATAAGACAACCGCCGAGATGGGCTTCCCCCTTGACGAAGAACCCCTCGAGTGAAAATTTTGCCGCGGTGGTCATGCCCCACCTCGACGACGCCTATGCGCTGGCCCGCTGGCTTAGCGGCAACGGCGCCGACGCGGAGGATATTGTCCAGGACGCCTGTTTGCGCGCGCTGCGCGGGCTCGATGGTTACAGCGGCGGCAACGCCCGCGCCTGGCTACTTGCCATCACGCGAAACGCGGCCTTCACTTGGCTTGCGCGCAACCGGCCGAAAGCACTGGTGGTCGCCGAGGACATCGAAGCCCTGGCGCCGGCAGATAGCGCGCCGACGCCCGAGGAAGCCTTGATTGCCAATGCCGACGCCGCGAGAATTGAGCGCGCGATCTTCGCCTTGCCGCCGCCTTTCAAGGAAACCCTCGTGCTGCGCGACATCAATGGATTGAGCTACCGTGAGATCGCCGAAATTACCGGCGTGCCCTTGGGCACAGTGATGTCGCGCCTCGCCCGCGCGCGCGGTCTCCTCATAGCGGCCTTGGGGAGGCCAGAGGCAAAATGAGCACAGGCAACGAAATTCTTCTAACCCAGGCAGCGCTCGACGGCGAACTCGATGCCGAGGGTATGCTCGATTTCGAAAATCGACTGGCCACGAATGCATTGCTTGCCGCCGAATACGGGCGTCTGAAAACCCTGCGCGAGCTCATGCATCGGGAACTAGCAAAGCCCGTGGCGCCGCAAGCCCTGCGCGAACGAGTCGCCGCGATGGCCGCGCCAACCATCGCGCCCCGCGCGGCCCGCGCGGCTCCGCGCTGGCGGGCCATGGCGGCATCGGCCATCCTGGCTGCGGGGCTTGGCAGCGCTTCGACTTGGCTTGCGCTGCGTCCGGCGATCGAGAACGACAATCTTGGCTCCACGCTCATCGCCGATCACAAACGCGGTCTTTTGTCTGGCCAGCCTGTCGATGTCGCGTCTTCCGATCGCCACACGGTCAAGCCGTGGTTCGCGACGCGATTCGCGCTGGCCCCAAAAGTGATCGATTTGGGGCCGCAAGGCTTTCCCCTTGCCGGAGGCAGGGTAGACGTCATCGGCGGCGCGCCCGCGCCTGTCCTGGTCTATCGGCACAAGGAGCATTTCATCAGCCTCACCGCTCTGCCAGCGCGGGGCTTGCTGCCGGCTCGGGCGTTTACCGTTGACGGCTATTCCGTTCAGGTCTGGCGCGACGGCGGCAGCGAATATTGGGCGATCTCGGACATCGATCCACCCGAGCTTGCAAA
>JBOHJV010000052.1:0-19286 GCA_050728695.1 Methylocella sp. | reverse complement strand
CGCGGCGGCATGATCGACAATCGCTCCCATCGGGGCGCCGGCGCGTCACCTCAGACAAAATCTCGCACGGGAACCGAGCAAAGCCAATCAGTCATCCTACAGAGCTCGTTGATAGAAGCGTCCAGGTCGTGAAGAGGACCTTCTCGCCTTTACCCAACGCATCTTTTGCAAGACGCCTTGCCCGATGCAGGGCCACAACTGTCTTGCCCGAGCCGCTGATTCCCCTCAGCCGGGCCGGACCCGAGAAGGTGCGCTCGACAAGCGACCTCTGATCGGGATGAAGAAAGAGCTGCCATTGTTCAAGCGTGCCGCGCTCAAGCACATCTTGCAGATCATTCGGATCGCTGAACGTAAGAAATTCCTCGGAGCCATAAGGAAGGTTATTGACCGCCGCCTCCGGGAATTCCTCCGTCAGTTGCGCCGAACCCGCGGCCAAATCCAGGACCATTTCGCGCGTGGCTGAATTCCCGGTCGCGAAAGCCAGCAGGGCGTCGGCGGCCTTGGGCGCTACGTCGGCCAATGACTGCAACAGCGTCATGCACTCCAGGTCATTGGGATCGCGAAGACAGCGGAGAGCTGCCAAATCCTTATCAGGGACGCCCAGCCGCAGAAGCATCTCGTCAGTAAAATCCACCAACAACGGAGGGTAAGTCTGTTCGAGGGCTGCTTGCTCTGACTGGAGTTCGGCCGACGGAACCATCTCGACGGCGGTTTCAGTCGCGGTGCCGAGCCGCAGTTCGCGTAGCTGGCCGGTTTTTTCGTCAAACACATATCCCTTATGCCCGTCCAGAAACGACTCGACATGATCGTGGGTGCCGACGACAAGCGCCACCATGATCGCGTCGGAATCTCCCCGTTGGAGCACGAGTCGATAGCCGTCGGGTAGTTCATATTTGGCGCACTTTGGAATGCGGGATTCGGCGCGGCGGGGAGCCGAGGGCTCGATGTCCCGCTGGATTTCCAGAAGAATCTCGCAGGCACTTTGGTAATGCTTGCGCGACAACCGGCGCAGACCATCCAAATCCTTTGAAAAGCTGGGTCGTAAGGTAATGTGCGGCATTGTTGGGGGAGCGAAGGTCAGATTGAGTGTTGAAGACGTGAACCAAGCTGCCCCAATTCACGGGCGAAAGCAATCGTGCCCGCGTGAACCTGCGTCGTCTCGACGTAAGCGCCCGGGAACGGCTGGGCCGGAATGCTTATGGTCTCGATGAATTCGTCGGTTCTTGAAGCTGCATCTTCAGATCAAGCGATCGCTAGAACCCGGCATCATCGGTTCCGATGACGACACGGCCGCAGATGCGTGCCATCCTGGGTAGCCAGGCCTCGTCCTTCGAGGGGGACGCGGCGCTTCGCCGCAATGAGTGATGCCGGGTGGCCCCGTACGATTACGCCATGTAAGATTGACACAAATCGATCTGGCCCGGGCGCGGAGATTTGATCCGCATGGCGGCGCCGGCTGCAAGTCTCTGTGAATGGATGGATTTTGCTGTCCGCGGCGCTTGCTTCGGCTTAGAGGAACATAACGTCATGTTGCCCGCGCCGGCGCGGGCCGCATTTTTATAAGACCGGGTCTTGTGCATGGCAGACGAGGAAGCCAATCGCTTTTCCGCGCGCGCGGCGCGCTACGCAAGGGTCGGCGCCAATGCCGGGGGCGTCGCGGCCAGGATGGCCGGCGCCCGACTTCTGGGCGGAGGCGGCGCCCCGGGCAGCCACGCGGCGGCCTTGGCGCTAGCGCTCGGCGGCCTCAAGGGGCCGGTGATGAAGGCCGCCCAAATGATGGCGAGCGTCCCCGGCCTTCTACCGGCGGACTATGCCGACGAATTGCAGAAGCTGCAAAGCGAGGCGCCGCCGATGGGCGCCGCTTTTGTCAAGCGGCGGATGCAGGCGGAGCTCGGCGCGGATTGGCTTTCGCGGTTCGCCGCGTTCGATCTCCATCCGGCGGCTGCGGCCTCGCTCGGCCAGGTTCACCGGGCGATCGCCAGGGACGGGGCCGCGTTAGCCTGCAAACTGCAATATCCGGACATGTCATCGGCCGTCGAAGCCGATTTGCGCCAGCTCGAAATTGTGTTCGCGCTGCACCGGCGCCTCAATCCGGTCATCGACACCCGCGAAATGACGAAAGAAATCGGCGACCGCGTCCGCGAGGAGCTCGATTACCGCCGCGAGGCGAAACACGCCGCGCTTTATCGCGATATTCTCGCCAATGTCGAGGAGATTCGCGTGCCTGGCGTGCGGCCGGAGCTGTCAACGGGGCGGCTGTTGACGATGGAATGGCTCGAAGGCGGCAAACTGCTCGACTTTAAGGACGCTCGCGAATCCTCGCGCAACCGCATCGCGGAAGCGATATTTAAGGCCTGGTGGATTCCGTTCAGCCGGTTCGGCGTCATTCACGGCGATGCGCACCTTGGCAATTATACGGTGTTCGGCGCGCCAGACGACCACGAAGCGCGCGGCATAAACCTCCTCGATTACGGGTGCATCCGTATTTTCACTTCCAAATTCGTCGGCGGCGTCGTTGATCTTTACGAGGGATTGCTGCGCGGGGATTTCGCTCGCACCGTGCACGCCTATGAAACCTGGGGCTTTCGCGGTCTCACCAAGGATCTCGCCGAAACCATGAATATCTGGGCGCGGTTCATCTATGCTCCCATGCTCGACGACCGGGTGCGCAGCGTCGCCGATGGCGTCGCGCCAGCGAAATACGGCCGCAAGGAAGCGTTTAACCTCCACCAGGCTTTGAGGAAAGAGGCTCCGGTTTTGGTGCCCCGCGAGTTTGTGTTCATGGATCGCGCCGCGATCGGTCTTGGAAGCGCCTTTTTGCATCTCGACGCGAGGCTGAATTTCTTCCAACTGTTCCATGAAACGATGGGCAAATTTTCGGCCGCCGCCCTGAGCGAGCGGCAAGCAGGCGCGCTCGCCATGGCCGGGCTGCCGGCGCCAGTTTGATTTCGCGGGCGATCGCGGGGGCGGAAATCCGCGGCGCGAAAAAAACATATGACGACGAAGAGCGTGGCACCCGTCGCGAGTCACCGGCGATCGGCTCGCGTCCGAACCGCCGGCGGCCTTCAATTGGCCGTATACATGCGCCATCGCGAAGGCTAGGGTGGTCCAAAAGCGGAACAAAGGCGAGCGTGATGGCTGAAAACGATGCTCAACCCGCGGGCCATCCCGCCAAGGACCTCGCCGAACACGAACAATCCGACCGAATGTTTCTTTCGTAAAATACACCCTGGCCGGCATGGCTCTCCTTCTCGCCTTGCGGGCTTTTTTCGTATGCTAATTGATGCCGGCCTCGGTGGGGCTTCCGGTCAGACCCGGGTTGACCGGCGGACACAAATTGGGCTCGGTCAAAGGTTCAACAACCAGCGGAATTTATCATGCTGATCGCTATTCCCGCCGAGAACGACCCCGCCGAGGGCCGGGTCGCGGCGACACCGGAAACGGTTAAGAAATTCGCGGACCTAGGCGCGGAGGTGAGGGTTGAAGCCGGCGCCGGACTTAAATCCGGCATTTCGGATCAAGATTACGCGCTCGCAGGGGCCGCGATCGCGCACGGCGCTCTAGCCACGGTGAAGGAAGCCGATATTGTGTTGCGGGTCCGGCGGCCAAGCGCGGCTGACATCGCCGGCGCCAAGCTAGGCGCCGCCGTCGTCGCGATCATGGATCCTTACGGGCATATCGATGCCCTGAAGGCGTTGGCGGGGGCTGGCGTTTGCGCCTTCGCAATGGAATTAATGCCGCGCATCACAAGGGCGCAGACGATGGACGTCCTGTCGAGCCAGGCCAATATCGCGGGCTATCGCGCCGTCCTCGACGCCGCCGCCGAATATGACCGAGTCATTCCGATGATGATGACGGCGGCGGGCATGATTCCGCCCGCGAAAATCTTCATCATGGGCGTCGGCGTCGCGGGGCTGCAGGCAATCGCCACCGCGCGCAAGCTCGGCGCCATCGTGACCGCGACGGACGTCCGGCCGGCGACGAAAGAGCAAGTTGTGTCGCTTGGCGCCAAATTCGTCGCCGTCGAGGACGAGGAATTCCAACAGGCCGAGACGGCGGCCGGATACGCGAAGGAGATGTCGGCCGGCTACATGGCGAAACAGGCGGCGCTCACGGCTTCGCATATCGCCGCGCAGGATATCGTCGTCACGACGGCCCTTATTCCCGGCCGCGAGGCGCCGGTCCTTGTCACCGCCGCCATGGTCGAATCGATGCGCCCCGGCGCGGTGATCGTCGATCTTGCCGTCGAACGCGGCGGAAACTGCGAATTGGCGAAACGCGGCGAAACCGTCGTTTCAAAAAATGGCGTCAAGATTGTCGGCCATGTTAATGTCGCCGGACGGGTGCCCGCCACCGCCTCGGCGCTCTATGCGAAAAACCTTCTGGCTTTCGCCGAAACCATGATCGACCCGAAATCGAAGTCGCTCGCGATCAAATGGGACGATGAACTCGTCAAGGCAACCTTGCTGACCAAGGATGGCGGCCTCGTGCATCCGAGCTTCAAAGCCAAGGCTTAGCCAGAAACCGCATCAACGACCAAGATCGCAATCGACACAATATCAAGCAGGAGGGCATCATATGCCAGACGTCGATCCACAAATGCTGGACAAGACATGGGCCGCGGCGCAGGCGGCGCGGCATGCCGCCGATGCCGCGCAGGCCTATGCCGAGCAGATCGCCGCTGGCGCCTCGGTGGCGAGCGGCGGGGTTATCGATCCTTTTATATTCCGGCTCGCGATTTTCGCGCTTGCCGTGATCGTGGGCTATTACGTCGTCTGGGCCGTGACCCCCGCGCTCCACACGCCGCTGATGTCGGTCACCAACGCGATCTCCTCGGTCATCGTGGTTGGCGCCCTTCTTTCTGCCGGCATCGACGCAAGCGCGGACGACGGTTCAAGCACCGCCCGAATGTTCGGTTTCCTCGCGCTCACCCTTGCTTCGATCAATATCTTTGGCGGCTTCCTCGTCACCGAGCGGATGCTGTCCATGTTCAAGAAAAAGAGCTGACGCGATGTTGAACGGAAATTTCGCGGCTCTTTTATACCTCGTCTCTGGGATACTCTTCATCCTCGCGCTGCGTGGCCTATCCTCGCCCGAGACCGCCCGGCAAGGCAACCGGTTCGGCGTGATCGGCATGGGAATCGCCGCGGCGACAACCTTCCTCTATCAATTGCCGTGGGGGTTCTCGTCATTTCTGTGGGTCTTGCTCGCCGTGGCGATCGGCGGCTCGATCGGCGTTTGGCGGGCCCGCACCATCGCGATGACGGCGATGCCGCAGCTTGTCGCGTTGTTCCATGCCCTCATCGGCCTTGCGGCGGTGTTCGTCGCGGCAAGCGCGCTTTATGCGCCGCAGGGTTTCGGTCTCGGCATGGCAGGCGAAATTCATGGCTCGACGCTGTTTGAAATGTCGCTCGGCGCCGCGATCGGGGCGGTCACTTTCACCGGCTCGGTGATCGCTTTCCTAAAGCTCGACGGGAGGATGACCGGCAACCCGATCCTGCTTGCCAACCGCCACGCGATCAATATCGGTCTTGCCATTTTGCTCGCGGGCTTCATTTTTGCTTTCGTGCCGACCGAGGCCCATCTCGTGTTCTGGCTGCTCGTTCTCGTGTCTTTCGCTCTCGGCGTTCTGTTAATTGTACCTATTGGCGGGGCGGACATGCCGGTGGTGATTTCGATGCTCAATTCCTATTCGGGATGGGCCGCGGCCGCCGTCGGGTTCACGCTCGCCAATCTGGCCTTGATCATCACCGGCGCTCTCGTTGGTTCGTCCGGCGCGATTCTTTCTTACGTCATGTGCAGGGGGATGAACCGCTCATTCATCTCGGTCATGCTCGGCGGCTTCGGTGGCGAAACCGTCGTCCCCGCCGGCCCGCAAGAAGCGGAGACGCGGCCAGTGAAGCAAGGCACGGCGGAGAGTGCCGCCAAAATCTTGCTTGCCGCGAAGAAAGTGATTGTCGTGCCGGGCTACGGAATGGCGGTTGCCCAGGCCCAGCATGCGGTGGGGATGATGGCGGATATTTTGAAAAGCAAGGGCGTCGATGTCAAATACGCGATCCATCCGGTCGCCGGGCGCATGCCGGGGCACATGAATGTGCTGCTCGCCGAGGCCAATGTGCCCTATGACGAGGTTTTCGAGCTCACCGACATCAATCCAGAGTTTCCCGACGCCGATGTCGCGTTTGTCATCGGCGCCAACGACGTAACAAATCCCGCCGCCAAAACCGATTCCTCCTCGCCGATCTATGGCATGCCGATCCTCGATGTGGAGTACGCCAAAGACGTGCTCTTCGTCAAACGCGGCATGGGCGCTGGCTACGCCGGCGTCGAAAATGAATTGTTTTTCAGGCCCAATACAACGATGCTTTTCGGCGACGCCAAGAAGATGGTCGACGCGATCGTGAGGGCCATGGGCTGAAAACGCCGCGCAAAAGTGCGGCGCCTGTTGGTGACAGGCGAAGCGAGCGCTGCTTCGCCTGATACTGATCCGGTTCAGGCATGATCAGATAAAAGCCGCAGGATTAGATACCATCAATCATATAGCGCACACCGGCGCGCAGTTCGTTCGCGCGGATTCTCTGGGTCACGAACGTCCCGGTCACGCTTGACAGGCTGGTGAAGGATCCAAGATCAAGATAGCGGTATCCGACGTCAAGCAGCGCGTGGTCCGTCATCGCAATTGATACTCCGGCCATCACCGCCCAGGCGAATCGGTAGGTCATGCTCGATTGGCTGTGATCGAAATCGGCAAAAGTGACGATGTTGCCGCCGTTTGTGAATCCGCAGCTTGCTTGGCAAGGCAAACCATTGAATGTGAAATTGACGGATTGATTGATTCGCGCCCAGGTAAAGCCCGCGCCGGCGCCTATGTAAGGCGTGAAGCCATCCCAGGTGCCGAGATCGATATAGCCGTTGGCGAGCAAGTCGGAGCGGTGAATTTCGGTATCGAAATTGCCGTTGCAGGTCGCGGGCTGCGGATTCGGTTGCAAAGGTGAGGGGTTAGCGACATTGATGAAGCAGTTCGTTGCGTCGCTGCCCAACGCATGAATCTGGGAGCGATAATCGATTATGAGATCCGTGCGGAAATAATTGTTGACCTTGTATCCCATGCCGATGCCGGCGCTGAAAGTGTTGAGCACCGAGGGGGAAGCCGGTATTATATCGGGATAGGTTTCCGCGGCATAGGCAAGATCGCCGCGGACATACCAGTTGGAGGCGAAGTCAACCTTTTGGTCGAGCGGCACGGGGCCGCCGAAACCGGGAAACGGCTGCCCGTAGTCCGCGCCGGCCGCGGGTATTGCCAAACCGCACCACGTCGCCAATGGGATGGCGCCAGCCATCGCAACCGTCTTCGCGATTTTTTTCGCCAAATCTTTGGAATTCATGACGTCTTCCTTTCGAGCGCCCGGCTGCCGCTTGCGGAGCCGATGTGTAAGGAAGACTGAAGCGTATTTCTTAACCGTCACTTAACCATGACGGATTGGCGGACGGGGCCGCCAGTTTGGCGCAAGTTCGAAAAAATTGCCTTTGTCCACTAGCAATCCGGCGGCTTGCCACGGATGCACTTGCGTGGACAGGCGAGCGATTATAGTCTCGCGCATCTCTCATCCTCCGCGAGTTCTCCGTGGCGGCTGACACAAAAGGCGTGAAAAGAGTCGTGCTCGCCTATTCGGGCGGCCTCGACACGTCGATCATCCTCAAATGGCTGCAAACCACGTATCGCTGCGAGGTCGTAACCTTCACGGCCGATCTCGGCCAAGGCGACGAACTTGAACCGGCGCGCCAAAAGGCGGTTCTGCTCGGCATCAAGCCCGAGCATATTTTCATCGAGGATCTGCGCGAGGAATTCGTCCGGGACTACGTATTCCCGATGTTTCGCGCCAATGCGCGATACGAGGGCCTCTATCTCCTTGGCACCTCGATCGCTCGCCCCTTGATCGCCAAGAAGCAGATCGAGATCGCCCGCGGGGTGGGCGCGGACGCGGTGGCGCACGGCGCGACCGGCAAGGGCAACGATCAGGTGCGCTTCGAGCTTGCCTATTATGCGCTCGAACCAGACATCAAGGTCATCGCGCCGTGGCGGGAGTGGGATCTCTCCTCGCGTTCCGCGCTGATCGCCTTCGCGGAAGAAAACCAGATTCCCATCGCCAAGGACAAGCGCGGCGAAGCGCCGTTGTCCGTCGATGCCAATCTTCTTCACGTGTCCTCGGAAGGCAAGGTGCTCGAAGACCCCGCGCAAGAAGTGCCGGACTATGTTTATTCCCGCACCCTCGATCCGGAAGACGCGCCAAACCAGCCTCAATATGTCGAAATCGATTTCGCGCTCGGCGATGCGGTCGCCGTTGACGGAAAGCCAATGTCGCCCGCGACCTTGCTCGCGCATTTGAATGGGCTTGGGCGCGCCCATGGGATCGGGCGTCTCGATCTCGTCGAAAACCGCTTCGTCGGCATGAAATCGCGCGGCATGTATGAAACTCCCGGCGGCACGATCCTTTATTTCGCCCATCGCGGCATCGAGAGTATCACGCTCGATCGCGGCGCCGCCCATCTGAAGGACGAGCTGATGCCAAAATATGCCGAGCTCATCTACAATGGATTCTGGTTCTCGCCGGAGCGCGAAATGCTGCAAGCTTTGATCGATCGCAGCCAGGAATTCGTCACCGGCCGGGTGCGCCTAAAGCTCTTCAAGGGCTCGGCTTTCGTCGTTGGCCGTTCGAGCCCTTATTCGCTCTACGATCAAGATCTCGTAACCTTCGAGGAAGGTGCTAGCGCCTATGATCATCGCGATGCAGCGGGCTTCATCAAGCTCAATGCCTTGCGGCTGCGCACGCTCGCCAAACGCGCCCGCAGGGTAGCCGGTTGGCCGCGGGAAAAATAAGCGCCGGTCGCGCGATTGACCGGAAGCGGATTAATAGCGGATTAATAAATGTCTCTCACGACGCGGTGGAGGCCGTAACTCCAGGGAGGATCACATGCGCTGGCTGATGATCGTTGCGGCCGCGGCCGTAGCCATGACGGCCGCCATGACTGGCGGTTATGCGCGCGCAGCAGCCATGCAGAATGCGGCAGCGGCAGCGGCGGCAAGCGAAGCGCTCCCTTTGCAAAAAGCCCAATATTTCCGGGGCGGCTACAATTATTGCTAGTATGGCGGCGGCTGCCATGGACCGGGCTGGTACTGGTTCGGCTACTCTTGGCGCTACGGCTTTGGCTGGGGCGGCGGCGGTGGAGGCCATTGGTGGGTGGTGGAAGCCATGGGCGGGGCGGCGGAAGACGCCATCGGCAATTGAATTCCCCGCGCGTCGGCTTACTCGCGCGCGTCCGGCTGAGTTCCATAGACGCGCCAGGCACGCAATGACCGATAGGATCGCGGCGCGGAGTAAGCGCGGGACAGGGAGCGGTCAAATGTCGTTCGAGAATCGCTCGGCTGCCGGCCGCAGCCTGGCGGCGGCGCTCGCCCGATACAAGGAGCGCTTGCCGATAATCCTCGCGCTACCGCGTGGAGGCGTGCCTGTCGCGGCCGAGGTCGCGGCGGCTCTCGGGGCGTCGCTCGATCTGATCCTGGTCCGGAAAATCGGCGTTCCGGCGCAGCCCGAACTCGCAATGGGCGCGGTGACCGACGGCGCCGCTCCGATTGTCGTGCGCAATGTGGAAATCATCCAGCACTCTGGCGTCACGGAAACGGAATTCAACGCGGTCCGCGACGCGGAGCTCGCCGAGATCGAACGCCGCCGGCGCCGCTATCTTGGCGCCCGCGCTCGCGCCGATGCCGCGGGCCGCACCGTCATCGTTATCGACGACGGCATCGCGACCGGCGCGACTATGCGCACCGCGCTTCGCGCGATCCGCGCTCGCGCGCCAAACGAGCTGGTGCTCGCCGTTCCGGTGGCGGCCAAGGACACGCTCGATGAGCTGCGGGACGAAGCTGACACCATCGTCTGTCTTGAATCTCCCGCGTGGCTCGAAGCGGTCGGTTTTTTCTACGCCGACTTCCGCCAGGTCACGGATTCCGAAGTGATTGCGTCGCTTGCCCGGTTTCCGGGCGGGCAAGCCCCAGGCGCGGGGGGATAAAAGCCGAGCGAAAAGGCGGTGTTTCGTCCGACGTTGTGCTGGGATAGAATGCGCCAGGCTGCAACGGTGAGATTTATGGGACAAGTACTGCACGGATGCGCCCGCTCGATGGCAATCCCTCCTCCCGCCGAAAGACTTCTCATGACAACCTTTCGTTTTCCTCTTCCGCTTGCCCGCCTCCCTTTCATCGCCGCGCTTGCGCTCGCCATTCTGACTCAACTGAATGTAGCGCATGCCCAACAAGTCCTGTCCCTAAAAGACTCGGTGCCAACCATCACGACGAATGGCGTCGCAAGCTCGGAAGTCGGTCCCGATATCGCGACGATCTCGCTCGGCGTCGACACCGAACGGCCAACCGCCGCCGCCGCCGCGCGCGACAACGCCCGCGCCGCCCAGGCAATCGTCGGCGAAATCAAGGCGCAAGGCATTGATTCAAAAGATATCAAGACACTATCGGTCAGGCTCGCGCCCGTTTACGACGTAGTCACCGATGCAAATGGCCGCACCAAGCAGACCCTGCGCGGGTACAACGCCCATAATTCATTGAGCGTGCGGGTCCGGGAAATCGAAAAGGCCGGTATTCTGGCGGGGCAATTGATGGACAAGGGCGCCACCAGTCTTGACAGCATCGCATTCGATTATTCGCAAAAGGAAGCGAAATACGACGCCCTGCGCGGCGACGCCGTTCGCGACGCCTTGCGCAAGGCCAATAGCTACGTCAATGGGCTCGGCCTCAAGCTCGGGCGAGTCCTGGAGATCGCGACACAACCGCCCGAACCGGTTGCCCCTGGGATCGCCGGGATGTCGCCGAGAGGCGCCGCGCGCGCCGCCGTCGCCGCCATTCCGGTCGAGCCTGGCGCCGAGACGCTGCGAACCGAAGTCGAGGTCACCTGGGAACTCGCGCAGTAAGAATTAATCTCAGCCTATTCGTATGCCAGACACCAGCCGGAGCGCGAACCCAGCAACAATGTCATCGGTCCGGTAAGGCCTGGTCACTTTGGCCATATCAGCGACTTGTCCGGCGCGGTAGGCCAAAAAAGGTCGCCATCATTGGTTGCCTCCGCCAGCTCCTTACATTCCTCAACGCAATGGTCCGAACAAAACCAGCGTGGAAAATCGCTTGACCAAAAAGTCAGTCGCTTACCCCGCCTCGTAAACCGCCTCGCCCGCGACGAGGGTGAGCTTGACCTTGCCCTCCATGCGCGCTTCGTCGAAGGGCGTGTTCTTGCAGCGCGAGTGCAGTTTTGCCGGATCGACGACAAAAGGCTCGTCGGGATCGAAGCGGATGACATCGGCCGGCGCGCCGATCTTGATCCTTCCTTGCGGGAGACCGAGGATCTCGGCCGGCCGGATAGTCATGGCGGCGATGAGACGCGGGAGAGGAATCTCCCCCGAATGAACGAGCCGCAGGCCAGCCGCAAGCATCGTCTCCAAGCCGATCGCGCCCTCTTCCGCCTCGGTGAACGGCAGGCGTTTGGTTTCGACATCCTGCGGGTTATGGTCGGAGACGACGGCGTCGATGAGGCCCGCCTCCAAAGCCGCGACGAGCGCACGCCGCTCGTCTTCGTGGCGCAACGGCGGCGCGAGTTTCAAAAACGTCCGATAATCGCCGATGTCGTTTTCGTTGAGGGTCAGATGGTTGATCGAGGTGGCGCAAGTTACGGCCAAGCCATCGGCCTTGGCCTTGGCGATAATGTCGAGGGAAAGCGCGGTGGTGACGAGCGCGGCGTGATAGCGCGCGCCGGTTAGGTTCACGAGCCTTATGTCGCGATCGAGCATGATGGCTTCCGCCTCGCGTGGAATTCCGGCAAGGCCGAGGCGCGAGGCGAATTCGCCTTCGTTCATGACCCCTTCGGCGGCAAGATCAGGGTCCTCCGCGAGATGAACGACGAGAGCATCGAAATCGCGGGCGTACTGCATGACGCGGCGCATGACCCGCGCGTTGCGGACCGCGCGCGCGCCATCGCTGAACGCCACCGCGCCCGCCAGTTGCAACAGGCCGATCTCGGCGATTTCCGCCCCGTTGAGACCAGCCGTCAAGGCCGCCAAGGGCAGCACCCGCACGCGGCCGGTATCGCGCGCGCGGCGCAACAGAAAATCGACCACCGCCGCATCATCGACCGGCGGATTGGTATCCGGGCGGGCGAGGATCGTCGTGATGCCGCCCGCCGCCGCCGCCATGGTCGCGGTCGCGATCGTCTCGCGATGCTCGGCGCCGGGCTCGCCGATGAACGCCCACATGTCGATGAGGCCGGGCGCCACGCAATCGCCGCCGCAATCGATGATCTGCGCGTGGGCGGGAAGATTTGCCGGCGCAACGGTTGGGCCGAAATCGCGGATCAAGCCATCGGCGACAAGGACTCCGCCCATGGTCTCGCTGAGTTTCGCCGGATCGATCAGGCGCGCGTTGACAAGCGCGAGCGGCTGGTGGGCAATGGCGGTGGTCTGGGAACTTTTCACGCGAAACTCGCTCTCAGCCATTGAGCAAATGCTGCGCCAGGGCCTCCAAAACGGCGATCCGCACCGCGACGCCCATCTCGACCTGCTCGCGGATGCGGCTGCTTGGCCCGTCGGCGACGGCGGAATCGATTTCGACGCCGCGGTTGATCGGTCCTGGATGCATCACCAGCGCATCGGGTTTGGCGTAACAAAGCTTTGCCTCGTCGAGGCCGAAAAAGCGGAAATACTCCTTGGACGAAGGTACATAGCCGCCCTGCATCCGCTCGCGCTGCAAGCGCAGCATCATCACGATGTCGGCGCCTTCGAGCCCGGCGCGCATGTCGCGGCAGACCTCGACCCCCATCCGTTCGATGCCCGGCGGCAGCAGCGTCGATGGCGAGACCACGCGCACCCGCGCGCCGAGCGCCGAGAGCAGCAATATATTGGAGCGCGCGACGCGCGAGTGAAGGATGTCGCCGCAGATCGCGGCCGTGAGACCTTCGATCCTGCCCTTGTTGCGCCTGATCGTGAGAGCATCGAGCAACGCCTGGGTGGGATGCTCATGCGCGCCATCGCCGGCGTTGACGACCGCGCAGTCGACCTTCTTCGCCAAAAGATGCACCGCGCCGGCCTGGGCATGGCGCACCACGATAATGTCGGGCCGCATCGCGTTCAGCGTCATCGCCGTATCGATGAGCGTCTCGCCCTTCCTCATGCTCGAGGTTGCCACCGACATGTTCATGACGTCGGCGCCGAGACGCTTGCCGGCGAGTTCGAAGGACGCTTGGGTCCGGGTCGAAGCCTCGAAAAAGAGGTTGATCAAAGTCCTCCCGCGCAAGGTCGAGCGCTTCTTCTCGACCAGGCGCGACACTTCGATCGCCGCCTCGGCGAGATCGAGAAGAAAGTTGATGTCTTGCGCGGAAAGCCCCTCGATCCCGAGCAGATGCCGGTGTGGAAATGCGGGCTCTTTCGGCGGGTTGACCATCGGCCTGTTGGATAGGACGGGGATCGGCCCCGTCTCGATAGTTGGCAAAGAAGTATGCGATCTACCCACATATTAACCGCCGTTCGGCCGGTCAAGCGACGCCGCCAGCCCCGGCGGGGCGGGGAATATCCAAGCGGTCCCGGGCGTGCTATGGATTTCACCCCAAGATTGCCTTCTTGGCGGCGCCTTCAGAAAATCGGGAAGCGATTCGCCGTGTTTGTCCTGTTGCAATTTCCGGCGCGAACCGCTTCAAGCGCCGTCGGGAAAAGCTCTCATCAAAAATCGGAACGCCATGAAAACCATGTGGAAGAGCATTTTGATCGCGATGGTGATTTTACCGGGCGCGGGCGCGGCATTCGGGCAAAATCAACGGCTGACTTGCTGGTACAACGACCATGCCGATTTCACGTCGGCCGATCGCGCTCCAGCCGGTGCGACAATCGGGAGCGTCGTGAAGGCCGAGAGCGGCGACAAGACATATTCCTACACCATTTCGGCGCGCGACGGCACGGCCTGTCCCGTCCAGCTCCCGCTCGCGACGCACACGGCGACAACGGTTGCCCTTGTGCGCCAAGACGAAGGAAGCTGCACCAATGACAACGTCGCCGACACTGGTTCGGCCGCCGTCGCTGGCTCCGTGACGGTGTCTACCGAGACAAGCAGCACATCCACCGCCGCCGTACGCCTCGCGGGCGCATCTCCCAACACGAGCTACCGTATTTTCCTAAAATGCTTCCGCCAGCTCGGGACCCTTCGGACCGACGCCAGCGGCAACGCCGGACGGACCGTCGAATTTCCAACCGACGCGACTGCCGCTGTTTACGCTTTTGAAGTTTTTCCGGAGGGCGCGCCGCCGGGGAGCAAGCTGCAGAGCCTGTCTTTCAAAAAGTAGAATATAGCGCGGGCGTCGCCGGGGTCGGTTGCGCCGACCGGTTTTGCCACCGATTTTATTCCGAACGCCCGGAATTCTGGCGAGCGTTCCGCGCGAGCCGCGGTTCAGGCTGCTTCCTGAAGGTGGGCTTCGAGAAACGACAAGGATTTGTCGAGATTGCGGGAAAACTCCGTCAATATGTCCCCCGTATCCGCGTCACCCGCCTTTTCCGCCCGCTCGATGCCGGCACGGGCCGCGTTGGCGACAGCGGAGTAGCGCTCGATTAGCGCCGCGACATGATCCATGATCTTGTAAATATCGGTGGGATATGGTTTGAGCGTGGTCTTGTTTGTAACTGTTTGGCTTGTCCCGAGCGCGGTTCCGCCAAGTTGCACGACGCGTTCCGCGATTGTATCGACATGGGAATCGAGTTCGGCGCGGAAAGCACCAAGCATGTCACGCACGCCAATGAATTGAATCCCTTTAAGATTCCACTGCGCCTGTTTTGTCGCAAGAGCTAAATCTATGGCGGATGCCAAGCGGGAGTTCAAAAGATCGATGGAAATTGCCTTGGCGTTCGATTGTAAATCAATTCTGGTTTCGTGCGATTTCATACTTGGCTTCTCCGCATTTTCTTTATCGGTTGATTCAGTTAGCGAATTTGCTTGTCTGGCGAATTTGCTCGGCGTCTAGCAGTGAAACGTGGGCTTGACCTTAGTGGTCTCTGTAGAGTAAACGCTTATTGAGATTAAATGGTTCAGCTTGCCTGATATTTCCCGCGCGATTTGACTATGGGCCCGCGCTCCCCCATCCTCCCGGTCATCGATTAAGGCTAAGCTCCTGCTGTTGGCTCGGCGGTGTCGCCGCCGCCATTTGAGTTTTGGAGTTTTTGCGGCTTTGGGCGCCCGCCGAGAAAGTCTCGTCGAGAGAACGAGGGATCATTGCATGAATGTTGTCATCGTCGAATCGCCGGCAAAGGCCAAGACAATCACCAAATATCTCGGGAAAGGCTACGCGGTTTATGCCTCCTATGGCCACGTTCGCGATTTGCCGGCGAAGGATGGTTCGGTCGATCCGGACGGCGATTTCGCCATGATATGGGATGTCGATTCCAAATCGGCCAAACGGTTGGCTGAAATAGCCGCTGCGGTGAAGGGCGCGACCCGAATCATTCTGGCCACCGACCCCGACCGCGAAGGCGAGGCGATTTCCTGGCACGTCCTCGAAGTGTTGAAGGCGAAAAAAGTCCTTGGAGCGAAACCCGTGGAGCGGGTTGTGTTCAACGCGGTCACCAAATCCGCGATCCTCGAGGCGATCAAACATCCGCGCGAGATCGACGCCGCGCTCGTCGACGCCTATCTCGCCCGCCGGGCGCTCGATTATCTGGTCGGGTTCAATCTTTCGCCGGTGCTATGGCGCAAATTGCCGGGCGCCCGCTCGGCTGGACGGGTGCAGTCCGTCGCCTTGCGCCTGGTCTGCGACCGCGAGCTCGAGATCGAAAAATTCGTGGCGCGCGAATATTGGTCGATCTTGGCGCACTTGAAGACCAAGGCCGGGGCGCCTTTCGTTGCCCGGCTCGTGGGCGCCGATGGCCAGCGCATCAGCCGGCTCGATATTGGCTCGGGGACGGAAGCGGCAGCCTTCAAGGCGGCCCTCGACGCGGCCAAATTCTCGGTGGCCGGGATCGAGGCCAAGCCCGCCAAGCGGCATCCGCCGCCACCATTTACGACCTCGACCCTCCAGCAGGAAGCCTCCCGCAAGCTGGGCTTTGCGCCCGCGCGGACCATGCAGCTCGCCCAGCGGCTTTATGAAGGGGCCGAAATCGGCGGCGAATCGGTGGGTCTCATCACTTATATGCGCACCGACGGCGTTGATCTCGCGCCGGAGGCGATCGCGAGCGCGCGCAATGTCATCGGCAAGGAGTTCGGTGCCCGTTATGTCCCAAACGTGCCGCGCAAATACACGGTGAAAGCCAAGAATGCACAGGAAGCGCATGAAGCAATCCGCCCGACCGATCCCGCCTGCTTGCCAAAAGTTGTCGCACGTGGCCTCGAACCGGATCAAAGGCGGCTTTACGAACTCATCTGGAGCCGCACGATCGCGAGCCAAATGGAATCCGCCGAACTCGAACGCACCGCGGCGGATATCGTGGCACATGCCGGCATGCGAACGATCGATCTCCGCGCGACCGGCCAAGTCGTTCGCTTCGATGGTTTTCTGAAGATTTATCAGGAAGGCCGCGACGACGAAGAGGATGAAGACGGTGGCCGTCTGCCCCCGATGGCAAAGGGCGAGGCGCTCGCCAAGGACAAAATCGCGGCGGGCCAACATTTCACCGAGCCGCCGCCGCGCTTCACCGAGGCGACGCTGATCAAACGCATGGAGGAACTTGGCATCGGCCGGCCTTCGACCTACGCTTCGACCCTCGCGGTTCTGCGCGAGCGCGACTACGTTCGCCTCGACAAGAAGCGGCTCATCCCAGAAGACAAGGGCCGTCTCGTGACCGCATTTCTGGAGAGCTTTTTCACCCGCTACGTCGGCTATGATTTCACCGCCGCGCTTGAGGAGCAACTCGACCTCGTCTCCAACCATGAACTCGACTGGAAGCACGTGCTGCGCGATTTTTGGGTGGATTTTTCCGGCGCGCTCGCGGGCATCAAGGACCTGCGCACGACGGAAGTGCTGGACAACCTGAACGAGCTGTTGGGCCCGCATATTTTCCCCGCCAAGGAAGATGGCTCGAACCCGCGCGCGTGTCCGTCCTGCGGCACTGGCCAGCTGTCGCTGAAACTTGGCAAATTTGGCGCCTTCATTGGCTGCTCGAATTATCCCGCATGCAAATTCACCCGCACCTTGGCGAACACAAGCGCGGAGAGCGCGGCCAATGGCGAGCGGGCGGGCGTCCGGGTTTTGGGCCAGGACACGGCTACGGGGGAAGAGGTCACCCTGCGCGACGGCCGGTTTGGCGCCTATTTGCAACAGGGCGAAGGTGAAAAGCCAAAGCGGGTCTCGCTGCCCAAGAACATCGATCCAAGCGAACTCGCCCTGGATCAAGCCCTCGGCTTGCTTTCGCTGCCGCGCGAGATCGCCAAACATCCCGAGACAAAGGAGCCAATCCTCGCCGGGATCGGGCGCTTTGGTCCCTATGTCCAGCACGGCAAGACTTATGCGAGCCTCGGCAAGGACGACGACATTCTGAGCATTGGCGAAAATCGTGGGATCGACCTCATCGTCGCCAAGGAAAGTGGCTTGACCGGCCGGCGCTTCGGCAACGCCGCGAGCGCGCCCGCCCGCGTGCTTGGCGAACATCCGGCAGGCGGCGAGGTGGTGGTCAAGGCTGGGCGGTACGGCGCCTATGTCAATCACGGCAATATCAACGCGACGTTGCCACGCGATGCCGACGCCACCAAGTTGACGCTTGCGGACGCGATAGCGCTTGTCGCCGCGAAAGGGGCGGGGCACGGAGGCGATGGGGCCGTCCAGGGCCGCCTGCTTGGCGAGCATCCCGCGGGCGGACCGGTCACCGTGCGCGCGGGACGGTTCGGACCCTATGTCAATCGCGGCAACACCAATTCGACCTTGAAAGGGGGCATGTCGCCCGAGACGATCACGCTTGAAGAGGCGATCCGCTTGATCGACGATAAGCAGGAGGCGGGCGCGCGATCGCGGCCCAAAAAAACCGGACGGGCCGCGCCGAAGACAAGAGCACCGAAGCCGACCTTGTCCAAGTCAAAAGCAAAGGCAGCGGCTGCACCACGAAAATCCGCCGTTAACTTAGCGGCGCAAAAAGCGAAAAAGGCTAAGCAGGCGTGAAACAAGCCGCCGACGCGAAAGAGCCGGCCAGGATATCGCCGCATCAGCGCAAGCGTCGCGCGTAGCGCAATTACGTAAAATACCCGGCGACGGCGAAATAATTTTGTCAGTCAGTTTGTGTGAAGACGTCGGTGGCGATTTGGATAACCTCCCAAAAATCAGGGACAGTGCGCGTCGGCCTCGCCACATGAACCAATGACGCGACCGCAGGTTTGGACGCACCGCTCGCGTTGCTCAAGAAATACCCATGAGGCCAACGGTTAGATCACGTCGCGCACGCGGAAAAAACCATCAAACATTACCAAGACCAAGTGCATGGATGCCCGGTCATTCCAGGTTGCGTTGAATGACCCGGCCAAGCGCGAAAAGCCGCTGTTCGATGAGCGCCGGCGTCTCGCACACATAGGTGAGCGACTGGCGCCGTTCATCGAAAACGCGGAGGTCCCATTCCAAGTCCCGTGCGACGGTCTCCGCGTCTTGCCTGCTTGCCCCCGGCGGCACTTTGCCCAGCGCTTCTCGGCCCGGCCCTTCTCGCGGAAGAGCGTTCTCGGCGCGTATTTTCGCGGCAAGTTCCTTCTGTTTTGCGCCGAACCGAAGAAGCCCTTCGATCACTTGCGAGCGTTCGTCGTTGAGGGTTTCGAATAGGCCGGCGAAAACGGCGACCAGCTTTTTCGTCTTGGCCGCGCCCTGCGCTTTCGCAAAGTCCTCGATCGCGCGTTCCGCGGTTTGGAGCGGGGTGCGCCGCGCCGCGAGCGTTGCCACGATATCGGCGACCGCTTGATCGTTGCGCCAGGCCACGCCCTCGATCGGGGGGCCAGACCACACCGCGGCCAAGGAGAGCTGCCCGACCAGAATTTGGCGGCAAGGCCAGTTCCGCTCCGGGGAGTCCGCTTTTGGCGCAGCCGCGGCAACCGACACAGCCTCAAGCGTAACTGTAAGCACGAACAGCCGCAACGCGGTTTTACGCCGCCAGCGGCGCCAATTGCCTGGTCTTGAACCGTGCATCTTTTCTCCTGTGCCGGGCATCAAAACATTTGTTCGCGGCGGGCGAAAGACAACAGGCCGGGAGGCCGCGAACAAGCGCGGCGAAACATGATTTCGTATCCTCGC
>JBOHJV010000051.1:0-19388 GCA_050728695.1 Methylocella sp. | reverse complement strand
CTCATGCAGGCGAATTGGATCGGCCGCTCGGAAGGGCTTGCGCTGCGCTTCGAGCTGGAGCCCGCGCCACGGGTCGCGGCGCGCGAAATCGAGGTCTATACGACACGCCACGACACGCTGTTCGGCGCCAAGTTTTTGGCCATGGCCGCCGATCATCCCTTGGCGGCGGAAGCAGCGAGGACCGACCCAGGACTCGCCAGCTTCATCGCCCTTTGCCATCATGGCGGCACCTCGCTCGCGACATTGGAGACGGCGGAAAAGAAAGGCTACGACACGGGGCTAAAAGCGCGCCATCCATTCGACCCGGAATGGCGTCTGCCGGTCTATGTCGCCAATTTCGTTTTGATGGACTATGGCGCCGGCGCGATTTTCGGCTGCCCGGCGCATGATCAGCGCGACCTCGATTTTGTGAACGCGTATGGCCTCGGCAACACGCCGGTGGTCTGCCCGCCGGGCGAAGACCCCGAGACGTTTAAGATTACTACCACCGCTTATGAGGGCGATGGCGTGCTGATCAATTCGCGCTTTCTCGATGGGATGACGACAGAGGCGGCAAAGGAAGAAGTCGCCCGGCGGCTCGAAGCAAAATTCTTCGGCGACCGGCCGCAGGGAAACCGCAAGGTCCAGTACCGGCTGCGCGATTGGGGGATTTCGCGCCAGCGCTATTGGGGCTGCCCGATCCCGGTGATCCATTGCGCGGACTGCGGCGTGGCGCCTGTTCCAGCCGCCGATTTGCCGGTCGAATTGCCGCGGGATATGAGCTTCGACGAGCCCGGCAATCCGCTCGACCGGCATCCCAGCTGGAAGCATGTCGCGTGTCCTAAATGCGGCGCACCGGCGCTTCGCGAAACGGACACGATGGACACGTTTGTCGATTCCTCCTGGTATTTTGCAAGGTTCACCGATCCGTGGAACGAGGCCGCGCCAACGACAGCAGCATGGATCGAAAAGTGGCTGCCCGTCGATCAATATATCGGCGGCATAGAGCACGCGATTTTGCACTTGCTCTATGCACGGTTTTTCACCCGCGCGATGCGGGCGACGGATCACGTTGGCGCGCTAAAGGAGCCGTTCGCCGGGCTATTCACGCAGGGCATGGTTGTTCACGAGACCTATCGTTCGAAGGCTGGCGTTTGGCTTAATCCAGCTGACGTAAGCATCGAGGCGGGAGAGGATGGAAGGCGCGCCTTCGAGATCGAGAGCGGCGAGGAGGTGGAGGTCGGGCCAATCGAGAAAATGTCGAAATCGAAAAAGAACACGGTCGATCCAGACGACATTATTTCGGCTTATGGCGCCGATACCGCGCGCTGGTTCGTGCTGTCGGATTCGCCGCCAGAGCGCGATGTCATCTGGACCGAGGAAGGCGTGCAAGGCGCCGCGAAATTCGTCCAGCGCCTGTGGCGGCTTGCGGGCGAGCTCGCGCGGCTCGCGGCACCGGCCGGAACGGCACCGCCCGCAAATCCCTCGCTCGCGGCGGCAGGAATCCGCAAGACGGTCCACATGAGCCTGATCAGGGTCGAGGAAGATATCGAGCGGCTGCGGTTCAACCGCGCCGTCGCGCAAGTGCACGATTTGGCGAACAAACTTTCCGCCGCGGTCGGCGCTGTCGAACACGAGACTGTAAAGCCTGACATGCGCGCCGCCTTCCGCGAGGCCGCGGACATATTGGTGCTGATGATCGCGCCGATGATGCCGCATCTTGCCGAGGAATGCTGGGCGGCTCTTGGCCATGCGGATTTGGCGGCCGAGGCGGCCTGGCCCGTCGCCGACCGGGCGCTCGTCGTCGAGGATACGATTGCGCTGCCGGTCCAGGTCAATGGGCGCAAGCGGGCGGACCTTGTTGTCGCGCGCGACGCCGGCAGGGCGGCGATCGAGGCTGCCGCGCTGGCACTCGAGCCAGTCCGCCGCGCGCTCGACGGCAGGCCCGTGACAAAAATCGTCATCGTTCCGCAAAGGATCGTCAATGTCGTTGGTTGAATTGTGGCCGCGTGGCCGGGCGCTCCCGCGGATATTCGCCGCGCTCTCAATGAGCGTCGCCCTTTCCGGCTGTATTCAGCCGCTCTATGGGCCGCTCAGCGCGGGCGGCGACGTCGCCTCCGAGTTGCAGGCCATCGCGGTCGAGCCGATCCCCAACCGGCTCGGCCATTACCTCGGCAATGAGCTCATCTTCGGATTCAATGGCACCGGATCGCAGGTGCCTGCAAAATACCGGCTCATCGTGTCCGTGACGGAGAATGTGCAGAGTCCCTTGCTCGATACGGTGAGCGGCTATCCGAGCGCCGCGAACGTCGTGGTGAACGCGGATTACCGGTTGATGCCGACCGGGGGCGGTGAGCCAATCGCCAAGGGCCAGGCGAGCGTCGTTGCAAGCTACGACCGGACGAGCCAAAGGTTCTCCAATCTTCGTGCCGCGCGCGATGCCGAGATCCGCGACGCGAAAAGGCTCGCCGATGTGATCCGCGTCCGCGTCGCGGCCGCGATCGCCGCGCGGGGATAGCCGGGAGAACTGTTTCGGCGGCCGTCAAACGCCTACGCAAGGAAAAGACTATTTAACGCCGAGACGATTATATTCTAATATCGCATAGCGAATTGGGTGAAAGCACCCGCCACGTCAGGGTTTGAAAAAAGCTGATAGACTCTTCCGTCAAGGGCCTGGTGCAACTTCTATTAATATGGAGTGGAGACGGCGATTGACAGTAATGCAAACGGAGGTCTTCGAGGCGTTCCGCGCCATCGACATCCCCGAGGACAAGGCACTAAAGTCGGCGGAGGCCCTGAGCCGCAGGAATGATGAAGCCATCAAGGCACTCGAGAACCGCTTGTCCAAAATTGAAGCCGACTCGGCTAGCCTGAAAATCGATACGGCGATCCTCAAATGGATGATGGGCTTTGTGATCGCCTTTCAGGTGGCGATTTTCGCCAAGCTGTTTTTGCATTGATGGCACAGGTCAGGCCCGATCCGCTCGCCGCCGCCTTTGCCGCACGGGGATAGCCGCCCATGGTCGCGGTCAAAAGCCATGAAGCCGAGCGTTTCCTCGCCCGCCCGCCGCCGCATATTTATTTGTACCTTGTCTTTGGAACCGACGCCGGGCTTGTCGCCGAGCGGGCGCGGAATATTGTCGCGCGCACGGTCGACGATCCGCGGGACCCTTTTCAACTTGTCCGGATCGGCGGCGACGAGCTTGCCAATGATCCTACACGGCTCGCCGACGAGGCCAATACCATTCCTCTGTTCGGAGGCCGGCGGACGATTTTCATCGAGGCGCGGGACAAGGCGTTTATTGCCGCGTTCGAGCCCTTTCGCGTCGCGCCCCCACACGATTGCACGGTTGTCATCGAAGCCGGCGCATTGAAGAACGACGCGCCTTTGCGGACACTTTGCGAACGCGCCAAACACGCCGCGGCGATCCAGTGCTATCCCGATTCCGCCAAGGACATCGCGCAATTGATCGACGCCGAGGTTTCCGCGGGGAATCTTGCGATTGCGCCGGATGCCAAGGCGTTTCTCGTTTCCCAGCTCGGCCAGGACCGGCTTTCGACCCGCTCCGAAATTGAAAAACTCGTGCTTTACGCGCATGGCGCGGGCGACATCACCCTCGATCATGTCGCGGCCATTGTCTGTGACGCGTCGAACCTTATTGTCGGCGAGGCGGTGGATGCGGCCTTCGATGGCGCCTTCGCCGCGCTCGACGCACGCCTGCGCCATATCTTCGCTGGTGCCAGCGATTATCATGCGCTGCTCGCGGCGGCGCTGCGTCACGCGCTAGACCTGCATCGCGCTCGGCGCGACGCCGACGATGGGCCCCGCGAAGGCTCGGGTTTCGCCAGCGCGGGCTTTCGGCAGAAAGAATCTTTCGAGCGGCACCTGCGGGCTTGGACACGGCCAAGTCTCGGCCGGGCAATCGTAACCCTCGCCGAGGCGGTTGCCAGTGCGCGGCGAGAGCCGAAACTTGGGCCATCGCTCGCCGCGCGGGCGCTCTGGACGATCGCGCATACCGCAGGGAGCAAGACCGCCACGCGCCGAGATCGTGACTCGCGAGAGAGCCTCACCTGATCGTCAGCACCGCGTTCCGCGCGAGACGCGGCAGCAGCCGGCGCAGATCGTCGAGGCGAAGCGCGACGCACCCTTCGGTCGGCGCGTAATCCCCCCGCACGCAATGCAGAAAGGTCGCGCTGCCGCGATTTTTGCGGCGCGGATAAATATTGTAATCTAGGATAATCACAAGATCGTAGAGGCCATCCGCGCGCCATAGTTTTTCGTGGCTCGCCCGGCAAGGCAATGCCACTCGCCGGTTGTAAAGCGGGCTGCGCGGATCGTCGCACCAGCCATCGCTTGGCCCGGCCGGCCGCAGCGGTAAAGGCCAAGCATTGCGCAAAACCCTGTCCGGGCGGAAAAAGCCGCCGAGGAGGCGAAAGGCTCCGCAAGGCGTCGCGCGATCGCCCTCCCGTTTGTCTTGCCTTATCCCTGCCCGCCCGATCGCGCAGCGAACCACGACAGGCCCGGACCGAAACCTGCCGAGAGGAAATTCTTGCGCTTGTGACACGCGCGGCAAGCGGGTTGCAGCCATGCGGCTTAGCCCACGCTTGACCTCACCTTGCCCGCGCACAAAATATTTCGCCAGTTTTTTTGCAACCAGTTTCATGCAAGTCTATGCTTCCGTGCGATTCGCCGGTGTGATCGAACCGGTCTGTTTTAGCGCATTTTCCCGGCGCGCGCAGAACATGACTAGATTGAACGGCTCCGGCTATCACGCCAATTATGCGTTCCTAGGCCTGCCTCGCGTGAGATGAGCAAAGGAGTTTCGAGTAGAACCAAGGATGCAATATGAGGCGAGGCGCCGCCGCGCTGCCGCCGGAACCAGTTTTAATCCGTGCTCGTTGTTGAATGGAGGCAAGCCCGCTTCCTCAAGGAAGGGTTCATGACCCCGGCTCTTAAGATCCTGATCGCCGACGACGACGCCGATTTGCGCGCGGCGTTGGCTGAGCAGCTTGCCTTGCACGAAGAATTCGTGGCCGTTCAGACGGATACGGCGCAGGGCGCGCTCGACGTGGTACGCGAACAGACACCCGACCTCGTCATCATGGATGTCGGTCTGCCAGACACGGATGGACGCGAGGCGGTCCGGCAATTGCGGCAGGAAGGATTCAAAAACCCGGTGATCATGCTGACCGCGCATGGTTCGGAAACCGACACGGTCGAGGGATTCGATGCCGGGGCCAATGATTATGTGACGAAGCCGTTTCGCTTCGCCGAGCTGCTCGCGCGGATCCGCGCCCATTTGCGCCAGCGTGAGTCGAGCGAAGAGGCGCTGTTCCGGATCGGCCCTTATACGTTCCAGCCGGGCGCCAAGCATCTGATCGGCGAAAAAGGCAATAAGCTTCGGTTAACGGAAAAGGAAACCGCAATTCTGCGGTTTCTTTATCGCGCCGGACAGGGAGTCATCTCGCGGGAAGTGTTGTTGCGCGAAGTCTGGGGCTACAATGCGAATGTCACGACCCACACCCTCGAAACGCATATTTACAGGCTTCGCCAGAAGATCGAACGCGATCCGGCGAAGGCGCAACTACTAGTTACGTCGGCGGGCGGCTATAAGTTGATCCCCTGAAAACGCTTACGGCCAGGGAAACGCCGGCATGGGATTGGAAGACGACATCGGCAAACTCGCGCGCATTCCGGCGTTTGCGGGGATCGAACCGGAAGCGCTGCGGTTGATCGCTTTTTCCGCCGAAACACGGATTCTGCGCGCTGGCGACGTGTTGTTTCGCCGTGACGAAGTTTCCAATGACGGGTTCGTGGTGCTCGCTGGATCGATCGCGATGGATGCCTCCGGCGATGGCTCCGCCACGGCGCGCATCATCCGCCCGCCCGCGCTCATCGGCGATCTTGCGCTGCTGGCGCAAACACGGCGTCCGGCGACGGCGCTCGCGCGCGAACCATCGACCGTTCTGCGGATTTCGCGACAGCTTTTCCGGCGTGTCCTGCATGAGTTCCCGCAGAGTGCGGAACGGTTGCGGCAATTCGTGGGCGCGAGGCTCCATCAATTCACCGGCGAACTTGGCGCCGTGCGCCGCAATACGCTTAACCCCGAGGGCGGCGAAAAAGGCGAATAAAGCGTTTCCCCGCGTCCGCGCGCAATGCGCCTCGCGGCTCCGGCCGCGCACCATTCATCGCATGTCCAACTTGTCCAAGCCGCTACTGGTGCTATCTTTCATTTGGCGTGGCCGCGCCGCGCTTTGCGTGGCTGGCTTACCCGGAGGATTGAAGTGATGGCCAAGCTTCCCGGCCGCGTTGCCGCGACCGCGATCGCGGCGGCAGTTGTCACGGCAACGCCGGCTGTGGCCCTGCATGGGGCCGGCACGCGAATGGGGCGGCAGGTCGCCGGCTGCGCACCGCTCGTAAACCGGCGTTGCGGCGGCGGACTCCACAATCCGGCTTGCTTCCGACATCGCCGCCATGTCCACAATTTTGCATTCGTTGGCCGACCGATTTTTTACGCCTACGGAACGTATGGCAACTACTGCTGGCAGCAAGTCTGGACCCCATCTGGCTGGGAGTGGGCTGACGCCTGCGCTGGCTACTTTGCCTTCTCCCACTAGCCGGCGCTCAAATTCTTGTTTTGCGGCTCTGACAACCAGGGCCTCGCGCATTGGGCAGTGTTTCGGGGCGAGGCGCGCGTCAAAACCGGCCGAGGGACCCTTCTCTGTTTCTATTTGCCTTGCACCTTCCGCGATAGCACGCCTGCTCCGCCGCCGTTCGCCGCGACGAATTTGACACCCCGCTTTTTGACGGCGCCGTCTTTATCTTAGACCAAGGGCTTTCGTTACCGCCCTGGCGGTTTGAATGACTTGGCTAGAGCCCCGGCGGATTTAAACGCCTTCATGGCGTCCTTGGCGGTCAACGCGACCGCCGTCTTGAAGTGGGAAATCCCGCCCGACGCTGCCCCCGCGATCAGCGCGGATGCCATGACCTCTTCGTTCGGCGCCTCGGTTATCGAGAGGAAATCATACTCGCCGAATGTGAAATAGTGGGCGAGTAACTTGCCTCCCGCCTTCTCCATGAGGTCCGCGACGGCCTTCTCCCGGTTTTCGGGATTGGCCACCATGCCCTTGACCGAATCGGACGTGTACCGGCCCTGGGTGATATAGATTGGCATGAGATCCTCCCTTCCCTGTTTAGACTCTTCGCGGATCGCTCAAACGTAATTAGTCGCTATTCCACGGTTTGGTAGTGGCGCGCCGTTCCCCGTGACACCCGCGTTCGACGAGGAGGATCTAAAAAATGATCCCACGATTGTAACTTTTTGGCCCGCGCTCCCGTAAAAATCAGCGTGCCGGACTACCACACTTGAAACCATTATCCGGCAAGGAGCGACAACAATGCTTCAATCGCGGCCACAATCATCATGGGGCAAGCTTGTCACCCTCCCAAGCCTCGCACCTGGTATTTCATGACCGAACAATCATTATTGCTTTGGCCGCCGGTCCACCGGTTTTCTCCGCCGCCCACTTGCGGAGAATGGCGGATCGGCGGCAATTCGCGTCAGCCGCCACTACATCGGCGTCGAACTCAATTCCGAATATTTGGAGCTCGCCCGCGAACGCATTGCCGGAATCAAACCTTACCTAAAGGCGGCGGAGTGAGCGAAGACTATCGACGGCAAGATTGCGCGTTTAAGAGAGCTGATCGTCAAACGCGAAGAATTCGTGATTACAGCCTCTCAGACCGCGCTTGCGACGCTTTGCCACCTGATTTAAGGATACGACTGGCGGATAAAAGACCTATGTCATCATGTGCGCATGGCATCAGAGAAACGTAATCGTCCGCGCCGGTGCGGTCGTACAATATGCGTTCAGCAGCCACGCCGGGGTAGTGATCTCGAGTGTTGTGCTCGCCGTCACTTGGGGAGCCATTGCCATGCTGTGGACGCCCGAACCCGCCCCATCCGCTTCGCAGCAACTGGGCGACGTAACAGGCGCAATCTCGCCCGCGCCGATGCCCGCCGGCGATGAGGTCCGCTCAGGTCTCGGCACATCGCACCAACTCCCTGCCGTCCCGGTGGTTGCCCAAACCGGGCCTCGATCCGACAGTAACGTGCCGGACAGCCGTCAGGCGCTGAAAGTGCCGCCAGCGGCGCCGGACGCCAATCCACCCACCCTCTCGCCGCCGCCGCTTGCCGACGCGCAACTGCTCCCCGAGAACGCGCCGATCCAGGTGCTGGTCAGCTACGCGCCCCGCAGTGCCGCGGCCAGGCAGGAGGCGGCAGGGCTCGTGCGCCTGCTGCGCGGCGACGGGCTCGCGGCGAGCGATCCGGCACCCGCCGCGCGAGTCGCGGGCAAGGGCGGCATCACTTATTTCTTCGCGGAGGACCTCGACGGCGCCAGGCGCGTCGAGCAGGACCTCGGCGCGGAGTTCGGGCCCTCCCGGCTGTCGCCGCCGATGCCCGGCAAGCCGCTCCCTCGCCCCGGGACAATCGAGGTTTTGGTGCCGGCAAGGTAACCTCCGTTATCGTTCGCCAATTGCGAAACGGCCGCTCTCGGCCATCAACTTAGGAGTCTCTCATGTCGCTGTCCCGAGTCTTTGTGTTCCCGCTCGCAGCCGCGCTTGCACTGCCCGCAGGCGCGGCGCACTCGCAACAATCCGCGCCGTCGACGCCGCCGTCCGCGCCGCCGAACTCGCTTGTGTTCTATTTCGACGCCGGCAGCGCCAAGGTGCGGCCACGGGACGTGGCGTTGTTCGACCAGGCCTCGCGGCTCTACCGGGACGGCAAGCCGCTCGTGATGGTGGTCACCGGTTCGACCGATGCGGTGGGAACGGCCGCGGGCAACCTGCGGCTGTCGCAGCAGCGCGCTGACGCGGTGATGCGCGGGCTAGTCGCGCGCGGCATTCCGACGGAACGCTTCCAGATCCTGGCGAAGGGCGAGACCGAACCGCCGGTCCCAACCACACCCGGCGCGGCCGAGCCGCGCAACCGTCGCGCCGAACTCACCTGGCGCTAGCCGCGGGGCGAGCGGGCGTGCGCAGGACCACGGCGTGCTTGCTTGTTGCGGTTCTCGCGGCCGTCGCATCGCCGTTGCGCGCGGACGACCGCGATGCGAGGCGCGCGTTTGACGCCGGCCGGTTCGACGAGGCCTTCTATCTGTGGCTGCTGCTCGCCGCTTCCGGCGACGGCGAAGCGGCGCTGAATTTGGGTCTGATGTATGATCTCGGCCGCGGCGTGCTGCAAGATTCCGCGATGGCCTATCGCTGGTATCGCCAGGCCGCCGAGGCCGGGCTCACGCAGGCGGCATTCAATGTCGCGGTCATGCTCGACAGCGGCGCCGGCGTGCCCCGCGATGGCGCCGAAGCGGCGCTTTGGTACGCGAGGGCCGCCGCCAGCGGTCACCATCGCGCGCAATACGCCCTGGCGCAGCTCTATGCGGCCGGTGACGGCGTGCCGCGCAATCCGGCGACCGCGGAGGCGTGGTACCGCGCCGCCGCCCGCGGCGGCCTCGACGCCGCTTCCGCCCGCCTGGCGGCACTGGTGCGAGCCGGGCGAGCGACGGCACCTCCGCCACCCGGCGACTTATCGCCCATGCGCCCCGTCCCGGTCGCGCCGATCGATGCCGTGCTGCCCGCGGGCAAAAACTCGTCGAAAGTCGCGTTGGTGTGGAATACGCCGGAGCAGCCGGTCCCAGTCGAATACTACGTCGAGCTCAGGGTGCTCGAAGCGTCCGGATCGCGCGAGGTATCCGCGAGCTACGTCGAAGCCTCCGCGACCCTCGTCCAGCTGCCGGGCGCGCCGCAGCGCTACGCGTGGCGCGTCTATGCGGTGGCAAGGCCTGGGTCGCACTATGCCAGCAGCGCCTGGAACTTGTTCTCGATCGACAAGCTCGCGGCGGATTAACGCCATGCCACTCTTGAAAGAGGGAGTCCGTCGTGCGGCGCTGCGAGATTATCTCGCGCCGCGTTTAAACGCGTCGCACAAAGGCTTCACCATGTCCAGAACCAAATAGAACGATGCGGCGGATTTTGCCGGCGCGGACTATACTAGGTGCAGTGCGATGATTAGCATCACACCTAAAGCGGCGATTATTATAAATCCCACCGCTTCGTGATGGTCAGAGGTCTGGCGCATAGCCCGGCATTCCTCGGATTGCTGTCGTTTTTCACCCTCATCCTGCCTCCTTTCCGCTCTCCTGACAAGGCGGAACTCCTTGCGTTCGCTAAATCATTGGTTCGGAAAATAAGCTAGGCCACCCCGAATGCGGGCGCCGCGACTTCTTTGCAGGCTCGAACGGAGAAAGAGACATGGTCAAATCTCATGGCCGTTTCGTCTGGTACGAGCTGATGACGACAGACATAGAAACCGCCAAGGCTTTCTACGCCAATGTCGTGGGCTGGGGCACGCGGGATGCCTCGATGCCCGGTTTGGCCTATAGCCTGTTTACCGATGGAGCCGTCCCTGTCACAGGGCTGATGAACCTGCCTGAGGACGCGAGGAGAACGGGCGTTACGCCGCACTGGGTCGGATACGTCGGAGTCGATGACGTCGACGCTGCCGTTGACCAGATCAAGCAGCTTGGCGGAGCGGTGCACGTCCCACCGACGGACGTCCCCAATATCAGCCGATTTTCGGTCGTCGCCGACCCGCAAATGGCAACGTTTGCGTTGGTCAAGGGGCTGAACCCCGGCCAAGAGCAGTCCGCCGAGCTGGGCACACCGACGCGCGTGGGCTGGCATGAATTGCTCGCTGCCGACTGGGAGAAGGCGTTCGCCTTCTACGGCGAGCTATTTGGCTGGCAAAAAGCGGATGCCCACGTCGGCGCGATGGGCACATATCAGCGGTTCTCCGCCGGAGGGGAGACGATCGGCGGCATGTTCACCAAGCCTTCGAAGCTGCCGTTTCCTTTTTGGCTTTACTATTTCAATATCGCCGACGTCGAGGCGGCGGCGAAGCGCGTGGAGGCCGGCGGCGGCCAAATTCTCTATGGCCCGGCTGCGGTCCCCGGCGGCGCTTGGATCGTCCACTGCACGGATCCTCAAGGAGCCATATTCGCGCTGCTGGATAGGCGCATTCGCAAGGCTATCGGATATTTTGTATGCGTCGCACCGCACGATCCCTCCGGCGGGCGGGGCCGCCGATAGTCTTGGCAATTCCGGGAACCTCGCCAGTGACCCGCCGGTTTCGGCCGTTCCATCGCGGTTGGGGTGGCCCTTGCCCGGCCACACCGAAACCGTGCGATCGTCAGTCGGAAACCGCCGATTTCGCCGGGCGACCAATTGCAAATTGACCGACCGGGCCCTCGACGTGGAATTCGATCCCGGTCATCTTTGCGAACAGGTCGATATTCGCGATCCCGATCGCACAGCCGCCGAGCCCCATTTCGGTCGCCATTAGGTAGAGCGTTTGCATTAGCACGCCGACATCCTTAAGAATGAGCGAATAGGCGATCGAGCTGTACTTCCATGACATCCGGCCAAAGCGCGCTGCGATCGTGATCAAGATCTGGGGCGCGGCTGGCGTACCCATTGAATATCCGGCTCCCGTCAACTGCGCTTCGAGCTCATGCGTGGGAACGCCGATCGGTACCAACGCGTGAACGCCGGCATCGTAATGATAGAAGCCTCGGGCAAGCCCTTCGCATTTGTCGACTGCCAGATAGAGCTCGAGCTCGTAGCTGGCGCCCGCCGACGGATACGGCCTGACGGTGTGACCGCCGTCGTCGAGGTTGCCGTTCGATGTCGACAGGACGCGCGCGGTGCTGTCAAGAAGCCGCGAAAGCTCGGCGAGCGTGATCGGCCGTTGCTCATCAAAGCCGCGCGTCGAGTCACGTCCCCGCAAAAGCTTCGCGACCGGCGACATTTCCTCCCGATGCGCGGCCGAGAACTTGTCCAGATCGATTTTTTTTCCGGGCCAGCGGGGCCGCACCGCCGGCAGCGGAGAAATGACGCCGGCATAGGGGTAAACTCCGCCTAGCGGGTTGGCGTGCCGGCCTTCCGTGCTGCGCGTGTGGAACAGAAGATCGTGGAAGTCCCAAAGAACGAGGTTGTGGTCACTCTCGGCCGGTCGAAGGCCACTTTCACCGGCAGCCTCGACCTTGAAAACGATTTGGCAATCGAAGAGCAGGGCGAGAAGCTCGACCCCTGGAAAACCATCCTGCCGGCGGAGCTGTTTGATTTGTTGCGGCGTGGACAGCATGGCCAAGGCGGCCGCAATCTTCGGATCGCAGATTTTGAACAAGGCGCCGGCCCGCGGCGATTCCAGGACCATCTCGTTACCGCGTCGTCGCAGGTACGCGAACCGTGACAAGACGAGAGCGTCCGAATTGCCGAGCGGCGGCGTTCGCGGCCAATAATCGTGAACCTGCGGTTCGATGACGAGCAGGTCGTCGCCATTGCGCGAGCGGCCGAGGCGGTACTCCAATAGACCGCGTCTGGCCAATCGCCGGACCAACAGGTCAATCTCTTTGTCGATGTTTCGGCGGCTAGACGCAAACGAAGCGAGTGGCAGACCCGTGCGCAGAGCCTGCGCGTGATCCGCCGCGCCCGCGCTGAACGTTCCCATGCCGACCGCATAGCCATCGAAGCAGGCGACGATTTTTCCGTTTCCGTGCGCTTCGAGCGTGACGTGACCGCCGAGCCGGACCGAAACGGTCGCCGGCGCGGCCCGTCGCACTCTCTTTGGTTCGGAAGTGCGCAAGCCGGGATCACCTTCAGGTATGGGGGTGAATCGGATTGAGCTCGTTTTCCTTAAGCGGCCGGTCTTGCAATCCGAGCTTTACCGGCACATCGTAAAGCCGGCCAGGCGCGAACCGGCGATAGAAATGCCGCAATCCCGGAACGATCACCCTGACGACCGGGACCTCGATGTCGGGACGCGTCTGATCGAGGACGAGGAAATCGAGGCGCGCTTGCTTGGCGAGGCGCACGCAGGCCGTCACCTGCTCGCGCGTGTCGGAATGGCCAAACTTCGAGCCGAAGTCCGGTTGGACCAGCGGTTTTCCGCTCGGCGTCAAATACGGATGGTCCTGCAGACGCAACGGAGCGATGCCATCAAGGCTCGATTTGTCCCCGGTCCCGCCGCCCATGAGACCCAGGGATAGAAATTGACTAAGCTCCGTCAACGCACGCAACACGGCGATTCGCGATTCGAAATGCGCGCCGGAACCGAATTCGATATTTTCGCGCCCGTCTTTCATCCAGTGTGTTATCGCCACGAACGTCGGAATCCCGAGATCGCTGGTGACATCGAGCACCCAAAGCCGGCGGCCGGTTTCGGCCAGCTTGTTTCGCAGATCGCGAACGTAAAAATCGTCGAACTGATCGAGGTCTAATTCCGGCCGCCGCAATCGGTTGTACCACCAGATTGCGTATGCATCCCGTTCCACCAGCTCGAGGAATCCCTGGGCGATTGCCTCATCGAGCGTGTTGCCGGCCGCGCATCCGTTGGAATCCGCTGCGAAGGCGGCAGGGCCCCTGAAAAAAAAATACAAGAGGCTGGTCGGAAGATATTTGAAGCGTTCGTCACGCAGAGACCAGACCGGCGACCATTCGATGTCGGCCGATCGATCGAATAGGGCGGGGATTGCCTCCCAGTCGTCCGCGCCGGACGTCCGCGCCCGGCCTTGCCGCAATTGCGCGTCGCTGAACAGAAGGACTTTGTTCGGAGGAATGGCCTCGCCCGACGGGAAATCGGTAAACCGCCGCTTTGCTCTGATCTCGTCGCCCTGAAAAATCCCGGAATAGCGCTCGATTGCCTCCATGAGCGCGCTGGCCTCACCCTGTTCGCCGGTGCTGCCCTTACCGAAGCTGCCGCTGCTCAGCCCCGCCCTGAGTTCATCGACCGTCTCGGCCGACCCTGAAAAATTGTGCGTGGCATGGTAGTTGGTGTTCAAGGGCAAATCGACTTCTATCCGCTCGAGACGCGAGACCACACCGGTCAACGGGCTCACGTGCCGGCGGAAACGTGCAACCGTGGCCGACGGCGAAACACTGCGGTATCCCCCGCTTGTCATAACGACCTTGCCGCCTGCGCCAAGCTCGACCGGCACTGGCGCACGGCGGGGGTCGCGCAACTTCTTGCGGCCGCAGGCCGAGCATTGCGGGCGGGCCGCGACGTGATGCTTCACGATGGTCGAGCCCAACAGGTCGAGGCTGATGATGTGATCGCGCAATTGCGTGCGAAACTCGGTGGCGATCGCTTTCGCGATCTCGACGGCCGCAAGTTGGATGCCACTCTGTCCGAACGTGTGCTGGGCCAGAGGCGAAACCGCGAGGCAGCGGGCTTGTCTCCGGTCGAGGAGCGCCTTGACCTCTCGGTTCCTTTTCATCCGTGCGGCCAGACACATCCAGCAGGCGCCCTTGCCAGGGCTGAACACTGGCCCCACCATGGGAAAAATGCCGGAGGGTTGGACGAGCACCCAGGGGGCGCGGTCCGACAAATGCTGCCGGTTCAATTCCACCAGTCGCCCCTCGAGATAATCGCTCACCAGCGTGACCGTCATGTCGGGGGAGCGCTTGACGACGCGAACGCCCAGCCCACTCAGCGCGGCGCCGAGTTCCGGTGCCCCCTGCACGTCGATCGACTGAATGCGCACACGATATTTCTGGAAAATTCTCTCCGCGGTCTCCGGCGACAGGCCGAGGCTGGCCCAATAGGCGGCCACGACGCCATTCGAAAAGTGCGACGCCGGAAGGACGTAACGGCGGTCGACGAGCCGCTTCAAGGCTTCGTGGATTTTGTCGGACGGAAAATCCTGCTCCAGCTCGCGAACGAGCTCCCGAAAGCTCCTTCCACCCTCTCCTATCGCGGAGGCGAGCGCACAATAGAGCTCGCCGTGAAGCAAGAACTTCCGGTCCTCGGAATAGAGGCACACGATATCGGGTGGTAGCAAATAGACGGTGAAATTCGGCGCGAACTGCGGAACGTCTTTGGCATTACGCCGCGTAAAGTTATTTTCGTGGTCGCCTGTCATTAGGTCAGTACGCGCGCCTTCGCCACAACTCCGCACGCCAGTGCGAGGCGTATTCTCCGGTTGCCAGCCCTCCGTCACCAAGCTCGCACGCTAGCGTTTCTGAATCTAGGGTCTCTTGATTAGCTTGGCGACCCCCTCGGCCGCTATGTGCACGCCTAACACGCGCATCGCCTGGGCGGCGCTGCAAACAAGATACCGTTGGCCGGGTCGAACCTAGTCAAACCCGGGCCATGACGACCTGCGTCTGTCAACGTAATCGGAAAGTGCTCGAGTCTAGCAGATGTAGCAGCCTCCCCACGACAAACAGCAACCGCCCCAGCCCCAGCCCCCGCCCCAGCCGCAGCCGCCGCAGCCTCCAAAGCCGCAGCCTCTGCCGCCGCAGCCTCTGCAGCCGTGTCCGCAGCCGCGGCAGCCTTGTCCGAAGCCGCCGCCGCAGCCGTGTCCACAGCCGCCGCCGTGTCCGCAGCCGCCGCAGCCGTGTCCGCAGCCGCCGCCGTGTCCGCAGCCGCAGCCTCCTCGGGCAAGTTGTATTAAGCCTGACTGCGGTGTTCCGGGGCCGTCCTTGTCGAAGAGATGGAACGTCGCCAGGCTGACGTCGGAGATTTCCTCGTCACCGAGAGTGTTGAATTGAAATGGTACCGTATTCTGCGATGGTATATCCGCTACCGGCATATCCGCTCCCGCTCCGCCGGCCGATGCTGCCAAAGACATCCCGGCGATTCCCAGCACGGATACAGCTTTACTTGGACGCTTCCCCTTCGAAGTGCGCTTCGCTTGGGACATCGCAGAGTTCCTCCTCTACATTCCATCGAACAAATGAGCGGCGAGATAGGTGCATTCGTAGCACTTTTGGCGCGCTCTGCATAGGCCCATCGCAAACCCAGCTAACGGCAGATTCGGATAGACAATCAAACCAAGATATTCAAATGACTAATGCGACAGTTTCTGACAAAAAAGTCAGTTTTTGAGTTTCCAATTTTATGACAAGATCACCACGTCGAATGCTATTTTCGACATGTTGCGAGTGCCCGCCAGATTGTTGACGGCACGGCTTGCGCTTCTCCATCTTGGAGAAAAATCTCTGCATGGTGCGTTTATCGTTCGTTGAAAGACTTAGTCACATTTACTGAAACCTACTATCAACGTGCCAACCTCCCGTCTGGGCCAAGGCTGAGGTGTATCAGCGCCGCGTCAAAGCCTGTGACAGCCTGGCGCGGCGGAGCAAGCATTGATCGGATTTGGAAGGATCGCCGCGGACAGTCTTTTCGATTGCGCTAAAGGATCGCGAGATTGTGCCGACGGCAGCTTATGGCGCTGAGACAACGCCAAGCGCGGAGCGGCGGCGCAGGCGCGCTTTCGGGCCCACTGGCGACTCGCAGATGCGACCGACCCTTCGGTTACAGGCATTCGCGGATGAACGATCCGGCGCTGGCGAGCGCCCGGCGGCCAGGTTCCAAATGCGCGTTCCACAGGTGCCACGCATGAATCATGTGCGGCCAGATTTCCATCGTCACGGGTACGTCGGCGGCTCCGGCCGCGGCGGCGAAGCTTGTGGCGTCCGCGAGCAGCGTCTCGGCGGAACCCACTTGAATCAGCGTAGGTGGCAGGCCTTTCAAGTCAGCGTAGAGAGGAGAGACCCGCGGGTCCTTCCTGTCCGTCCCGGCCGGAAGAAAAGCGTCGGCTAGTTCGACGAGATAACCCTTGTGGATGATCGGATCTATCGCGTCCTTGGTGGCGAGCGTCTCGCCAGACATGGTAAGGTCCGTCCATGGCGACACTAGCCACGCGCAACCAGGAAGCTCCTCCCCAGCGTCGCGTAGCCGATTGATCAGCGCCACCGTAAGGCCGCCACCCGCACTGTCCCCGCCGAGAGCGATGCGTCCAGCCGCGACGCCCTGATTTCGCAGGCAGCGCCATGCCGTCAGCGCGTCGTCGCGTGCCGCGGGGAAGGGGTGCTCGGGCGCGAGGCGATAGCCCACCGCCAGCGTCCTTGTTCCTGCCGCCCGGCCCGCCTCGGTGACCATGCGGCGATGGCTGAGGATGGAGCCGGAGCAATAGCCGCCGCCGTGGAAGAACATCAGGACGCGAGTGGCGTCACTGCCTGGCGCGATCGACCATTCGCCAGGCACCCCGTCAAGATCGACCAAATCTAGATTGACGTCGTCGGCAACGGGCCAGATGGAGCCAACCTCGTCGAGGCGTTCGCGCCGCTGGACCCATCCCACGGGCCTAGGCTTGGAACTTAATAGTGCGCGGACCGCGTCAATCTCGCTGCCATCCATGGCCCTTTCCTCCCCGAGTGAAGCAGCTCGGACGGCCTAGTCGTTGCCGATGCATTCGGTCCTCTCGTGCAATACCAGCGGCAGCTATACCCAGCCAACCCTCAATCGTCTTCGCGATAGTTTCGAACAGGGAAGAGAGATTTCGCAATGTCTGCTCTTCGCCCGCCACCTCCAGCGGAATATTTCGAAAGTGTGTGATCTTGTCGCCTTCCACCAGGAAAAGGAGAACCGTCGAATATGTGATGGTTAGATCGACGTCGAAATAACTTCAATTTTTGTGTGGCTTATCGAAGCACGACAACTTTGGTGCCCAACTTAACCCGATCGAAAAGATCGACGATGTCGCGGTTGGTCATCCGAATGCAGCCGGACGATACCGCGGCCCCGATTGTATCTGGCTCATTCGACCCATGAATGCGATACATGCTCGAGCCAAGGTAGATCGCGCGCGCGCCGAGTGGGTTATCCATTCCGCCAGGCATATGGCGTGGCAGATCGGGGCGGCGCTTGAGCATTTGCGACGGTGGAGTCCAATCCGGCCATTCGCGTTTCATCGTCACTGTCTTCGTGCCGGACCAGGTGAAGCCTTCCCGGCCAACTCCGACGCCATACTGGATCGCTTCCCCGCCACCGAGGACATAAAAGAGGCGGCGCTCACTCGTCGAGATGACGACCGTGCCCGGCGCATCACCGCGGAGCCAAGGGACGACCCGGCGCGGTATGGCCTGCTCCCGAAAAAGATTGAGAAAGTCGGCGAGCGGACCACGGTCGAGCGGATTAAAGGTCGCCAGCTGTAAGTCGCTGAGCGGGTTATTGAAAGCGAAAGCTGGCGATCCGCTCAAAAGGGCGAGAAGTAGTCCGGTCCAGGCAAATGTACGGATCATTATTGTCCGTTAGTCGCGCAGGCGCGAGCAATGATATATTAACCGAACTGCTATTCCTTTTAAGTTTTAAGGCCAAAGTTGGGCGGAGGCGCATGCGGTGGTCAAACCCGACGAAGACCTTGTCGCCTGCGGCATGATTCTGGCGCATCGTCGGCGAGAAGTGTTGCTCGAACGCGCGGAAGAGATCAGAACAGGCTTTGACCATAGCCCTCCGGATGGCCGCGTCGTGGCCGTATACGTTGCCAATAATCAGGATCTGAACCGTTGGATGGTTCTGAACGGCTGGGCTGTGGCGTATCGACGGTATGCTCTGTCAGTCTCCTGCCATGCTCATGATACCGATGCCGGTGATCTTTCCCTCCGCATTGAAGCCTAAGAGAAGGCTGGCCGCATCGCCGCGCGGAAAGTGAAGTTTTACCAGGTAGAATGTCTGCTCCCCAATCGTGCGGCTCAGCAGTATATGGGCGACTATTGGTGACGCGCCGTACTGGTTGAGGGGCGGGACGTTTCCCGCACTATGTCATCCGTCAACTGGGCGCTATACGCGGCGGTCAACTGCGTACGGTCGAGATGACCCGCTTGCATCTGCGCGAACCATTGAAGCGCAAGCGCGCTTTTCCGATTTAGTAGTCACCGCTTCCGACCAAAGGATGGATGCCGTCCCCACTGCGACTGTGACGATGTGCGTGCGGTCGATTGCGCCTCACTACTTGCACTCTTGGGTGCGGTCGATTGCGCCTCACTACTTGCACTCTTGGGTCTGCTTTCGATACCAAAACCGAATTGGGGCTGACCATTGGCAGAGCGGACGTCGCGGGCATACCGACCGCGCAAACGAAAATCGCGGCAAGAACGTAACGCATTTGGTCACTCCCTTCGGGCCGATATGCCCTTAGCTGCACCCGGATGCTTAGCACAGTCTGCCTCCCTTGGGAGGAAGAACTCTGGTGCTCGCGCCCTGTGAGCGCCTTGGAGGACCAGACACCAGAAGAACCGGATGATAACTTCAAGGTGGTGTAGCTTATCGGCCCAAAGGGCGGTTTGATCCGGCTTTTACCCGTAACTCGAAGCCACCGCCTTTAGGCGGTGGAGTGTTCACACCACCATGTTGTGAGCGGCCCGAGACATAGGTGACATTTCGTACCGGACACATGGGTTACACTTTTTGTTTGTTCTGGCAAGCAGGAGGTGTCGATGCCGTGGAAAGTGAGTTCGGTCATGGAAGAACGGCTTTGCTTCGTCGCCCGTCTGCTGCAAGGAGAGCCGA